>JAOASR010000001.1 GCA_030158585.1 Microcella sp.
GGGTGTAGAGCGCGTTGGTGTTGACGAGCACGCACCCGGCCTGGAGCACGCCGAAGGCGACGACGGGGTAGCTCAGGCAGTTCGGCATCTGCACCGCGACGCGGTCGCCGGCGCGCAGGCCGACCTCTTCGCGGAGGTACGCGGCGAACGCGTCGGAGAGCTCGTCGACCTCGCGGTAGGTGAGCGAGCCGTTCATGCCGTTGGGCATGCACTGCGTGAAGGCGATCGTGTCGGCGTACTGCGACACCGAAGCGGCGATCAGCCCGGGAAGGGTGTCGAAGGGCGGCGGCACGAGCTCGTGCTCGACATCGCTCGGGTAGTGGTCCAGCCAGGGGCGTTGGGTCATCGTTGATCTCTCGCCGAAGGGGTCACCGCCGCGTCGTCGTTGACGTGGGGTCTGCAACAGATGCTATCCGTGTCGGGTGTTCGCGCACAGGCCCCCGTTCCGGGCGCGACGACCTGCGACGGCCCGGAACGAGGGCTCAGACGACGGCGGCTCAGACGACGGAGGCTCAGACGACGGAGGCGTCGTCGCTCGGGGCGTTCTGCAGCACCGAGAGGATGTTGCCGGCCGGGTCGGTGAACCACGCGATGTCGGGCCCGTGGCCGGCGGCGATGCCGCGAGCGATGCCGCGCGCATCCTGCTCGAATCCGTCGTAGCGCAGCGTCTCGACGCCGGCGGCCTCGAGCTCGTCGACCGCGCGGTCGATGTCGGCGACCTCAAGGTTGAGCACCGTGTACGTGGCGGGGGTGTGGTCGGGCTTGGGGTAGACGAGCACCCAGCCGCCGCCCGGCAGCTCGAGCGAGAGCTGGCCCATCGACTCGACGCCGACCTCGAGGCCGATGACGTCGCGGTAGAAGGCGTGGGCGGCGTCGATGTCGGGAACGGCGAAGCCCGCGAAGGCGAACGTGTGGGCGACCATGCCGGGGAGGCTACTCCGGTGCGGGGAGCGCGTCGACCGCTTCGTGCGCGCCCGTCTCGATGGCCGAGGGCTCGAGGTTCTCGACGAGCTCCATCGCGGTGATCTCGCGCGGGCCGTCCTCGATCGGCAGCAGCGGACCGAGCACGCTCGACTCGTCGAGTCGCTGCAGCTTGCGCGCGCTCGGCAGCACCTGACGCTCCATCGACCCGACGAAGCCGTTGTAGTTGCGCACCGTGCCCTCGATCGAGCGCCCGAGCTTCTCGATGTGGCCCGCGAGCGTGCCGAGGCGGCCGTAGAGCTCGCGGCTGAGGTCGAAGAGCAGCTTCGCATCCTCTGTCAGCACGTCTTGCTGCCACGAGAAGGCGACCGTCTTCAGCACCGACCAGAGGGTGACGGGCGAGGCGAGGGCGACCCGCTTGCTGAAGGCGTAGTCCATGATCGCCGGGTCGGCCTCCATCGCGCTCGAGACGAGCGACTCGCTCGGGATGAAGGCGATGACGAGCTCGGGGGAGGCCTCGAGCCCCGCCCAGTAGGCCTTGCTCGCGAGCGTGTCGATGTGCGCCCGCACGGCCTTCACGTGCAGCTTCATGAGTGCCTCGCGCCGCGCCCCCTCCTCGCCCGTCGCGGTGATCGCGATCTGACTCGCCTCGAGGTACGAGGCGAACGGCACCTTCGCGTCGACGGCTATGTTCTTGCCGCCGGGGAGGTGGATGACCATGTCCGGGCGCCCCGCACCCGCATCCGATGAGATGCTCGCCTGCACGTCGAAGTCGACGCGCTCGATGAGGCCCGCGGCTTCGACGACGTTGCGCAGCTGCGTCTCGCCCCACACGCCTCGCACGCTGTTCGAGCGCAGAGCGCTCGCGAGCGACTCGGCGGTGGCGCGCAGGCGCTCCTCCGACTCTGTCGCCGACTTGAGCTGCTGCGCGAGCTCTCCGTGCTGCTGGCTGCGCTGCGTCTCGAGCTCGGTGACCTTGGCCTGCATGGTGCGCAGCGTCTCCTGCACCGGGGTGAGGGCCTGCAGAACCTTGCTCTCGCCGCGCTCGCGCTCTTCACGGGCGCGCTGCTCGGCGTGTGTGCGCTCGACGAACTCGCGGTGGGCATCCTGCGCCTGCGCCACCTGCTCGCGCAGCCCGGCGGCCGTCGCCTGCAGGCCCGAGAGCTCGGCGGTCAGCGCGGCGCGGTGCTCGGCCTCCTCGCTGCGAATCTGGGCGATGAGCGCCTGGTGCCGCGCCTCGACGACGGCAGGGTCCTCCGCCGAGGGGCGCGCGCGGCGAGCCACGAGCAGGCCAAGGGCGATGCCGAGCAGCACGCCGAGCAGCACGCCGATGAGGAGCGGGAGCAGGAAGTCCATGCGAGCGAGTGTGGCAGGGGCATCCGACATCGAGACCCGCCCCGCCGCGCACCCGCACCGCGCCGCCATAGGGTGAGCGCATGGCCGCGCCACGCCCCCAGGATGTCTCGACCGACGACGTGCGCTACCTCGTCGCCGTCGCGCGCGTGGGCCGCATGACCTCGGCGGGGGCGCTGCTCGGCGTCGACCACACGACCGTGCGCCGCCGCATCGACCGGCTCGAGGCCGCCCTCGGTGCGCGCCTGCTCGACCGAGGCGCCGACGGGTGGGAGCTCACCTCGATCGGGCGCGATGTCGTCGAGCGAGCATCCGCCCTCGAGGGCATCGTCGAGCAGGTCGTGGCGGCCGCCTCGGGCGATGGCACCGTGCGGGGCACCGTGCGCGTCGCGGCTCCCGACGGGTTCGGGGCGCTCTTCGTGGCCCCGGCGCTCGCCGCCGTGCGCGCGCAGCACCCGGGCATCGCGCTCGAGCTCGTGACCTCGACGCGGCCGCTCAGCCTGCGCGGCTCGGGCTTCGATCTCGCGGTCACGATCGGCGCGGCGGGCGGTGCGCGCGTGCACTCCGAGCCGCTCGCCGAGTACGCGCTGCGCCTCTACGCCTCGCCCGACTACCTCGCCTCGCGGCCGGCGGTGCGCGCGCTCGCCGACCTCGAGGGCCACGACCTCGTCTTCTACGTCGACGCCCTGCTGACCGTGCGCGAGCTCGACCTCGCGCCGGTGCTCGGCGGCATGCGCCTCGGCTTCGGCTCGACGAGCGTCTTCGCCCAGGTCGAGGCGACGCGCGCGGGCGCCGGCATCGGTCTTCTGCACGCCTTCATGGGCGAGACGGATGCTCGGCTCGTGCCCGTGCTGCCCGACCTCGTCGACTTCCGGCTGCAGTTCACCCTCTCGACGCGGCCCGAGAGCCCCGCGGTCGACGCCGTCGCGATCGTGCGCCAGGCACTCCACGACGAGGTCGCGCGCCGCCGCGCGGAGCTGATCCCGCCCCGCTGAGGCTATGTGCAGAAACGCACATCGACTGTGCGTCTTCAGTGCTTGATCGCAGACCTGCGCAGGCGCAGACTGAGGGCACCTTCCCTCTTTCCTCTCGTCAGGAGCAGTTCATGACGCTCGTCCAGCACTGGGTCGACGGCGCTTCGTTCGCCGGAGCATCCACTCGCACCGCCCCCGTCTACAACCCGGCCACCGGCGCCGTGCAGCGCGAGGTCGCGCTCGCCACGACCGACGACGTCGCCGTCGCCGTCGCGGCCGCCAAGAGGGCCCTGCCCGGCTGGTCGGGCATGTCGCTCGCCAAGCGCCAGCAGATCCTCTTCGCCTTCCGCGAGGTCGTCAACACGCGCAAGGAGGAGCTCGCCGCGATCCTGACGAACGAGCACGGCAAGGTCACGTCGGATGCTCTCGGCGAGATCGCCCGCGGCCTCGAGGTCGTCGAGCTCGCGACGTCGCTGCCGCAGCTCATGAAGGGCGAGTACAGCGAGAACGTCTCGACCGGCGTCGACGTCTACTCGATCAAGCAGCCCGTCGGCATCGTGGGCATCATCAGCCCCTTCAACTTCCCGGCCATGGTGCCGCTGTGGTTCTTCCCGCTCGCGATCGCGGCCGGCAACACGGTCGTGCTCAAGCCCTCGGAGAAGGACCCGTCGGCGTCGCTCTGGCTCGCCGAGCGCTTCGAGGAGGTCGGCCTGCCGGCCGGCGTGCTCAACGTCGTCAACGGCGACAAGGAGAGCGTCGACGCGATTCTCGACCACCCCGACATCGCCGCGATCAGCTTCGTCGGCTCGACGCCCATCGCGAAGTACATCTACGAGCGCGGCACCGCCAACGGCAAGCGCGTGCAGGCCCTCGGCGGCGCCAAGAACCACATGCTCGTGCTGCCCGACGCCGACCTCGACCTCGTCGCCGACTCGGCCGTCAACGCCGGCTTCGGCTCGGCCGGCGAGCGCTGCATGGCGATCTCGGTCGTCGTCGCGGTCGAGCCCGTGGCGGATGCTCTCATCGAGAAGATCACGGGTCGCATGAGCGGCCTCAAGGTCGGAGACGGCACGCGCAACTGCGACATGGGCCCGCTCATCACGAAGGAGCACCGCGACAAGGTCGCCGGCTACCTCGACGTGGCCACGACCGACGGCGCCGAGATCGTCGTCGACGGCCGCGGCATCGAGATCGACGGCGACGCGAACGGCTTCTGGCTCGGCCCCACCCTCATCGACAAGGTGCCGACGAGCTCGCGCGTCTACACCGAAGAGATCTTCGGCCCCGTGCTCTCGATCGTGCGCGTCAAGACCTACGAGGAGGGCCTCGCCCTCATCAACGGCTCGCAGTACGGCAACGGCACCGCGATCTTCACCAACGACGGCGGAGCGGCCCGCCGCTTCCAGAACGAGGTCACCGTCGGCATGGTCGGCATCAACGTGCCCATCCCCGTGCCGGTCGGCTACTTCTCGTTCGGCGGCTGGAAGGACTCGCTGTTCGGCGACACGAAGGCGTACGGCTCGCAGGCGATCCACTTCTTCACGCGCGAGAAGGCGATCACGTCGCGCTGGCTCGACCCGAGCCACGGCGGCATCAACCTGGGCTTCCCGC
>JAOASR010000002.1 GCA_030158585.1 Microcella sp.
TCGATGGCATCGTCGAGCAGTTCCGCATCAACTGGGTCTGGATGCCGCCGTGGGGCCCCGAGCGCATCACTGACGACGGTCGCGACATGATGAGAGCACTGGGCTTCAGCATCTGATCTGAGCCTCCTGCAGAGCAACGAGAATGGCCCCTCCCGATCGGGAGGGGCCATTCTCGTTCGTGCGAGCGGGCTACGCCTCGGTGCGGTCGCGACGCTCGACGGCCTTCCAGATCGTCGGCAGCAGGGCGGCGGCGATGCCGGCCTTGATGAGTCCGCCGATGATGAAGGGGTAGAAGCCCGCGACGAGCGTCGCCTGCAGGTCGTTCGCCAGGCCGAACCCGCCGAGCGAGTACGACAGCCACGGCAGGCCGACCGCGAAGACGACGAGCGACCCGCCGATGAACGTCACGGCTGCCTTGAGCCAGCCGCGATCCCAGCGGCGCTCGGCAGCCCAGCCGACGATGGCGGCCGAGAGCACGAAGCCGATGATGTACCCACCGGTCGGGCCGACGAGAACGCTCCAGCCCGAGGCGGCATCGCTGTAGATCGGCAGACCGATCGCGCCGAGCAGCGCGTAGAGGCCGAGCGAAGCCGCACCGCGAGCGGCGCCGAGCGACGCGCCGACGAGCAGCACGGCGAGCGTCTGACCCGTGACCGGCACGGGCCACAGCGGGATCGCGACCTGCGCGAGCGCCGCGACGAGAGCGGTGCCGGCGACGACGAGTGCGGCGTCGGAGAGGAGCGTGCGGGGGATGACGCGGTCGACGAGGGTCGAGCGCGCGGGAAGTGCGGTGGCGAGCGTCACGGGGATGCGTTCCTCACGGGAATCGGGGACCAGGGGACTCCGGTTAGACTATCGGGCTGGCCCCCCGTGGCCCCCTCTGACGAAACCCACGAAAGAAACGGACGTTCGCTGTGCTCGCTGTTCAGGATCTCGAGATCCGGGTCGGCGCGCGCCTGCTCATGGAGAACGTCTCGTTCCGCGTCGACAAGGGCGACAAGGTCGGGCTCGTCGGGCGCAACGGCGCCGGCAAGACGACGCTCACGAAGGTTCTCGCCGGCGATGAACTGCCTGCCGCCGGTCACGTGCAGCGCATCGGCGAGCTCGGGTACCTGCCTCAGGACCCTCGCTCGGGCGACCCGGAGCAGCTGGCCCGCACGCGCATCCTCGACGCCCGGGGGCTCGGCCAGATCGTCATCGACATGCAGCAGGCGACGCTCGACATGGCGAGCCCCGACCCGGTCGTGAGCGAGAAGGCGATGGCGAAGTACGGTCGATTGACCGACCGGTTCCTCGCGCTCGGCGGGTACGCCGCCGAGGCCGAGGCCGCGTCGATCGCGAGCAACCTGAGCCTGCCCGACCGCATCCTCAGCCAGCCGCTCAAGACGCTCTCGGGCGGCCAGCGGCGCCGCATCGAGCTCGCGCGCATCCTCTTCAGCGATGCCGAGACGATGATCCTCGACGAGCCGACGAACCACCTCGACGCCGACTCGGTCGTCTGGCTGCGCGAGTTCCTGAGCTCGTACCAGGGCGGGTTCATCGTCATCAGCCACGACATCCACCTCGTGGAGGAGACGGTCAACAAGGTCTTCTACCTCGACGCCAACCGCCAGGTGATCGACGTCTACAACATGGGCTGGAAGAACTACCTGCGCCAGCGCGAGTCCGACGAGGAGCGCCGCAAGAAGGAGCGCGTCAACGTCGAGAAGAAGGCGACCGCGCTCCAGCTGCAGGCCGCTAGGTTCGGTGCGAAGGCGTCGAAGGCCGCGTCGGCCCACCAGATGGTCGCGCGCGCCGAGAAGATGCTCGCGGGGCTCGATGAGGTGCGCGCGGTCGAGCGCGTCGCGAAGCTGCGGTTCCCCGAGCCCGCGCCCGTCGGGAAGACGCCTCTGCAGGCGAAGAACCTGTCGAAGAGCTACGGCTCGCTCGAGATCTTCACGGCCGTCGATCTCGCCGTCGACCGCGGCTCGAAGGTCGTCATCCTCGGCCTCAACGGCGCGGGCAAGACGACGCTGCTGCGCATCCTCGCCGGAGTCGACGAGCCCGACACGGGTCAGCTCGAGCCCGGCCACGGCCTCAAGGTCGGGTACTACGCCCAGGAGCACGAGACACTCGACGTCAAGCGCAGCGTGCTGCAGAACATGATGTCGGCCTCTCCCGCGATCACCGAGCTCGAGGCGCGCAAGGTGCTCGGCTCGTTCCTGTTCACCGGAGATGACACCTCCAAGCCCGCCGGCGTGCTGTCCGGCGGCGAGAAGACGCGTCTCTCGCTCGCGATGCTCGTCGTCTCGAAGGCCAACCTGCTCCTGCTCGACGAGCCGACGAACAACCTCGACCCGGCGAGCCGCGAAGAGATCCTCGGCGCGCTCGCCAACTACTCGGGTGCGGTCATCCTCGTGAGCCACGATGAGGGCGCGGTCGAGGCACTCAACCCCGAGCGCGTGCTCATCATGCCCGACGGCGTCGAGGACCTCTGGACGAAGGACTACGCCGACCTCATCTCGCTCGCCTGACCGAGGCCAGCACGGCTCGCGCTGTCGGCGGGCGGATGCTCGGCGCGGGTCTCAGCGGGCGTCGAGCAGAGCATCCTCTTCGTCGGAGTCGCTCGCGCGCTTCTTGACGCGCACGGGAATCGGCACACCGGTCTGCTCCGAGACGATGCGCTGACGCTCTTTGCGCAGCGCCCAGCCGTAGCCGATGAAGCCCATGAGCGCGAAGACGTACCACTGGAACGTGTAGCTGAGGTGCGGGCCCTCGTCGGGCACGGGGCGGGTCGCGGCGATGGGCCGCGAGTCGGGAGCGGGGCTCTCGGAGTCGAGGAGGCCGTAGGCGCCCGTGATGACGTCGCCCGCGTCGACCCGCTCGGCGACATCGGGCAGGTGGATGGTCGCGATCTGCCCCTCGGGGGCGCCGCGGCCGCGCAGCTCGGGCTCGCCGGGCTTGAGGCGTGCGAGCACCTCGACGCGGCCGGCGGGGGGCTCGGGCACGACGTCGGGGGAGTCCTGCTCGGAGCCGACCGGAAGCCAGCCGCGGTTGACGACGAAGACGCTGCCGTCGTCGAGCAGCAGGGGCGTGAGCACCTCGAAGCCCGGGCGGCCGTTGAGCGGGCGAGCCCGAGCGAGCAGCTGCTCGTCGACGAGGTACTCGCCCTCGAGCGCGACGGGCTTCCATTCGAGGTCGGGGTCGAGGGCATCGCGGTCGGGAAGCGCCTCGCCGAGCGAGACCGCCGACGTCTCCCAGTTCGCCGCGACGACGCGGATCTCGGCGACCGTCTCGAGGCGGCGCTGCCACTGCCACTGCGCGAGACCCACGCAGATGACGGCGAAGAGCGTCGTGAGGCCGAGCCAGCCGAGCCAGCGGCGCTGCACGGCCAGGCTGAGAATGCTCACGCCGTCGATTCTCCCAAATCTGGCAGGGAGTCGACGACCACGCCGGCGGGCGTGATCGTCACGGGGAAGCTGCGCTGGGCGACGAAGTCGTAGAGGAAGTCGCGGTGCTCGTCGCACGCGAGCCAGACTTTGACGCGCTCGGGGCCGTGGATGCGGGGATTGCGCCAGTTCACGGCCCAGGTCGCCTCGCGACGGCAGCCGGCTCGCGAGCACCGCGTACCGGAGATCTCGCCCGGGAGCGAGATCACGCCGAGGTGCCCGGCGGGCGGTACGGCAGCATCTGGCCGGGACGCTCGACCGCGCGACCGTCGTTCGGGGCGACCTGATTGGCGACCACGACGGCGAAGTACGGGAGGACGATCGCCCCGAGGGCGGGGATGAGGAGCCACCAGCCCGGCGTGACGAAGCACGCGCCGATGCAGACCAGGCGCACCGCCATCGCGACGGAGTACTTGATCATGCGCGAGCGCCGCTCGTCGGTGGGGGACGAGGGGAGCGAGGTGATGGCGGCGCCGGTCGGCTGCTTCATGAGGCCTTGAGTCTAGGTTCGTCGCCTGCGAGAAAACTGCGCCCTACCCTGCCCATAAGCTGATGCCCATGACCACTCAGCGCACCGTTCTCGTCACCGGAGGCAACCGCGGCATCGGCTTCGCGATCGCCGAGGAGTTTGTCGCCCAGGGCCATCGCGTCGCCGTCACGGCGCGCTCCGGCCGCGGCCCCGAGGGTGCGCTCACGGTCACCGCCGATGTCACCGACGCCGCGTCGCTCGACGCCGCCTACAGCGAGGTCGAGGCGGCGTATGGTCCCATCGAGGTCGTCATCGCCAACGCGGGCATCACGCGCGACACCCTCCTGCTGCGCATGTCGGACGACGACTTCCAGACCGTGGTCGACACGAACCTCACGGGCGCCTTCCGCACGGTCAAGCGCGCGGCCAAGGGGATGCTCAAGGCGCGTTTCGGCCGCGTGATCCTGATCTCGTCCGTCGTCGGGCTGTACGGCTCGCCTGGCCAGATCAACTACTCGTCGTCGAAGGCCGCTCTCGTCGGCATGGCTCGCTCGATCACGCGAGAACTCGGCGGCCGCGGCATCACCGCGAACGTCGTCGCCCCCGGATTCATCGAGACCGACATGACGGCCGAGCTGCCCGAGGAGCAGCAGAAGGCGTACAAGGACTCGATCCCCGCCGGCCGCTTCGCGAGCCCGCAGGAGGTCGCGCGCGTCGTGGCGTGGATCGCGAGCGACGACGCCGCGTACATCTCGGGTGCGGTCATCCCCGTCGACGGCGGCCTCGGGATGGGGCACTGACCCTACGCCTGACGGGCTGCCGGTCGGGCGGCCGGGTCGGCGGCCGCCGCTAGCCGCGCAGGCCGAGCAGCGGCAGCGCGTCGCGCAGGTCGCGCCGCGCGAGGCACACGTCGGCGGCGGCGCGCAGGATGGGTTTCGCGTCGAACGCCACACCCAGCCCCGCCGCGGCGAGCATCGCCAGGTCGTTCGCGCCATCGCCGATGGCGATCGTGCGACGCAGGGGCAGGTCGTGGGCGGCGGCCCACTCGCGCAGAGCATCCGCCTTCGCGGCCGCGTCGATGACGGGGCCGACCGTGCGCCCCGTGAACCGGCCTTCGGCGGTCTCGAGCCGGTTCGCGCGGTGGTGATCGAGCCCGAGGTCGGCGGCGATCGGGTCGAGCAGCTCGTGGAAGCCGCCCGATACGACGGCGATGGCCCCGTCGGCGGCGTGGACGGCCGCGACGAGCTCGCGCGCTCCGGCGGTGAGACGGATGCGCGCGCCGACGCGAGCGCAGCATCCGACATCGAGGCCCGCCAGGGTCTGCACGCGCTCGGCGAGCGAGGCCGCGAAATCGAGCTCGCCGCGCATCGCGCGCTCGGTGATCTCGGCGACCGCGGGGCCCGAGCCGGCCTCATCGGCGAGCAGCTCGATCGCCTCGTCCTCGATGAGCGTGGAGTCGACGTCGAGGACGACGAGGAAGCGGGTCATGGGGCGGGCACTCCTCGAGGGCGGGCGCGGGGGCCCGATCGCTGCGGGGTCGATTACTCGACGCGGATGCCCTTGCCGACGACGGTGATGCCGGTATCGGTGACCGTGAAGCCGCGGGCTCGGTCGGCGGCGTGATCGACGCCCACCTGCGCGCCGGGAGCGACCACGACCTCCTTGTCGAGAATAGCCCGCCGCACGATCGCCCCTGCGCCGATCGTGGTGCGCTCGAAGACGACCGAGTCGGTCACCTCCGCCGACTCGACCGTGACCCAGGTGCCGAGCACGCTGCGCTCGATGTGGGCGCCCGAGAGCACGGCCCCGAGCGAGACGATCGAGTCGATCACCTCACCGGTCGCGCCCGAGGCGTCGCGCACGAACTTCGCGGGCGGCATGTTCGTCTGCTGGCTGTAGATGGGCCACTCGGTGTTGTACAGGTTGAAGACCGGCAGGGCCGCGATGAGGTCCTGGTGGGCGTCGAAGAACGACTCGATCGTGCCCACGTCGCGCCAGTAGAAGCGGTCGCGCTCGGTCGCTCCTGGCACGACGTTGTGGTTGAGGTCGTAGACGAAGGCCTCGCCGCGACGCACGAACTCGGGCACGATGTCGCCGCCCATGTCGTGCGCCGAGCTCTCGAGCTCGCCGTCGCGCGTGACGGCATCCATGAGCACATCGGCGTCGAAGACGTAGTTGCCCATCGAGGCGAGAATCTGGTCGGGATCGTCGGCGAGACCGACCGCGTTCTTCGGCTTCTCGTGGAAGGCGGCGATGCGCGACGGGTTCGCGGGGTCGGTCTCGATCACGCCGAACTGGTCGGCGAGCGAGATCGGCTGGCGGATGCCGGCGACGGTGACGCCCGCGCCCGAGGCGATGTGGGCGTCGATCATCTGCGTGAAGTCCATGCGGTAGACGTGGTCGGCGCCGACGACGACGACGATGTCGGGCTTCTCATCGCGAATGAGGTTGAGGCTCTGGAAGATCGCGTCGGCGCTGCCGGCGAACCAGCGCTTGCCGAGACGCTGCTGCGCCGGGACCGACGCGACGTAGGCGTTGAGCATGCTGCTGAGGCGCCAGGTCTGCGAGACGTGCCGGTCGAGCGAGTGGCTCTTGTACTGCGTGAGGACGACGATCTGGCGAAGGCCGGAGTTGATGAGGTTCGACAGCGCGAAGTCGACGAGGCGGTACCCCCCGGCGAACGGAACCGCGGGTTTCGCTCGATCTGCCGTGAGCGGCATGAGCCGCTTTCCCTCGCCGCCGGCCAGTACGATTCCGAAGACCTTGGGGGATGCCATAACCCCACAGTAGGGGAGGGACTCCCGCTGTACTAGCGTCGTCCTCATGCGCGTCGACGTCATCTCCCGTGAGTATCCGCCCGAGGTCTACGGGGGAGCGGGAGTGCACGTCGCCGAGCTCGTGCGGGCACTGCGGCACGATGCGCTCGATGTGCGCGTGCGGTGCTTCGGCGCTCCGCGCAACGAGGCCGACACCCACGCCTACCTCGTGCCGGGCGCCCTCTCGTCGGCCAACCCCGCGCTCGCGACGCTCGGCGTCGACCTCGCGATCGCCGACGACGTCGACGGCGCCGACCTCGTGCACTCGCACACCTGGTACGCCAACGCCGCGGGCCAGCTCGCGTCGATGCTGCACGACATCCCGCACGTCGTCACCGCCCACAGCCTTGAGCCGCTGCGGCCGTGGAAGGCCGAGCAGCTCGGCGGCGGCTATCGCATCTCGAGCTGGATCGAGCGCGAGGCCTTCGAGACCGCGAACGCGATCGTCGCCGTGAGCGACGGCATGCGCCGCGACATCCTGCGCTGCTACCCGCAGCTCGATGAGCAGAAGGTCACCGTCATTCACAACGGCATCGACCTCGAGGGCTGGCAGCGCACGATCGACCACGAGTTCGTGCGCACGCTCGGCATCGACCCCGACCGCCCGACGATCGTGTTCGTCGGTCGCATCACGCGTCAGAAGGGCCTGCCGTACCTGCTCGAGGCCGTGCGGGCCCTGCCGAAGGACGTGCAGCTCGTGCTGTGCGCGGGCGCTCCCGACACCCCCGAGATCCTGCGCGAGGTGCAGAACGGCGTGGCCGCGCTGCAGGCGGAGCGCACGGGCGTCGTCTGGATCGAGCGGATGCTCTCGCAGCGTGAGCTCGCAGCTGTACTGTCGCACGCCACCGCGTTCGTGTGCCCGAGCGTCTACGAGCCCCTCGGCATCGTCAACCTCGAGGCCATGGCGTGCGGCGTCGCCGTCGTCGGCACGGCCACGGGAGGCATTCCCGAGGTCGTCGATGACGGCGTCACCGGGCGCCTCGTGCCCATCGAGCAGCTGCAGGACGGCACGGGCACGCCCGTGGACCCCGCACGCTTCGTGTCGGATCTCGCGGCCGTGCTCGCCGACGTCGTGAGCGACCCCGAACGCGCCCGTCAGATGGGCGAGGCGGGTCGCCAGCGAGCGGAGAACCACTTCGCGTGGGGAGCGATCGCGGAACGGACACGCGCGCTCTACGCGAGCCTGCTCGTCTAGGCTGGGAGCCATCATGGCCAGCGTTCTCGAGTTCGACGATGTCTCCTTCTCCCGCGATGGCAACGCCATCCTCGACGGGGTCCAGTGGGCCGTCGAAGACTCCGATCGCTGGGTCGTGCTCGGGCCGAACGGCGCCGGAAAGACGACGCTCCTGCAGCTCGCCGCGGCGTTCCTGCACCCCACGAGCGGCCGCGTGACGGTGCTCGAGGAGGAGGTCGGTCACACCGACCTCGCCGGCTTGCGCCCGCGCATCGGCTTCGCCTCGACCGCGATGGCGCGCCGCGTGCCCGCCGACGAGACCGTGATCGACGTCGTCATGACCGCCGCCCACTCGGTGACGGGTCGCTGGAACGAGGAGTACGAAGAGGTCGACGAGCGCCGCGCGCGCCGCGTGCTGCGCGAATGGAAGCTCGACCGCTTCGAGGAGCGCCGCTTCGGCAGCCTCAGCGACGGCGAGCAGAAGCGCGTGCAGATCGCCCGCGCGATCATGACCGACCCCGAGCTGCTGCTGCTCGACGAGCCGGCCGCGAGCCTCGACCTCGGCGCGCGCGAAGAGTTGCTGGGCCTGCTCGGCAGCTTCGCGAGCTCACCCGACTCGCCGGCGATGATCATGGTCACGCACCACGTCGAAGAGATTCCCGCGGGCTTCACGCACGCCCTGCTGCTCGCCGACGGCCGCGTCTCGGCCGCCGGGCCACTCGACCACATCATCACGGGCGAGCACCTCAGCCGCACCTTCGGCCTCGAGCTGCAGGTGCACCGCGACGGCGACCGATTCGCGGCGCGCGCGGCCTGACCGCGCCTCACGGCCAGGCTGTGCTCTGCTAGTCTTGAGAGTCGGCCTCGGAGGCTCTGCCTCTCTCTGACCACATTCGTGCCCGCAGCGGGGGCCACCCGCTGATCACAATCCCAAGGAACCGTTCATGAAGACTGACATCCACCCCGAGTACAAGGCGATCGTGTTCCGCGACCTCGCGTCGGGTGAGACCTTCCTCACGCGCTCGACCGTGTCGAGCGACAAGACGATCGAGCTCGACGGCGTCGAGTACCCGGTCATCGACGTCGAGATCTCGTCGGCCTCGCACCCGTTCTACACGGGCAAGCAGCGCATCATGGACTCGGCCGGTCGCGTCGAGAAGTTCAACCAGCGCTTCAAGAACTTCGGTCAGTAGACCTCAAGCATCGAGAAGGGCCCCGGCTTCGGCTGGGGCCCTTCGTCGTTCGCGGATGCTCGGCCGCGGTGCTGGCGCGCAGCGCGCGACGCCCTCATCTGAGCGCCGCGCGGCTCAGAGGCGCGTCGGCCAGCCGCGGTCAGCCGTGAAGCGGTGGTCGCGCTCGCGGCGCATGTAGTCCTCGAACGAGTCGCACTGCTGCTCGTGCCACGAGACCTGCGCGCCGTGCAGGACCGCGAGGTCGTCGGGCAGAGCCTCGAGGTGCTGGCGGGCGAGGGCCTGCGCGACGCGGCCCGCGGCGATCGCATCGACCGCGGCGTCATGGGCCCCTGAGAGCTCGACGCCGTAGTGAGCGGCCGCCGCTTCGAGCGTGCGCTTGCCGCGACGGTACCGGTCGACGGCCTTGTCGATCACGAGCGGGTCGACGATGGGGGCCGGGTCGATGAGCGGCTCCACGCCATGACGCTCGCACTCGGCCTTGAGCAGGCTCAGATCGTAGGCCGCGTTGTAGACCACGAGGGGCAGGGGGCGGGCGAGGAGCGCGCGCAGGGCATCCGTGATCTCGGAGACGACCTCGCGGGCGGGGCGGCCCTCCGAACGGGCCTGCTCGGTCGTGATGCCGTGCACCGCCGTGGCGCCCTCGGGAATCTCGATGCCGGGGTCGGCGAGCCACGACCACGACTCGACGGGGTGACCGTCGGGGCCGATGACGCCGATGTGCGCGGTGACGATGCGCGAGGTGCGCACATCGACGCCCGTGGTCTCGAGGTCGAAGACCGCGAGCACGTCGCTCCAGTGGCCCGTGCTGGCGCTGCCGGTCTCGGTCTCTGCGTCGGTGAGGCTCATGCTGCGAAGCCTAGGCCGGAGCACCGACGCCGAAGCCTCCGCCGCCGCTGTGGTGCGGGTAGGGGTCGCGGTCGCCGACGTGCAGCCAGTAGAAGCTCTGCGTGGCCATCGTGAGCGTCACGTGGCCGTTCTCATCGACCGAGGGGAAGTCGGCGCCACCGAAGAGATCCCACAGCGGGGCACCCTCGAAGCCCGACATGTCGATCGTCGCGGCGACCGGGTTGTGAGCGAACGAGAACACGCAGAGGATGCGCTCGGGCGCGTCGCCGAGGTGCGTGCCGCTGCCGGCGTACTCGCGCACGAACGCGAGCACCGACTCGTGGTTGGTCTTGAGGATGCGGATCGTGCCGAGCCCGAACGTCGGGTGCGCCTTGCGCACGTGGATGACGTTGCGGATCCAGTGCAGGAGCGAGCGCGACTGGGCGAGCTGGCTCTCGACGTTGATCTGGTTGTAGTGGTACACGAGCGACTGCACGACGGGCAGGTAGAGCTTGCCGGGGTCGGCGTGCGAGAAGCCCGCGTTGCGGTCCGGGGTCCACTGCATAGGCGTGCGCGAGCTGTCGCGGTCGGGCAGCCAAATGTTGTCGCCCATGCCGATCTCGTCGCCGTAATACAGGAACGGGCTGCCGGGCAGGCTGAAGAGCAGCGCGTGCGCGAGCTCGAGCTCGGCCCGCGAGTTGTCGAGCAGCGGCGCGAGCCGGCGACGGATACCGATGTTGGCGCGCATGCGCGGGTCGTAGGCGTACCAGCCGTACATCGCCTGGCGGTACTCCTCGCTCACCATCTCGAGCGTGAGCTCGTCGTGGTTGCGCAGGAACACGCCCCAGGCGGCACCGTCGGGCGCGTTGATCTCCTCGCTCAGCTGGCGCTCGAGCTCGGTCGCCTGCTGCGAGCGGAGCGCGTAGAAGATGCGCGGCATGACGGGGAAGTCGAACGCCATGTGGCACTCCGGTGCCTCCTCGGAGCCGAAGAACTCGACGACCTCGTGGGGCCACTGGTTGGCCTCGGCGATGAGCACGCGGCCGGGGTACTCCTTGTCGACCATCGCGCGCATCTTGGCGATGAACTCGTGCGTGCGCGGCTCGCCCTCGCCGTTGCCCTCCTCCGACTCGTAGAGGTAGGGGATCGCGTCGAGGCGGAACCCGTCGACGCCGAGGTCGAGCCAGAACCGCACGACGTCGAAGAGCGCCTCGTGCACGGCCGGGTTCTCGAAGTTGAGGTCGGGCTGGTGCGAGAAGAAGCGGTGCCAGTAGAACTGCCGGCGCACGGGGTCGAACGCCCAGTTCGACTCCTCCGTGTCGACGAAGATGATGCGCACGTTGTCGTACTTCTCGTCGGTGTCGCTCCAGACGTAGAAGTCGCCGTAGGGGCCCTCGGGGTCTTCGCGCGAGGCCTGGAACCAGGGGTGCTGGTCGGAGGTGTGGTTGACGACGAGGTCGATGACGACGCGCATGTTGCGCTCGTGGGCCTTCGTGACGAGCTCGCGGAACTCCTCGATCGTGCCGAACTCGGGCAGCACGGCCGTGTAGTCGCTCACGTCGTAGCCGCCGTCGCGCAGCGGGCTCTGGAAGAACGGGGGCAGCCAGAGCGCGTCGATGCCGAGCCACTGCAGGTAGTCGAGCTTCGAAATGAGCCCACCGAGGTCGCCCGTGCCGTCGCCGTTCGAATCCATGAACGACCGCACCATGACCTCGTAGAACACGCTGCGGCGATACC
Organism: Microcella sp.; assembly: GCA_030158585.1. GTDB lineage: Bacteria > Actinomycetota > Actinomycetes > Actinomycetales > Microbacteriaceae > Microcella. The sequence continues at coordinate 11,643 of JAOASR010000002.1, forward strand.
ACTGCGGGTCGAGCACGAGGCCGGGAAGGGTGATCGGGGCGGTGAAGGTCACGGGGCTCCTCGGGGCAGCTGACGGGTCGGGGGAGCTCGCGCGAGCGCGCGGTCGTTCCACTGTAGACCGGGCGCGCCCGGGCTCCGACTGAGCGCTCCGACCTAGACTGAGCGTGATGTCCGAGCCGTCTCCCCACGCCGCCGCGCTCAGCGCGATCCCGCGTCGCGATCGCGACCTCGACGTGCTCGGAGCGCGCACCCATGTCGTCGAATACGGCCCGGCGGATGCTCCGCGCACGCTCGTCGTCGTGCACGGCTTCCGCGGCGACCACCACGGTCTCGAGCCCGTCATCGCGCAGCTTCCCGAGCTGCGCATCATCGCTCCGGATCTGCCGGGGTTCGGCGCGTCGGCCCCGCTGCCCGACCGCCCGCACGACATCGAGGGCTACGCGGCGTGGCTCGACGCGCTGCTCATCGCGCTCGAGGTGCGGGGCACGGCCGTGCTCCTCGGCCACAGCTTCGGCTCGATCGTGGTCGCCGGGGCGCTCGCGGGCGGCGTGCCCGCGCCGCGATCGGTGCTCGTGAACCCGATCGGTCAGCCGGCGCTCGCGGGCCCGAGGGGCATCCTGACCCGCGGAGCGGTCGCCTTCTACAAGCTCGGCGCGATCCTGCCGCAGCGGGCCGGGTTTGCGCTGCTGCGCAGCCGCGCGATCACGCGCATCATGAGCGTCTCGATGGCGAAGACGCGCGAGAAGGCGCTGCGGCGGTGGATCCACGAGGAGCACGACCGCTACTTCTCGGGCTTCGCGAACCGCGACATGCTGCTCGAGGCGTTCCGCGCGTCGGTGTCGCACGACGTGAGCGACTACGCCGCGCAGGTGAAGGTGCCGACGCTGCTCATCGTCGCCGAGGAGGACGACATCACCCCGCTCGAGGCGCAGCACCGCCTCGTCGGCCTCTTCCCGGATGCGCGTATGGTCGTCGTGCCGGAGGTCGGGCACCTCGTGCACTACGAGGCGCCGGGCGCGGCGGCGCGGGCGATCCGCGAGTTCCTCGCGTGAGCGGGCCACTCGCGGAGGTGCCCGCGTGAGGATCGCGATCGACTGCCGCTACGTGCGCATCGGCCGGCACGACGGCATCAGCCGCTTCACCGCGAGCCTCGTCGAGCACCTGCTGCCGATGCTCGGCGCCGACGACGAGCTCATCGCGCTCATCCACGACGACCGTCAGCTCGAGATGCTGCCCGCGGGGCTCACGGTGCACCGCGTGAGCGCCCCGACGAGCGCGCGCGAGCCGTGGGTCGCGTCGCAGGTCAACCGCATCCGCCCCGACGTCGTGTTCAGCCCCATGCAGACGATGGGCACGATGGGCCGCCGCTACCCGCTCGCGCTCACGCTGCACGACCTCATCTACTACGCGCACCCGACGCCGCCGCGCGACCTGCCCGCGCCGGTGCGGGCGATCTGGCGGCTCTACCACCTCGCGTGGTGGCCGCAGCGGCTGCTGCTGAATCGGGCGGATGCGGTGGTCACCGTGAGCGAGACGACGCGCGGCCTCATCGAGACGCATCGCCTCACCTCTCGACGCGTCGTCGTCGTGCCGAACGCGGCCGATCGGCCCGCTCCGCGCGAGCGGGTGCGGCCCGAGGGCGTCGAGCTCGTCTACATGGGCTCGTTCATGCCGTACAAGAACGTCGAGACGCTGTGCCGGGCGCTGCACGAGCTGCCGGGGGCGCGGCTGCACCTGCTCAGTCGCATCCGGCCCTCCGACAAGGAGCGGCTCACGTCACTCGCGCCGGCGGGCTCGCTCGTCGTCTACGACGGCGTCACCGACGAGGAATACGCGGCGATCCTCGACGGCGCGACCGCGCTCGTGCACGCCTCGCGCGAGGAGGGCTTCGGCATCCCGCTCGTCGAGGCGATGGGGCGCGGCACACCCGTCGTCGTCGCCGACACGGCCATCTTCCGCGAGATCGGCGGGTCGGCGGCGCTGTACGCGGCTCCTGACGACGCCGCCGGGTTCGCGGAGCGAGTGCGCTCGCTGCTCGCCCCGGGGGAGTGGGAGGTGCGATCGCAGGCCGGGTACGCGCAGGCCGCGCGGTTCGACTGGGAGCGCAGCGCGGGCATCCTGCTGCAGCTGCTGCGCGAGCTCGCGGCGACGCCTCGGCGCTGAGCGCGCTCGTCAGCGCGGGTCTCGACGACCGATTGCGCAGGCTTGCAGAAGACCGGAGCGCGTGAGCGGTTTTCGCTCGTTCCGGAGTTCTGCAAGCGCGGTGAGCAGGCGACCCGCGGAGTGGAGGCGGTGCGCCCGCTGGCCGGCGGGGCGACGCGACGCTGCTCCGACGCTCGGACGCTCAGTCCGCGGCGCGCACCGTGTCGGCGACGATCACCGTGTCGTCGTCGCGGATGCAGAAGCCCGCGACGTTCGCCCAGTAGCCGTCGGGGCCCTCGATCGCGAGGAGCTCGTCGTACGGCATCTCGACGCCGGAGACGGCGAGGATCGCGCCGGCCTCGAGCCGCGTGCCCGCGGGATCGACGACGAACGCTCCGCCCGTGGTGAAGCCGCGGGGCCAGATGACGAAGCGCTCACCGGCCTCGGTGGCGAGCCGGAAGCATCCTTCGGAGCCCAGCACGAGCGGGGCCTCGAGCGAGACGGGCTCGCCCGTGTACTGCTCACCCGGCACCTGCACGGGCAGCCCTGGCCCACCTTCGTTCGAGCCGGGTGCCTCGGCCGGCGGCGCCCCCATCACGAGCAGCGCGATCACCGCGACGACGGTGGCGACCGCGACCGCGATCACTCCGGCCAGCAGGCGACGCGAGGGCATGACCGCACTGTACGCCCGCGACGGCCCGCCGCGACGGAGGCGGCGGCGGCGGCGAAGACGGTGGGGGCTCAGCCGGCGGTGGCGATGCGCGCGACCGTACCGCCCGACCAGCTCACGAGCTGCTCGGGGTCGGCGGCGAACACGCTCTGCGCGTCTCCCGCGGCCGACCACACCTCGTCGAAGCGCAACAGGCTCTCGTCGACGAGCGTGCGCACGGGCGACGGATGCCCGACCGGGGGCACGCCGCCGATCGAGTAGCCCGTCGCGGCCTTGACGGTCTTCGCATCGGCCTTCTCGACTGGCAAGCCCACGGCCTCGGCGAGCAGCTCGAGATCGGCGCGGCGGTCACCGGCGACGAGCGCGAGCAGGGGAGTGCGCTCGTCGCCGTCGAGCACGACGAAGACGAGCGACTTCACGATCGCGCCGACCTCGCAGCCGACGGCGGCCGCGGCCTCGGCGGCCGTGTGGGTCGAGTCGGGCATCCGCACGGGCGACAGCCCCAGGTCTGCCGTCGCGGCGGCGAAGCGCTCGGCACCCGTGGCCATCAGCGCTCGGCCCCGTCGGTCGCCTCGGCGCGGCGCGCCTCCTCGCGGCGGGCGAGGGCGTTCTGCTCCTCGAAGTCCTCGGCGAGCGGGAAGATCGACTGCTCGTCGACGGGGTCGTCGAAGCGCGAGAGCGTGATATCGCCGTCGGCGTGCAGGAACGAGTGCACCGAGCCGTTCGTGATCGGCTCGCGGTGCCGCCCGGGCGCGACCGTCTCGAGCACGCTGCGGATGACGCCGCCGTGCGCGACGACGATGATCGACTCGCCCGGGTGCTCGGCCGCGAGTCGGTGCAGCGCCTCGATGACGCGCTCGGCGACGGCCTCGCGCGACTCGCGTCCCGGCACCTCGGCGCCGTCGGGGAAGCGCGCGTCGAGCTCGGCGCCCGTGAAGCCCTCGGCGTCACCGTAGTTGCGCTCGACGAAGGCCGCGTCGAGCTCGGGGTCGGGCATCCCGACAGCGTTCGCGATGATCGCGGCGGTCTCGGCCGCGCGCGAGAGCGGGGAGGCGACGATGCGCGACCACTGGCGGCCCTGCAGGAGCTCACCCGTCGCGGCGGCCTGAGCGCGACCGGTGTCGTTGAGGGGGATGTCGGTCGAGCCCTGGATGCGGCGCGCGCGGTTCCAGTCGGTCTCGCCGTGGCGGACGAGGGCGAAGGCGGTCATGGGGTCCTTCCGGGTGGCGGGCGGGCCCCGGCGCCGTCGGTCGGCGGGAGCGCTACTCGGCGAGAAGCGCGTCGCGGAGAGCCGCGAGCGTCTCGGTCGTGCCCGCGTCGATCTTAACGGCGGCGCGCGCGTCGGCCTTGGTCTCTCCCCGGTTGACGATGATCGTCGGGATGCGGCGCTTCTGCGCGAGGCCCACGAGGCGCACGCCCGAGTTCACGACGAGCGAGGATCCGAGCACGAGCAGCGCGTCGGCGCGGGCGACGATGCCGCGGGCCTCTTCGAACTTCACGGGGGGCACGAACTCGCCGAAGAAGACGATGTCGGGCTTGAGCGTGCCGCCGCAGACGGTGCACTCGGGCACGGCGAAGCGCGAGACGTCGTCGACCTCGGCGTCGCCGTCGGGGTTGATGCGGTGCTCGGCGTCGAGATCGAGCCACGGGTTGAGGGTCGCGATGCGATCGGCGACCGACTCGCGCGCGAACGACTGGCCGCAGTGGAGACACACGACGCGATCCATCGAGCCGTGCAGGTCGACGACGCGGCGACTGCCCGCACGCACGTGGAGGCCGTCGACGTTCTGGGTGACGATGCCCGCGATGCGGCCGTGGGCTTCGAGCTCGGCGAGCGTGCGGTGGCCCGCATTGGGCGCCGCCGCGGCGAACCGCCTCCAGCCGAGGTGGCTGCCGGCCCAGTAGCGCTTGCGGTACGGCTCGTCGGCGAGGAACTGGCTGTACGTCATCGGGGTGCGCACGGGAGCGCCCGCTCCGCGATAGTCGGGAATGCCCGAATCGGTGCTCACGCCCGCGCCCGTGAGCACGGCGATGCGCGCGTCGCGCACGAGCTCGATCGCTGCGTCGAGGCTCGCGCGAGCCTCATCGCTGAGCGACAGCGGCTGCGCCGGAGCCGACGGGTGCATGGTGCCTCCCTGCAGGGTTCTCTCGGAGGGTAAACGCGCCGGGTTTCGGATATGTTTCCGGAGGCTGTGCGACCGGGGAGCGTCCCCGTCGCGAGCCGCGATCGAAGGGCGGGGATCTCGATGCGGATCGTGCGGATCGAGGGCCTGGAGCATCCCGACCTCGCCGACTACGCTCGCCTCACGGATGTCGCGCTGCGCCGCCTCACCGAGCCCGAGGGCGGCCTCTACCTCGCCGAGTCGCTCACGGTCATCGGTCGCGCGCTGCGGGCCGGCCACGAGCCGCGCTCGGTGCTCACGAGCGAGCGCTGGCTGCCCGAGATCGAGGCGCTGCTGGGTGACCGCGACGTGCCCGTCTACGTAGGAGCAGCGGGGGCCCTCGAGGAGCTCACGGGCTTCCACCTGCATCGCGGCGCGCTCGCGAGCATGCATCGGCCCGAGCCGCTCGACCCGCGCACCCTGCTGGCGGATGCCCGGCGCGTCGTCATCGTCGAGGACGTCGTCGACCACACCAACGTCGGGGCGATCTTCCGCTCGGTGGCGGGCCTCGGGGCGGATGCCGTGCTCGTCACCCCGCGCTGCGCCGACCCGCTGTATCGCCGCAGCGTGCGCGTCTCGATGGGCACGGTGCTGCAGGTGCCGTGGACGCGCCTGCCCGAGTGGGAGGAGGCCGCAGAGATTCTGCACGAGGCGGGGTTCACGATCGCCGCCCTCGCCCTCGCCGACGACGCGGTGTCGCTGCGCTCGTTCGCCGCGACGGCCCCCGAACGCGTCGCGGTGCTCGTCGGCGCCGAGGGCGACGGGCTCTCGCGGCAGGCGCTCGCGGCGGCCGACGTCGTCGTGACGATCCCGATGGCGCACGGCGTCGACTCGCTCAACGTCGCGGCCGCGAGCGCGGTCGCGCTCTACGCGTTGCAGGACTGAGCGCGGGGGCGCGCAGTGCTGGTGCGCTGCCGCAGGGCCGGGTCGCGGCTCAGTCGAGCGCGGTGACGTGCAGCACGATCGCCTGCTCGGGCGCGAGCAGCGGCACCGGGAGCCCCGCCTCGGCGAGCACGCGGCCCGAGGCGGTGATCTCGCCGGCCGCGAACCACGCCGGGGGAGCATCCTGCACCGCACGCGGAGGCGTGCCGAGCGGGACGAGCACCACGCGATAGCGGCGAGCGGGGTCGAGACCGGGCAGGCGCACCGGTGGCGGCACCGAGACGCGCGAGGCGGCCGTCGTCGCGAGGCTGAAGAGCGCCTCGCCGCGGTCGGGGGCGACGACGCCGTGCACGAGACGGGTCGCATCGTCGTCGAGATCGCCGCGCACCGTGCGGCCCGAGTGCAGGAGCGGTCGGAAGCGCTGCACGGTCGCGACCCACTCGCGCAGCAGGGCGCGGTCGTCGTCGGTCGCCCGCGTGACATCCCACTCGATGCCCGCGTGACCGAAGAGCGCGGTCGCGAGGCGCAGCGAGAGGTCGTGCGTGCGGCCCGTGATGTGGGCGCGCGGGGCTCCGACGTGGCCGCCGAGCAGTTCGAGCGGCACGAGGATGCTCGAGTACCGCTGGATGCTCTGCCGCTCGAGCGCGTCGTTCGTGTCGCTCGTCCAGAACCGATGGGTGCGGCGCGCGATGCCGAGGTCGATGCGCCCGCCTCCCGACGCGCACGACTCGATCGCGACGTCGGGGTGCTGCTCGCGCAGCGCATCGAGCAGCGCGTAGAGGGCGCGCGTCTGCGCCGCCGAGCCGCCCGCCATGAGGGCGCGGTTGTGATCCCACTTGAGGAATCGGATGGGGTACTCGTCGAGCAGCGCGCCGAGAGCGGCGAGCAGGTGCTCGCGCACCGCAGGGTTCGCGAGGTCGAGCGCGTGCTGCCAGCGCCACGTCGGAGGGACCGTGCCGTCGGAGGACGCGAGCAGCCAGTCGGGATGCTCGCGCGCGAGCCTCGACTCGGGGCTCACCATCTCAGGCTCGACCCACAGGCCGAACTCCATGCCGCGCTGTTCGACGTGCGCGACGAGCGGGTGCAGGCCCTCGGGCCAGCGATCGGGGTCGACGATCCAGTCGCCGAGCGCACGACGGTCGTCGGTGCGGCCCGCGAACCAGCCGTCGTCGAGCACGAAGCGCTCGACCCCGAGGTCGGCGGCGGCGTCGACGAGGGGCGCGAGGGCGTCGAGCGACTGGTCGAAGTAGACAGCCTCCCACGTGTTAAGCACGACGGGGCGGTGGGTAGGCGGCGAGATGCGGCGCACGTAGGGGTGGAAGCGGTCGGAGAGACCGTCGAGGCCCGCGCCCGAGAAGGCGAAAAGCGCGAGGGGGGCGTCGTAGCGCTCGCCAGGAGCGAGCACGATCTCGCCGGGCTGCAGCAGCTCTTCGGCGCCGAGGTGGCGGTGGCCCGTCGCGAGCGACTCGAGGGCGATGCGGCTGTCGCCGCTCCAGGCGTGGTGCAGGCTCCAGACCTCGCCGGCGGCGAAGCCGAAGCCGGGGGAGCCCGCGACGGTCAGGAAAGGTGCGTCGTGCCCGGGCCGGCCCTGGCGCTGCTCGCGCAAGTGGACGCCGTCGCGCACGGGTCCGCGCTGCGGTCGGCGCTCACCGGCCCAGAGCCCGGAGAAGTCGAGCAGGTCGCTCGCGCGGGCGGGAACGGGCAGGCGCGCGGCGAGCCGACCGAGAGCGACGGGATGCTCGCTCGCGGCGGTCGCGGAGACCGAGACCTCGACGAGGCCCTCGACGGTCAGCTCGGCGCTCCAGTCGAGGTCGAGCAGGTGGCCGTGCTCGTCGTGGGCGCGCAGCGAGACGACGATGCCGGCGGGGGCGGAGCGGTGCACGGCCGTGGGGGTGAGGCGCAGCGGGGAGCGCGAGGCGGGCATCCCCACGCGGTGAGCCTCGATGCCGGGGAGGCCCGTCCAGCCCTCGGCGGGCGTGGGAAGGACCGACGGCACGAGCGGGATGTCGGGCGAGCTCGGTGCGATCGCCGGGGTCGCGGCGACGACGGCGAGGTCGGCCTCAGCGAGATCGCCGAGGTCGGGGCCCCAGTAGCGGACGGCGGGCACGGCCGCGCCGCGGGCGTCGAGCACGACGCTGACACCCGCGGCGCGGAGGTGGTGCAGGGAGATGGTTACTCCTTGACCGGGATCGCTGCTGCCTTGAGGGCATCGATCGTGGACGACTGGCCCGACTGCAGGGCTTCGAGGAGCGTACCGCTGCCCGAGACCGCGCCAGAGAATCCGTCGGCGACGTCGTTGTAGACCTGCGTCATCGTCGGGCCCCAGGTGAAGTCGGGGTCGACGTTGTTGCCGGCCTCGGCGAACACCTCGTAGATCTTCTGTCCGCCGTAGAACTCGACGCCCTCGCCGAAGACGGGCAGGTTGGCGCCCTCGATCGTCGCGGGGTAGATGTTGGCGGTCTTGTTCATCGCGGTGAGAGCGTCAGCGTCGCTGTTGAGCCAGAGCGCGAACTGAGCGGCCTCGTACGGGTGGTCCGAGCCCTTCAGCACGGCCGTGGTCGAACCGCCCCAGTTACCGGCGGCCGAGGCCCCGGCTTCCCACTGCGGCATCGGGGCGACAGCCCACTTGCCGGCGGTGTCGGGCGCGCCGCTCGCGATCGTGTTGGCACCCCAGACTGCCGAGACCCAGGTCCAGATCTCGCTCGAGTTGTAGGCGGCGTTCCACTCATCGGTCCACGGCGGGTAGACGGCGACGAGGTCCTGCTCGATCATGCCCTGCCAGTACTCGGCGACCTGAGTGGTCTCCTCACCGGTGAGGTTGACTTCCCACTGCTCGCCATCGTTGGCGAACCACTCGCCACCGGCCTGCCAGACGAGACCGGCGAAGGCGTTGATGTCGCTCTGCGAGAAGTTGTTGATGTACCCGCCCTGCTCGCGGATCTGCGCGGCAGCGGCCTGGTAGTCCTCCCACGTCTCGGGAACCGCGATGCCGGCGGCCTCGAAGAGGTCGGCACGGTAGAACATGGCCATGGGGCCGGTGTCCTGCGGGATCGCGTAGACCGCGTCCTCCTCGCCGAAGGTGACCTGGCTCCAGGTCCACGGCACGAACTGGTCCTCCGCCTCGAGGATTCCGTCGCAGGCCGCGATGTTCTCGAGGCCGTCCTGCACGCGGAAGTTGGGCATCGCGTCGAACTCGATCTGACCCAGGTCGGGGGCGTTGCCGGCCTCGAGCTGGTTAAAGAAGTTCTGGTACGTGCCGCCGTTGCCGTTCGGGCCGGTCTGAACCTCGACCTGGATGTCGGGGTTCTCGTCGTTCCAGATGGCCACGGCCTCCTCGACGCCGGGCAGCCAGCTCGTGAAGGTCAGGGTGACGGGGCCGTCGGAGGGAGCGCAGTCGCCTCCGGCGGCGCCGGGGGCTTCGCTGCCTCCGGTCGAGCAGGCAGTGAGTGCCAGCGCCGTGAGAGCCGCCATGGCTCCGACGCGGGCGACGGTGGAGATCGCCATGCGATGTTCCTTTCTCTTGGTGGTTGTGGTGCGGGTCGTTCGGGTCGTGCGGTTGGTGCGCCCGGCTTCAGGGCAGCCGGGAGTTCTGGGGGCGGCCTACTTCAGGCCGCCGTTCGCGAGCCCCGACTGCCAGAAGCGCTGCAGGCCGAGGAACGTGAGGATGAGAGGAATGATCGACAAGAGCGAGCCGACGATGACGAGCGCGCGGATGTCGGGGATCTGGCTCACCTGGGTGTTCCAGACGTACAGGCCGAGCGTGACGGGGAAGAGGCTCTCGTCGCGCAGCATGATCAGCGGAAGGAAGAAGTTGTTCCAGATCGCGACGAACTGGAACAGGAAGATCGTCACGAGCGCCGGCGCCATGAGTCGCGTGGCGACCGTGAAGAACGTACGCACCTCGCCCGCGCCGTCGATGCGCGCCGCCTCGATGATCTCGTCGGGCACGCTCGCCGCGGCGTAGATCCGCGAGAGGTACACCCCGAAGGGGCTCACGAGGCTCGGCAGGAAGACCGCCCAGATCGTGTTGGTGGCGCCGACCTGGCTGAAGAGCAGGAAGAGCGGGAGCGCGAGCGCCGTGGCGGGCACGAGCACGCCGCCGAGGATGACGTTGAAGAGCGTCTCGCGGCCGCGGAAGGTGTACTTGGCGATCGCGTAGCCCGCCATCGCGGCGATGATCGTCGCGATGAGGGCGCCGATGCCCGCGTACAGCGCGCTGTTGGCAAGCCAGCGCAGGAACACCGCGTTGCGGTAGTCGAAGAGCGCCGCGATGTTCTCGAAGAGCGCGAAGTCGGCGAACCACAGCGGCGCGGTAGTGGTGAAGTCGGCGCGCGTCTTGCTCGAGGCGACGAAGAGCCACCAGATCGGCGTGAGGAAGTAGAGCGTCGCGACGACCATGACGGCCATGGCGATCGTGCGCGACACGGCGCTCTCACGGATGCCGCTGTGGCCGCCCGCGCGAGCCTTCGAGGGCTTGACCGTCTTCGCCGACCGGCCCGGCTTCGCCGGCTCCGCCGATCGACGGGATGCTGTGGTCGCGGTCATGCTGCCGTCCTCCGCTGCGTGAGCTTGAGCACCGTGAACGAGAGCACGAACGTCGCGAGTGCGAGCACGACGCTCATCGCGGCGGCGAGGCTGATGTTCGGGATCGATGCCGTGGAGTAGATGGTGAGGTTCGGGGTGAACGTGCTCGTCACGGCCGAGCTGAACGACTGGAACACCTGCGGCTCGGCGAGCAGCTGCAGCGTTCCGATGATCGAGAAGATGCCCGTGAGCACGAGGGCCGGCACGACGAGCGGGATCTTGATCGACCACGCGATGCGGAACTGGCTCGCCCCGTCGAGGCGCGCGGCCTCGTAGATCTCGCTCGGGATCGCCAGGAGCGCCGAGTAGATGATGAGCATGTTGTAGCCGACGTAGACCCACGTGACGACGTTCGCGATCGACCAGAGCACCGATTCGGCCGAGAGGAAGTCGACGTTCTGCGTCACGCCCGTGAACGGCGAGAGGTTGGGCGAGTACAGGAAGCCCCACATGATCGCCGCGATGACGCTCGGCACCGCGTAGGGCGCGAAGAACGCGAGGCGGAAGAACTTCGAACCGCGCACGAGCGGCGAGTCGAGCAGCAGGGCGAGGATCAGCGCCACGCCGAGCATGATCGGCACCTGCACGACGCCGAAGAGCAGCACGCGGCCGATCGACGACCAGAACGCCTCGTTCTCGAACACGGCGATGTACTGCGTCAGACCGCCGAAGACCTGCACGGCGGGGCCGAAGGTGCCGTCGCGCTCGACGACGAGCAGCGACTGGTAGACGGCATACCCGATGGGGATGACGTAGAACAGGGCGAAGAGCGCCCCGAACGGCACAAGGAAGACCGCGAGGGCCCCTCGGTGGCGGATTCCGCGCGACTTGCGCACGGCGATGTCGGTCACGACTCGCTCCTCTCGGTGAGTACGGCGATGACCCCGCCGGCGGGGACGACGATCGCCCCGGGGGCGACCTCGCTTCCCGAGACGAGGTCGACGCCCGCGAGCGCGAGGCCCGTGAGCGCGAGGGGCTCGTCGCGGTGGTTGATGACGATCGTGATGGTGCGGTCGGCCGCCGAGCGCACGACGACGTCGACGTCGTCGCCGACCTCGATCGTGGGGATGCCCGCCTCGGCGCACAGACGCCGCATGAGGTCGCGCAGCGGGTCGGCCTCGAGTGCCGTGGCGATGTACCACGCGGCCCCCGCGCCGCGGGCGGCCCGGGTGAGCGCGGCAGACCCGGCGGCGGGGCCGGTCGCGAAGCGATCGAGCACCTCGGCGCGGGGGGGGGGGCC
>JAOASR010000003.1 GCA_030158585.1 Microcella sp.
CCGTAGAACTCGGTCTCGCTCAGCAGGCCGATCTGCAGCTCGGGCAGCTCGAAGCCGTGCTCGACGGTGCCGCGCACGAGGTGCACGACGCCCCTCTCGAGGGTCTCGGGCAGCTCGTCGACGATGCGCGCGGCGACCTGCTGCTCAGAGAGAACGTCGGAGGCGCGCTCGAGCAGGCCCGCTCCCCCGGCGACGACGACCATGGCCCAGCCGTCGCGCACGCGGTCGACGACGTGGTCGACCGCTCCCCCGACGACGCCCGCGAAGCTCGGCGGCTCGGCCGCGTCGATGCGCAGCACCTCGGGATCGTCGGCGTCGAACGCGCTGATGGTGAACCAGCGACGATCGCCGGATGCTGCGCGCAGGCCGTTCACGGTGAGGAAGTCGCCCGCGTCGAGGTCGATGGGCGCCTCGGCTCCGGCCGTGGCCGCGTGCCACGCCGCGGTCAGGAACTCGCGGTTGGTCTCGACGAGCGTCGTCGCGCGGCTCGCGACGCGCTCGGGGCTCAGCACCGCGATCGCGGCGCGGGCCGGCAGATAGTGCGTGAGGGGCACGAGCTGGTCGACGAGCGCGGGGGCAAGGCTCTCCATGCCCTCGACGGGGATGCCCTGGCCGATCTTCTCGAGCATCTGCGCGAGGCTCGGGAACTCGTGCTGCATCTCGCGCGCCCGCTGCTTGACCCCGTCGGTGAGCAGCAGCTCACGCGTCGGCGGCAGCTCGATGCTCTCGAGCTCGGTGGGCAGCGAACGCTGGTCGGCGACCGAGAACTCGCGCAGCTGCTCGACCTCGTCGCCGAAGAACTCGACGCGCACGGGGTGCTCGGCGACCGCCGGGAAGACGTCGAGGATGCCGCCGCGCACCGCGAACTCGCCGCGGCGCGTGACCATGTCGACGCGCGCGTAGGCGAGGTCGATGAGCCGCTCGACCGTCGGAGCGAGGTCGTGCCCGCGGCCGCCCTTCGTGAGCACGACGGGCTCGATGCTCGTGAGGCCCGTGGGCAGAGGCTGCAGCGCGGCGCGCACGGACGCGACGACGACGAGGTGGCCGGTGGGAGCATCCGCCCACTGCGCGAGCGCCCGCAGCGTGCGGATGCGGCGGCCGACGGTCTCGGCGCTCGGGCTCAGGCGCTCGTGGGGCAGGGTCTCCCACGCCGGCAGGTCGAGGATGGTCGCGTCGGGCAGCAGGCAGCGCAGCGTGTCGATGAAGCCCTCGGACTCGCGGCCCGTCGCGGTGATGGCGAGCAGGCACTGCGGTGCCTCACGAGCGCTGAGGATGCTCGCCAGCAGTGGAGCGCGAAGGCCCTCGACGACCGAGAAATCGGTCGAGACCTTCGCGGCGTCGAGCGCCTTCTCGAGCGTGCGGGCGCGCGACAGGGCCGGGATCAACCGCTCGAGACTCACTGGAGAGAGTGTACGCGCCGGTGACTGAGGGGTCGCGGGGCGGGCGCCTGACCGCTACGGGCGCGGGCCGTGGAACTTCTGCTGCGCCGCGAGCAGCCCCTGGTCGACGAGCAGCTCGACCGCGTCGGCCGCGTCACCGAGGAGGAACGGCAGGCGCGCCTTCTCGGCGGCCGGGAAGTCTTTGAGCACGTAGTCGGCGGCATCCTGTCGGCCGGGCGGGCGGCCGATGCCGATGCGCACGCGCGGGAACTCCTGCGTCGCGAGCGCCTTGATGATGTCGCGCACGCCGTTCTGGCCGCCGTGACCGCCGTCGGCCTTGAGCTTGATCGACTCGAACGGCAGGTCGAGGTCGTCGTGGAGGACAACGACGCGCTCGGGCGGGACACCGAAGTACTTGGCCGCGCTCGAGACGGGCCCGCCGGAGGTGTTCATGTAGCTGAGCGGCTTGACGAGCACGAGCTTCGGGCCGCCGGGGCGCAGACGCACCTCGGCGAGCATCGTCGTCGACTTGTGCCGCGAGAACCTACCGCCCAGCCGGGTGGCGAGCTCGTCGAGCGCCATCTGCCCGACATTGTGCCGATTGCCGGCGTAGCCGGGCCCGGGGTTACCGAGCCCGGCTACGAGCCAGACGTTGTCGGCCACAGCCGGAGGTGCCTGACGCCTCGTGAATCCGAAGATGATGCCTACTCGGCGGCCTCGGTCGACTCGCCCTCGGCGGCCTCGGCGTCGCCCTCAGCGGCGTCGCCCTCAGCCTCGGCCTCGGCGGCGTCGGCCGAGCCGTCGGCGTCGGAGGTCGTGTCGAGCTGCGGGGTCGAGACGATGACGACGAGCGCGTCGGCGTCGGTGATGAGCGTGGTGCCCTTGGGCAGCGCGACCTGGCCGGCGTGGATCTGCGTGCCGTCTTCGAGGCCCTCGACCGAGACGACCACGTTCTCGGGGATGTGCGTCGCCTCGGCCTCGACCGAGAGCGTCGCGTGCTCGAGCATGTGGATCGTGCCGGGAGCGCTCTCGCCCTCGACGTGCACGGGGATGTCGACGACGACCTTCTCGCCCTTGCGCACGACGATGAGGTCGATGTGCTCGATGAGCTGGCGCACCGGGTCCTTCTGCACGTCCTTGACGAGCGCGAGCTGCTCGTCGCCCTCGATGTCGAGCGTCAGCACGACGTTCTTCTTGCGCAGCAGAAGAGCCGTCTCGTGACCCGGCAGGGTGACGTGGCGGGGCTCGGTGCCGTGACCGTAGATGACGGCGGGGATCTTGTTGGTCGCACGGATCTTGCGCGCGGCGCCCTTGCCGAAGCTCGAGCGCACCTCCGCTGCGAGGTGGGTGTTCTCGGACATGCCGGACTCCTTGATTGTCAGTGGGCCTCTCAGGACCCGGTCGTGGGTGTCAACTCGAACGCAGAAGCGCGTGAGGAAAGACCAGTGCCTTGCCCACCGCGTCGATCACGAAGAGCTCGCGCTCTTCCTCGCCGAAGTTCAGCGGCCCAGTCTACGCGAGATCGCGCCCCTGCGGCACCGCGAGAAGGTCGGCCACCTGCTGGGCGAGAACGGGGATGCTCCGCTCGCCGTCGAGCACCGTGACGAGCTCGCCCGGCGCCGGGCTCTCGAGCGTCGCGAGCTGCGAGTCGAGCAGGCTCGGCGGCATGTAGTGGCCCGCGCGCTTCTCGAGGCGCTGCTCGAGCACGGGGCGGGGCACGTCGAGCAGCGCGAAGAGCGTCTCCGGAGCGAGCTCGCGCAGTCGCGCGCGGTAGGAGCGCTTGAGAGCAGAGCAGGCCATGATGCAGGGTCGGTGGTCGCGCAGGGCCGCGCCCACGGCATCCAGCCAGGGGGCTCGGTCGGCGTCGTCGAGCGGATGCCCGGCCGCCATCTTGGCCACGTTCGCGGCGGGGTGCAGGTCGTCGGCGTCGAGGAAGGTCACACCCGCGCGGGCCGCCGCGTCGCGCCCCACGACCGTCTTGCCGGCCGCCGAGACGCCCATGAGCACGAGAGAGGGGGCGTCGGTCATGCGTCCACCGTAGGCGGGGTGGGCGGCCGGACGGCGGCGGAGTCTGCAGGGAATAGGCTGGAGGAGGTCGTGCCACCACCTCCGTGACCGCGGCGCCGCGTGCGCCCCCACCCCCAGGAGCACCCCGTGACCCAGCCCCAGGCCAACATCGGCGTCGTCGGACTCGCCGTGATGGGCTCGAATCTCGCCCGCAACCTCGCCAGCCGCGAGGGCAACACCGTGGCGATCTTCAACCGCTCGTACGAGAAGACCGCGACGCTCATCGAGCAGCACCCCGAGGCCGGCTTCATCGCCACCTCGACCTACGAGGAGTTCGCCGCGTCGCTGCAGAAGCCGCGCACCGCGATCATCATGGTGCAGGCCGGCCGCGGCACCGACGCCGTCATCGACGCCCTGACGCAGGTCTTCGAGCCGGGCGACATCATCGTCGACGGCGGCAACGCGCTCTTCACCGACACGATCCGCCGCGAAGCCGCCGTGCGCTCGACGGGCATCAACTTCGTCGGCGCCGGCATCTCGGGCGGCGAGGAGGGCGCGCTCAACGGCCCCTCGATCATGCCCGGCGGCTCGGCCGAGGCGTGGCAGACCCTCGGGCCCATCCTGCGCTCGATCGCCGCGGTCGCCGAGGGCGAGCCGTGCGTCACGCACGTCGGCACCGACGGCGCCGGTCACTTCGTCAAGATGATCCACAACGGCATCGAGTACGCCGACATGCAGCTCATCGCCGAGGGCTACGACCTGCTCCGCCGCGTCGGCGGGCTCGAGCCTGCGGAGATCGCCGAGATCTTCGCCGAGTGGAACACCGGCGAGCTCGAGAGCTACCTCATCGAGATCACGGCCGAGGTGCTGCGCCAGGTGGATGCGACGACCGGCAAGCCGCTCGTCGACGTCATCCTCGACCAGGCCGGTGCCAAGGGCACCGGCGCGTGGACGGTTCAGTCGGCGCTCGACCTCGGCGTTCCCGTGTCGGGCATCGCCGAGGCCGTGTTCGCCCGCTCGCTCTCGTCGAAGCCCGCGCAGCGCGCCGCCGCGCGCTCGCTGCCCGCCGGCTCGCAGGAGTGGTCGGTGACCGACCGCGCCGCATTCGTCGAAGACGTGCGCCAGGCGCTCTACGCCTCGAAGATCATCGCCTACAGCCAGGGCTTCGACGCGATCGTCGCGGGCGCCGAGCAGTACTCGTGGGACATCAAGAAGGGCGAGATCGCGAAGATCTGGCGCGCGGGCTGCATCATCCGCGCGCAGTTCCTCAACCGCATCACCGAGGCCTACGCCGCCGACCCCGCGCTTGTCGCCCTCGTCACGGCGCCGTACTTCGCCGACGCGGTCGCGGGCGCGCTGCCCGCCTGGCGTCGCATCGTCTCGGGGGCCGCGCTCGCGGGCATCCCGACCCCGACGTTCGCGTCGTCGCTCTCGTACTACGACGGACTGCGTGCCGACCGCCTGCCGGCCGCACTCGTGCAGGGTCAGCGCGACTTCTTCGGAGCGCACACCTACAAGCGCATCGACCAGGAGGGCACGTTCCACACGCTGTGGAGCGGCGACCGCACCGAGATCTCGGCGGTCGACGCGCACTAGGCGCTCGGCCTGGCGGCGTCGCCGCCGCCTGGCCGGTCGGCCGCCGGGCCGTTCGGCCGCCTGGCCGCTCGGCCGCCCACTCGCCGCGAAGGCCCGCGTCTCCCCTCGGGGAGCGTGGGCCTTCGTCGTTCGCGAGGCTCTCACGTACCCAACGCCGGAGTCCGGGACTGCAACGACGGCGTGTCGGCGCGACACGCCGGGGTGCGCCGCCGCGACTCCTGCACTTCGGACCTCGGACCTCGGACCGCCGAGGCGAGGCGTGCGATGTCGCCCGCGGCGCGCGCCGCGTCACCCGGCGAGGCGCGCCGCGCGAGCCTCGCTGGCGCGGGCCGCAAGTGCCAGGTCGACAATGCGCAACTCCGGAACGGCTGCACCACACGCCCGCGCTCGCCCGGCCCGGGTGGCCGGAATCCCGCTGTGTTCCGGAGTTGCGCACACGACCCACCCCACCACCGCAGATCGTCGACGCCTGCCAAGTGCCAAGTGCAGGAACGCCGGGTCGAACGAGCGGCGTGTCGTGGCGACACGCCGTGGGCGGGCGCCTCCCTTCCTGCATTTGGCAGAGCGCGCAAGAGGGCGCGGCCGAACTGGTGGGGCCAGGGCGGCGAAGCGCGGGCGGGCGGAGTCAGCGCCGGCGGGCGGCGGGCGTCAGCGCGCAGTAGATGTCAGCGCGGGGTCGGCGCCAGCGCGCGCGGCGGGGCGCGGGACCGGGCGTCAGCCCGCGGCGGGCGTCAGCGCGGGGGCGTCAGCGCGCGGGCGCCGGCGGGCAGCGGGCGTCAGCGCGCGGGCGTCAGCGCGCCGCGAGCGCCGCGACCGCGGCGTCGACGATGCGCTCGATCGACGGGGTGACGTCGATCGTCACGCCCGCCTCGTCGTCCTCGAGGGGCTCGAGCGTCGCGAGCTGCGAGTCGAGCAGGGTCGAGGGCATGAAGTGCGACGTGCGGCCGGCGATGCGCGCCTCGAGCACTCCCCGGGGTGCGGTGAGGTGCACGAAGACCGTGCCGGGGCTCCAGCGCCGCAGCACGAAGCGGTACGCGCGCTTGAGGGCCGAGCACGCCATGACGACGCCATCTCCGGATGCTGCACCCACGGCGAGCGCCTGACCGACCTGATCGAGCCAGGGCCACCGATCGGCGTCCTCCTGCGGCAAGGCAGCCGCCATCGTGGCGAGGTTCTCGGCCGGGTGCAGGTCGTCGGCGTCGCGGAACTCGAGGCCGAGCCGCTCGGCGAGCGCGCGGCCGACACTGGTCTTGCCCGCGGCCGAGACGCCCATCACCACGATGATGGGGCGCCCCGGCCGGGGCGAGGTCGACTCGGTCGTCACCAGTCGTGAACGGTGCCGTCAGCGAGGCGGTTGTACGGCAGGTAGGCCTGCACGTACGGGTACTTGCCGGCCTCGTCGAGCTCGAGCTCGACGCCGAGGCCCGGCTTGTCGCCCGGGTGGAGGTAGCCGTCGGTCCACGAGAACGACTGCTGGAAGACCTGGTCGGTCTTCGCGCCGTGCTTCATGTACTCCTGGATGCCGAAGTTGTGGATCGACAGGCCGAGGTGCATCGCCGCCGCCATGCCGACGGGCGAGATGTCGGTCGGCCCGTGCATGCCCGACTTGATCTGGTACTGCGCCGCGTACTCGAGCGTCTTCTTGAGCGCCGAGATGCCACCCATGTGCGTCACGGCACCGCGCACGTAGTCGATGAGCTGCTCGCGGATGAGGTCCTTGAAGTCCCACACGGTGTTGAAGATCTCGCCGATGGCGAGCGGCGTGGTGGTGTGCTGACGCACGAGCCGCAGGGCCTCCTGGTTCTCGGCGGGCGTGCAGTCCTCGAGCCAGAACAGGTCGTAGGGCTCGAGCGACTTGCCGAGCTTCGCGGCCTGGATCGGCGTCATGCGGTGGTGGCCGTCGTGCAGCAGCGGCAGCTCGGGGCCGAACTCATTGCGCACGGCCTCGAACACGCCCGGCAGGTGACGGAGGTAGCTGCGGGTGTCCCAGTCCTCCTCCTGCGGCAGCGCGCCGCGCACGGCGGGCTCGTGGTCGTAGCGCACGCCGTCGGCGTGGGTCGGCTGCGAGGCGATGCCGTAGATCGACTTGAGACCGGGAACGCCGGTCTGGATGCGGATGGCGCGGTAGCCCTGCTCCTGGTGGGCGCGCACGCTGTCGAAGAGCTCGGAGTTCGTCTTGCCCGAGGCGTGACCGTAGGCGAGGAGGCCGGTGCGCGACGCGCCTCCGAGCAGCTCGTAGACGGGCATCCCCGCGACCTTGCCCTTGATGTCCCAGAGGGCCATGTCGACCGACGCGATCGCGGCCATCGTGACCGGGCCGCGGCGCCAGTAGGCGCTGCGGTACAGGAACTGCCAGGTGTCTTCGATCTTGCCCGGGTCGCGGCCGATGAGCAGCGGCACGACGTGGTCGCGCAGGTAGCTGACGACGGCGAGCTCGCGGCCGTTGAGGGTCGCGTCGCCGAGGCCGGTGACTCCGTCGCTCGTGGTGATCTTGAGCGTCACGAAGTTGCGGTCGGGGCTCGTGACGATGACTTCGGCCTTGTCGATGATCATGTGCGGTCTTTCGTGGGTCGGGCCGATCGAGGAGGTCGGCGGTCGGGTCGATCGCGGGCCGGTGGTCGGAGCTGGTCCGCCGCGGCGATGCGGTCAGTGAAGCACGATTCTGGAGTTTTGGCAATCGGTTGCCATGTGGAGATGTGCGCGCGTCGCACACCGCATGACGGCGCGGCGGGTCAGCCGGTGACGGGCGCCCGGCGCGAGGCCTCGACGACCGCGAGTGCCGCCGCGTCGTCGGCGAGCTCGGGGTCGAGCATCGCGAGCAGCGCACGCGACGACTCTCGCTCGGCGGCGGCCGCGGCGACCTCCGCCTCGGCGGGGTCGGGCGGCAGTGCGCCGCGCGTGGCGGCATCCATCCAGGCCGCGATGGCACCGGCGGCCCCCTCCCCCGAGCGTCCGGCGGCGAGCTCGGCCCGCAGCACGGGAACGGCCCGCACGCGCAGCTTCGTCGATCCGTCACGGCCGATCTGCGCGAGGCGGTGCTCGATGCGCGGGTTCTCGAATCTCTCGAGCAGCGCGGCGCGGTAGGCGGGCACGTCGAGGTCGGCGGGCAGGTGCGCCTCCGCCTCGTCCCAGAACCGCTCGACGGATGCCCGGCACTCGGCATCGGCGATCGCCTCGTGCACCGTCTCGTGCCCGCGGGCCGGGCCGGCATAGGCCAGCAGACTGTGGGCGCCGTTGAGCAGCCACAGCTTGCGGCGCTCGAAGGGGCGGATGTCGTCGACGATGCGTGCGCCGGTCTGCTCCCACGCGGGGCGGCCGGAGGGGAACGCCCCGCTCAGCACCCAGTCGGAGAACGGCTCGGTGACGACGGGGGCGAGGTCGCGCCAGCCTGAGAGCTCGGCGACCGTGGCGATGTCGGCGTCGCGGGTCGCGGGCGTGATGCGGTCGACCGAGGTCGACACGAAGCCCACGCCGTCGGCGATGTAACGCGTGAGGTCGTCGCTCACCGCGACGGCCATGTCGAGCAGAGCCTGGCGCACGAGCTCGCCGTTCGACGGCATGTTGTCGCACGGCACGATGGCGAGGCCCGGGGCTCCGGCGCGGCGGCGCAGCTCGAGGCCGACGAGGATGCGCCCGAGGGCGGAGACGGGCACCGAGCGCGGTGCGCGGGCTCCGCCGGCGACCTCGCGCGCGAGCTCAAGGTCGGCCGCGATGACGGCGTCGGAGAGGTCGATCGTGCCGTCGCCGCCGAAGCGGTACCCAGCCTCGGTGACGGTGAGCGTGATGATCGCGGTGTCGGGGGCGGCGATCGCGGGCAGCACCTGGTCGGCGGCCGAGCCATCGGCGGCGCGCACGAGGCTGCGGATGACCGAGACGGAGTCTCCGCCGGCCGCGCGCACCACGAGCGAGTACAGGCCGTCCTGCGCCGCGAGTGGCAGGGCGGCGTCGGGGCTGCGGCCGGTGAAGGCCGCGATGCCCCACGCGCGCTCGGCGTCGACTGCGTCGGTGTACCAGGCCTGGTGCGCGCGGTGGAACGCGCCGAGGCCGAGGTGCACGATGCGCTCGGGCGCGGGGTCGGCGGCGATGCCGCTCGCCGCGAGGGCGCTGCGGGTGAGCGCGGTCGTCACAGCTTGAACACCTTCCGGGGCTGGGCGTCGGTGATCTCGACGATGATGCGCTCGGCATCCGTCATCGTCAGGCGACCCTCGATGACGAGGCGCGCGAGGAAGGCCGAGTCGACGCGTCGCGCCATGTCGTGACGCGCGGGGATCGACAGGAACGCGCGGGTGTCGTCGATGAAGCCCGAGCCGCGAGAGAAGCCCGCCGTCTCGGTGACCGCGGCGCGGACGCGCAGGGCGGCGTCAGGGGCATCCAGGAACCACCACGGAGCACCCACATACAGCGCCGGGTAGAAGCCCGCGAGCGGAGCCAGCTCGCGCGAGTAGACGGTCTCGTCGATGCTGAAGGCGACGATGTGCACGTCGGGGCGCAGGCCGACCTCGTCGAGCAGTGGCCGCAGGTTCGCGGTGTACTCGACCGCGATCGGGATGTCGTGGCCCGAGTCGGGTCCGAAACGGTCGAAGGTCGCCGAGGAGTGGTTGCGGTGCACACCCGGGTGGATCGTCATGACGAGACCGTCATCGGCGCTCATGCGGCCCATCTCGAGCAGCATGGCTCCGCGGAAGAGGCGGGCGCCCTGCGCATCGAGGCGGCCGGCGAGGGCATCGCGGTGAAGGGCGGCGAACTCGTCGCGATCGAGCGCGACCGTGAAGGGCTCGCGCACGCCGTGGTCGGCCGAGACGGCGCCGCGGGCGATGAAGTGGGCGCGGCGCTCGCGCAGCGAGGCGAGGTAGCCCTGCGGGTCGTCGGCGCTGCGGCCCGTCGCGGCGGCGAGGCGCTCGAGGCGCTCGCGGAAGCCCGCGGCCTCGGGGTCGAGGTACGCGTCGGGTCGGAAGGTGGGCAGGATGCGCGCCGACACTGCCGGGTCGGCGGCGAGAGCGCGGTGCACCTCGAGGTCGTCGAGCGGGTCATCCGTCGTCGCGAGCACCTCGATGCGGAACTGGTCGAGCAGGGCGCGCGGCCGGAAGTCGACGTCGGCGATGCGCGAGGCGATGCGGTCGTAGAACGCGTCGGCCGTCGCGGGCGACAGCTCGTCGGTGAGGCCGAAGAGCGAGGCCCACTCGTGGCGCAGCCAGTACCCCGAGGCGGTGCCGGCGAAGAGGTGCCAGCGCTCGGCGAAGGCCCGCCAGGCCGCGCGGGGGTCGGCGGGGCCGCCCGCTCCGACGCCGAAGAGCGCGAGGTCGGCGCCGTCGGCGTGCAGGAGGCGCGTGACGTAGTGGTCGAAGGTCAGGAAGAGCGACGTCGGGTCGGCGAACGGCGCGTCATCGAGAAGGATGCGCGGGTCGACGTGACCGTGCGGCGAGATGATCGGCAGATCGACGACGCTCGCGTGCAGCGCCCGTGCGCGGTCGCGCGTGGCCGGGTCGGCAGGGAAGAGACGGTCGGGGTCGAGCGCTGTCAATCGGTTGCCATCGACGGCGTGAAAAAGGGAGGTGTTCGTCATGAGGGGGCCTACTTCTGAGCGGCGAGCGTCGCGACGGAATCGCGCACGACGAGCTCGGTGGTGAGGGGCGTCTCGTCGAGGTCGGCGACGTCTTCGCCGAGGACGGTCAGCACGGCGTGCACGGCGCGGTGGCCGGCATCGGAGAGCGGCATGCGGATGGTGGTGAGCGGCGGCGTCGTGAAGTCGCTGCCGAAGATGTCGTCGAAGCCGATGATGCTCAGATCGTCGGGAATCGACATGCCGCGCTTCTGGGCCTCGCGCAGCAGACCGATCGCCATGAGGTCGTTGTACGCGATGACCGCGGTGGCCTTGCTCGCGAGCACTCCGGGCAGCGATGCGGGGCCGCCCGCGAGCGTCGGGCTCGCGGGCCCGAGCTGCACGACCTCGATGCCCTCGCGCTCGGCCGCGGCCGCGATCGCCTCGGCGCGGCGCTGGCCGATCCACGACGTCTCGGGGCCGCCGAGGTAGGCGATGCGACGGTGACCCGCCTTCGCGAGGTGCTCGACCGCCTGACCGATGCCGATCGAGATGTCGGGAACGACGCAGTCGACGCCCTCGACGAGGCGGTTGATGAGCACGAGCGGCTTCTGCGCGGCGAGGTTCTGGATCTGCGGGTCGCCCAGTCGCGTCGTCGCGAGCACGAGGCCGTCGACCGACGGCAGCACGCGCTCGGCCGCGGCCGCTTCGCGCTCGCCTGACTCCTGCGACTCGGCGATGATGAGCGTGTAGCCCAGCTGCGCCGCGGCCTTCTCGGCGCCGCGGATGATGCCGAAGAGCACGGGGTTCGTGATGTCGGCGACGATGAAGCCGAGCGTCATCGTGCGGCCGGTCGGCAGCGCCCGGGCGAACGGGTTCACGCGATAGTTGAGCTCGTCGGCAGCCTCGCGGATGCGCTGCTCGGTCTTGATGTTGATGCGGCCCGGCTGGTTGAGCGCCCGCGAGACGGTCGAGGGGTTCACGCCGGCGAGCTTGGCGATGTCATAGATCGTCGCCGCGTGGGGGCGAGCGGCGCGGCGGCGCGCGGGCGTGTGCCGCGCGGTCTCCTCCGTGCTCACAGCGCTCCCCCTCGGATCGTCGGTCATCAGGCCCGGTCTCCTACGCTAACGCCCTCGGCGTCGTCGGCAGGAGCGGAAATGCTCGCGCCGGTGCCTGCGCCGGCCTGAGCATCCTGCTCTCGCTGCTCGGCGAGCAGTCGCAGCCGGTTCGCCCGGCGCTCCTCCTGGCGCACGGGGTCGGGCACGGGCGAGGCGAGCAGCAGTCGCTGCGTGTACGGGTGATCGGGCGTGCGCGTGACGTGCTCGGCGGGGCCCTGCTCGACGATCTCGCCCTGGTACATGACGGCGACGTCGTGGCTGATGTGACGCACGACATCGAGGTCGTGCGAGACGAAGAGGTACGACACCCCCGTGTCCTGCTGGATCTCGAGGAAGAGATCGAGCACGCGCGCCTGCGTCGTGAGGTCGAGCGCGCTCACGGGCTCGTCGCACACGATGAGGCGGGGCGAGAGCGCGAGGGCGCGCGCGATGGCGACGCGCTGGCGCTGACCGCCGCTGAACTCGCGCGGCAGACGGTGCACCGCATCCTGCGGCAGCCCGACGCGATCGAGAAGCTCACGGATGCGCCCCTTCGCGTCTTTCGCGGCGACGCCCTGCACGGCGAGGGGCTCGGCGAGGATCTCGCCGACCTCGAGCGCGGGGTTGAGCGACGTGTACGGGTCTTGGAAGACGACCTGGATGTCGCGGCTCAGCGCGCGGCGCTGACGACGCGAGGCGTGCGTGATGTCCTGCCCGTCGAACGTGATCGCGCCGCCCGTGACGGGGGCGAGACCGAGCATCGCACGACCGAGGGTCGTCTTGCCCGAGCCCGACTCGCCCACGAGGCCGAGGGTCTTGCCCTGCTCGATCGCGATCGAGACGCCGTGGAGGGCGCGGAACGGCTTCGCCCGGAACCCCTTGCCGGGGTACTCGACGACGACGTCGGTGGCGGTGAGAATCGGCGTCCCGGTCATGCGATGCCTCCTGCGGCGTCGACGGTGAGCTTGGTCATCGGCGTCTTGTCCTCGAGCATCGAGGCCAGGAGCGTCTGCGTGTAGGGGTGCTTGGGGTGGCGGAGGATCTCGAGCACATCGCCCTCTTCGACGACGCGGCCGCTCTGCATCACGACGACGCGGTCGGCGAGGTCGGCGACGACGCCGAAGTTGTGCGTCACGATGATGACGCCGACGCCGAGCTGGCGCTGCATCGTGCGCAGCAGGTCGAGCACTTCGGCCTGCACCGTGACGTCGAGGGCCGTGGTCGGCTCGTCGGCGATCACGAGGTCGGGCTCGCAGCTGATCGCGCCGGCGATGAGCACGCGCTGCGCCATGCCGCCCGAGACCTCGTGCGGGTAGGCGTCGAACGTGCGCTGCGGGTTCGGGATGCCGACCTTGGCTAGCAGCTCGAGCGCGCGCGCCTTCGCCTCAGCCTTCGAGATGCCGAGCACGACGGTCATCGGTCGCACGAGCTGCGAGCCGATCGTGAACGCCGGGTCGAGGTTCGACATCGGCTCCTGCGGGATGTACGAGATGCGACGCCCGCGCAGCGCGCTGAGGCGCTCGCTCGAGACCGTCTCGTCACCGGGGGCGACGGTGTACGCGCCGTCGAACTGGATGCTCCCGCCGACGATGCGCGCCGTGTCAGGCAGCAGACCGAGGATCGAGAACGCGGTCTGCGACTTGCCCGAGCCCGACTCGCCGACGATGCTCAGCACCTCGCCGCGGTCGATGTGGAACGAGACGTCGTCGACGACCTTCTTGATCGAGCCGTCGGCCTGCGGGTAGCCGACCGCGAGGTTCGAGACCTTGAGCAGGTGCTGCTCGGTGCCGGCCTCGACCGTGGGGAGCGCGGCCGAGCGGGACGGCTTCTTCTCGCCCGCGGGGCGGCGCTTGGCCTTGATCTTCTGGCCGTCTTCGAGCGCATCGCGGATGGCGTTGCCGAGCAGCACGAGCGAGGCGATCGTGGTCATGATGGCGAGCGTCGGCCAGACCAGCAGCAGCGGGTTGAGGTAGACGTTGCGGAAGCCGTCGCTGAGCATGATGCCCCACGTCGCCTGCGCCGGGTCGCCGAGGCCGAGGAAGTCGAGGCCCGACTGGATGGCGATCGCGACACCGGCGACGATCGACGTCTGGATGATGATGGGCGCGCGGACGACCGACATGATGTGCCGCGCGATGATGCGCAGGTCGGAGAGCCCCGAGACGCGGGCCGCATCGACGTAGAGCTCGTTGCGCACCGACTGCACGACCGTGCGCGTCAGGCGGAAGTAGCCGGGGCTCAGCAGGATGCCGAAGACGATCATGGCGAGCCAGACCGACGGGCCGAGAGCGGCGCGCACCGAGAGCAGCACCATGATGCCGGGCAGGCTCAGGATCATGTTCGCGAACCAGCTCGCGGTCGAGTCGAACCATCCGCCGTAGTAGCCGGCGATGAGGCCCGTCGGAAGTCCGATGAGGATCGCGACGCTCGCGCAGAGGAGGGCAGACGCGAGGGTCAGCTGCCCTCCGTAGAGCAGGCGGCTGAGCACGTCGCGGCCGCCGCTGTCGGTGCCGAGGATGTACTCGCCGCCGGGGGCGGCGAGCGTGTTGGTGATGTCGGAGAAGTTCTGGTCGAACGGCGCGAGCACCTGCGCGAACGCGGCGGCCGCCCCGATGAGCACGAGCGCCACGATGGCGGTGAGGCCCAGCGGATTGCGCACGATGCGCCCGAAGACGGAGCTGCGGACGACGACGCCGGACTGGCCGGCGGGAGTGGGCTCGGTCATGAGACACGCACCTTGGGGTTGAGCCAGCCGTTGACGAGGTCGACGAGCAGGTTGACGACGATGACGATGATGACGGTGAAGAGCACGACCCCCATCACGACGGGGATGTCACCCGAGGCGGTGGCGGTGACGGCGAGGCTGCCGATGCCGGGCAGGGCGAAGATCTGCTCGACGATCACGGCGCCGCCGAGCATCCCGATGAATTGGAGGCTCAGGATGGTGAGGCCTGCGGGGGCGGCGCTGCGGAGCACGTGGCGGAAGAGGATCTCGCGCTCGGCGATGCCGCGGCTGCGGAGGGTGCGCACGTAGTCGCGCTCGAGCTGCTTGATGATCGCGCTGCGCAGCTGCTGGGCGCTCGACGCGACGGCGTTGATCGCGAGGGCGATCACCGGCAGCAGGAGCGAGGTGAACCAGGCGGCCGCGGTTGCGCCCGGAGAGATCGTGCTCACGGGCGGAACGAGGCGGAGCTGCACCGCGAAGATCGTGACGAAGAGCACGGCGATGACGAAGCCGGGGGCGGCGTAGCCGATGACGGCGCCGATCTGCACCGCGCGGTCCATCCAGCCGCGCTTCACGGCGGCGAGCATGCCGATGAGGGTCGAGATGATCGCCGTCAGGAGGATGGCGACGGCGACGAGGGTGAGAGTGATGGGGAGGCGGTTGGCGATCGCGACCGCCACCGGCTCGGAGGTGAACCACGAGCGACCGAAGTCGCCGCTCAGAGCGCTCATGAACCAGTCGGCGAAGCGCGACAGGAAGGGCTGGTCGAGGCCGAGCTGCTGCTCCTTGAGCACGATCTGCTCTTCGGTCGCCTGGTCGCCCAGCAGGTTGCGGGCGATGTTGGCGCTCGAGAAGAAGAGGATCGAGTAGGTGAGGATGCTGATGGCGATCAGCAGCACGACACCGGCGCCGAGGCGTCTCAGGGTGAACGAGACCACGAGTGCTCCGTTGGATTCGAGGGTGAGAACGTGAGGTGTGGAGCCGTGGGGGCGGGGCGAGCCCGCCCCCACGGTTCCGACTACCGGGGTCCGACTACTTCTGGACCGGCGAGTAGTTGTAGATCGACGGAACGGCCATCTGCGTCTGCGGAACCGACGTGATGGTGTTCGGGTCGTAGAAGTACATCTGGTCGAGGCGGTACAGCGGGGCGAACCACGCCTCCTCGGTGACGTACTCGTTGATCTTCTTCGCGGCGTCGTCCGACGTGGCACCGGTGATGCGCACCTCGTCGATGAGCTTCTGGAGCTCGGGCGACGTCGAGTCGAAGGCGTTGTAGGTCGCCTCCGTCGAGATCATCTGGTTGATCGCGACCCACGGCTCGCCCTGGAAGAGGAAGAAGTAGGCGGCGGGGAACTTGCCCCCGGCGATGTCGGCCTGGATGTTCTGCGGCGGGACGCTCTCGGCGATGAGCGTGATGCCCACGTCAGCGAACTGCTGCGTCAGCAGGGGCACGATCGACTCGAGACCCGGGAAGGTCGGGATGGTCAGCTCGAAGCCGTCGCCGTAGCCGGCGTCGTCGAGGAGCTCGCGCGCCTTCTCGGGGTCGTACGAGTAGGTCTCGTCGAGCTCGTCGACGTAGGCGCCGCTCTCGGGGCCGAAGACCTGGTTCGTGACGGTGCCGGCGCCGAGCTGGACCTGCTCGAGCATGGCCTCGCGGTCGAGCGCGTAGTTGATCGCCTGACGGACGCGCACATCGGCCAGGGCCGGGGCGAGCTTGCCGTCGCGGTCGAGCAGGAGCAGACCCGTCCAGTCGACCTGGTTGGCGCTGAGGGTCTTGCCGGCGGCCTCGACCTGGCCGGCCGTGCGGGCGTCGACGAGCGTCGCGTCGATCTGGCCCGAGACGAGCGCGTTGACGCGCGCCGTGACGTCGGTGAGCACCTTCATCTCGACGCGGTTGAACTTGACGAGCTCAGGGTTCCAGTAGTTCTCGTTCGCCGTGAAGACATACTGCGAGCCGGGAACCGAGCTCGTCGAGTCCATGACGTACGGGCCGCTGCCGACGGGCAGGGTCGCGATGCCCTCGGTGCCGATGGCGGCGGGGCTGCCCATGAGGCCCGCGGCCTGGCTGAGGTAGTACTCGAGCGCCGGGTTCGGCTGCGAGAGCTCGAGCACGACGGTGTCGGCGTCGACGACCTCGACCGCCTCGACGTCGGCGAGCTGCGCGGCCTGGCGACCGTTGCCGGCCTTGAAGTTCTCGACGTTGGCCTTGACGGCCTCGGCGTCGAAGGCCTCGCCGTCGCTGAACGTGACATCGTCACGCAGCTCGAGCGTGAGCTCGGTGAGGTCTTCGTTGTACGACCACTCGGTCGCGAGCATGGGGCTGAGCGCACCATCGGGCTCGCGCATGATGAGCGTGTCGTAGACCGCCTGGTAGGGCTGGAGGAGGTGTCCGACGTGCGCCTGCGAGGGGTCCCACGAGAGGGGATCGCCGAGAACGCCGAGGCGGAGGGCCTCGCCGCGGACAAACTCGCCCGGCTCGTCGGTGGCGCCCGAGGGCGCGGGCTCGGCGCTGGCGCACGCCGTGAGAAGAAGGCCGGCGGCGAGAGTCAGAGCGACTCCGGCAGCGCGACGGTGAGAGATACCAAACGTCATTGTCGGTCAGCCTTTGCTGTGTGGTGGGTCTGGGTGGATTATGCGGGGTTGGTTCCCGGCCGGTGGTCGCGGCCACCGCGCTCCCGGCCGGGAACCCGCGAATCGCAGTAACGGTCCGCGATCGCTTGGGGCGACTGTAGGTCGCCAGAACACCGGTTGTCAACCGGTTGCCAAACTCTGTGACAATCGGTTGCCAAAATGTGACCGAAAAGCCCTCTGGGATGTTCGCGCGGCGAACATTCGGGGCCCGCGTCAGCGAGAGCGGCGGCCTCGCCGCGCGTACCGCGGCCCGACCGCGCGCGAGTCGCGCGAGGCCCCCCGGAGGAACGGCCGCGTCAGCGCGAGCAGCACCGGCACGCCGAGCTGCACGAGCGCGGCGCCGCTGAACCAGACGGCGACGCCGAGTCCGGCGCCGATGCTCCACGCCTGCTCGGCGCTCTCGGGCCAGGCGCCCGAGAAGACGAGCGTCGCGCCGACGAGGTGCGCGACCGCGCCGAGCGCCGCGGCCAGGCCGAGCGCGGGGCCGACGGTCAGACGACGCGAGAGGAGCATCCACGACACGGCGAGGGCGACCGCCTGCAGGCCGGCGCCGACCGCCCACGCGGGGTTCGACCACCAGCGGGCGCCGATGTCGGGCTGGGCGAGCAAGGCCGCCCCGAGCGTTTCGAGCACGCCCTGGCTGGCCCACACGATCGCGGCGCTGAGCACCGCCCAGGCGAGCACGCCTCCCGTGGGCATGACGACCGCGCGCGGGCCTGTGGGGCTCACGCGCTCGGCCTCCTCCTCGTCGTGGCGTTCGTCGACGAGCCAGTACGGGGCGTCCGAGCCGAGGTGCCGCGGCGGGTGCGGGGTGTGCAGGCGCACTCCCCCGACCTGGAGCGGCGAGGCGAGCACGTCGGCGACGCCCCACGGAGTGTCGATCGGCGCGCTGGTCAGGCGCGGCTCGGTGCGCGCCTCGGCGGGGCCGAGCAGCTCGCGCAGGCGCTCGAGCTCGAGCGCCGTGCGGGCGAGCGACACACGGCTGCGCGACCCCTCGCCCGTGCGGCGCGCGTGCGCGACAGCGCGCAGCGCGGCCGTCGCCGCGAACCACCCGGTGGCGTGATCGAGGGCCTGCACGGGGAGAGCGATCGGTGCGTCGGATGCTGCGCGGGCATCCGCCTGCGTCGTCGCGTCGGCCGCGTGCGGGCTCGCGATGCCGGTCGCGAGCTGCACGAGCGAGTCGAAGCCGCGCCGCTCGGCCCACGGGCCCGAGTAGCCCCACGCGTCGAGCTGCACCTCGACGAGCCCGGGGCGCACGGCGCTCAGCGTCTCGGGGTCGAGGCCGAGGGCCGCGAGGGCTCCGGGCCGGTAGCCGTGCACGAGCACGTCGGCCTCGGCGACGAGCGCGAGCAGCTCGCTGCCTCCCTCGACGGTGCGAGCGTCGACGCGAGCGCAGCGCTTGCCGAGCGTCATGTCGGGCTCGACGGCCGGCTCCTCCCAGTCGGGCGGGTCGATGCGCAGCACGTCGGCGCCGAGCATCGCGAGCGCGCGCGTCGCGACGGGGCCGGCGAGCACGCGCGTGAGGTCGAGCACGCGCACTCCCTCGAGCGGGCGCTCGGGGCGACCGGGCGGGAACGGCTGGTCGGGGCGGGCGTTGTCGGTGGGCGCGACGGCGATGAGCGGTTCGCCCGCGACGGCGACCCTCTGCGGATGCTCGCGCCAGTCGGCGACGGATCGCAGCCGGGCGGCGGCCCCGCCTGCCTCGACGACCAGCGCCTCGAGCGCGTCGGCGTCGAACGGGGCGACGGCCGCGGCGACGTCGTCGCGCGTGGGCTCGGCGGCGGGTGCCTCGGCCGTGTCGGCGGGTTGCAGACCGAGCGCGGCGACGGCCGCGTCGCGGTGGTGCGGGGCGTTCATGTGCAGGCGAACCCACCCGTCGGCCGCGCGGTAGTCGCCCGTGAGTTCGGCCCACGGGCTCGGCTGCTCATCGCGCGGGCGCACCGCCGCGCGGAACCAGCCGCCGGCGAGCGCGGCGTCGACCGTGATGGGGCCGCGGTGGCCGGTGAGCTCGGCGAGAGCGAGAGCGGTGGTGGTGACGGCGGCGGTCGCGAAGGCTCCGACGGGGTAGGCGCCGCCAAGGAAGGGGTGGCCGGTCAGGCGCAGGCGCGGCAGCGTGTCGGGGTCGAAGCCGGACGCGTCGGCGAGGGCGCGAGCGGCCCGCTCGAGCGCGTCGTGCTCGCTCGTCGCCCAGCTGCGGGCGGAGTCGCTCACGCCGTCGGGCATGCCGACAGCCGGTGTGCGCTCGGGTTCTGACACGGTGCTCAGTCTGCCCGACATCGCCGAGCGGCTCTCAGGGTCGGTGTCGCATGCCGTCGCCGGGTGCGGGGCCGCGGTCAGCGGCGCACGGCGAGCGCCCGCAGCCCGAGCCCGACGGCGAGCAGCACCGCCGTGCCGGCAAGGGATGTCAGTGGCAGGGCCGCGACGAGCGCCACGCACCCGACGAGCCCGGCGATGGCGACCGCTCGCGGCTGCCAGCGCTCGTCGGCGGGCTGACGCAGCGCCGAGAGGTGCGCGACGGCGTAGTAGAGCAGCACGGCCGCGCTGCTCGAGGCGACGAGCTGGGCCGGCTCGAGCAGCAGCACGACGGCGATCGCGACGACGGCGATGGCGGCCTCGGCGACGATGGGCGCGCGGGTGCGGCTCGAGATGCGGGCGAGCGGGCCGGGCAGGTCGCGCTCGCGGGCCATCGCGAGGCTCGTCCGGCTGAGCCCGGCGAGGATGCCCGCGAGCGACCCGAGGCAGGCAAGACCCGCGAGGGCGGCGATCCCGATCGCCCACGCGGGGTCGATCGCATCCGCGAGCGGGGAGTCGCTCACCGCGAGCGCATCGACTCCGAGTCGGTCGACGAGCACGACCGCGAGGGCCGCGTAGAGCGCGAGCACGACGCCGAGCGCGAGCAGGATCGCCCGCGGGAGCGTGCGGCGCGGCTCGCGCACCTCTTCGCCGAGGGTCGCCATGCGGGCGTACCCGGCGAACGCGAAGAAGAGCAGAGCGGCGGCCTGCGCGACCCCGGTGAGCGTCGGCTCGGGCGCAGGAGGAGGGGCGCCACCCGGCGACTCGGCGACACCCGGTGACTCGGCGACGCTGACGGCGCCGACGATGGGGCTGTCGATGCCGCCGAACCCGGGGGCGCCGGTGAGCGCCGTCACCGCGAACCACGCGGCGAGCCCCGCGAGCACGACGCTCACGATGGCGATGGCGACGCGCGCCGTCGTGCGCACGCCCGCCATGTTGAGGGCCGCGAACACGACGATGAGAACGGCGGCGAGGGCGCGCGTGGCCGTGTCGTCGAGGCCCAGCGCGCCGTCGAGGTAGGTGGAGGCGACGGCCGCGATCGCGGCGGCCGACGCGGTCTTGCCCGTGACGAAGAGCCAGCCGGCGGTGAATCCCGTCCAGGGTCCGACGTAGCGGCGGCCGAAGGCGTACGCGCCGCCGGAGGTCGGATGCGCCATCGCGAGCTGCGCCGAGCTGAAGGCGTTGAGCGTCGCGACGAGGCCCGCGATGACGAGAGCGGCGAGCAGCCACTCCCCCGCCGCGGCGGCCGCGGGAGCCCACACGAAGAACGCGCCGGCCCCGATCATCGACGCGAGGCCGATGCCGATCGCGCCGCCGAGCCCGATGCGCCGCGCGAGCGCGGGGTGCCCGGGGTCTGCGGGGTCGGCGGGCTCGGCGGGCTCTGGGGGCGGCACGCGCGCAGACTACCCGGCCCGCGTGACGGGCGGGGGCCCGGTCCCGACTGTCGGGCCCAGCCCCGCCTGACGGGCCCGGCCCCGCCTAAGGCCGGCGTCTCGCGCCCTTCCGTTGTTGAGGAGTGACGTAATCCCATTTCGACACTCCTCAACAACGGAAGCGGAGGACGAGTCCCGGCGCCGTCCTCCCTCGGGCGGCGCCCTCACGATGTAGAGGAGTGTCGAAATCCCTTTACGTCACTCCTCCACATCGTGAGGTTGCGAGGCGCGCGCAACGGTTCGGCAACCGATCTCGCCGCCGGGCCGCGCACAGCACGCCGCGTGCGAGACTGGCCGCGATGGACGACGAACCCCGCGAGCTCCGCGAGGCCGACTGGCCCGACGACGGAGACGGCAGCGACGGCCCCTCCCGCTGGGAGCGCCGTGCCCGCGTCATGCGCATCATGAGCATCGTCGCCCTCTTCGCGCTCGTCGTCCCCGGCGCACTCGGCACGTGGTCGCTCGCGCAGTCGACCGCGGCGCGCTCGTGCCGCCTCGCCGTCGACGCCCTCGCGGATGCTCGCACCCCGTCGCGCGTCGCCTTCGAGCTCGGCGCCCCCGAGACGGCTGGCTGGAACTGCTACGCCCTCGCCCCCACCGGCGAGGTGCGCGTGGCGGTGCTCGGCGTGATCCCGGGGGCTCCTGACCTGCGGCCGCGCAGCGGCAGCTGAACCCGCGCCGCGACCCCGTGGGCCGACGAGCCCGCGCCGCGCATCCGTCGCCGCTCTTTCGCGACGCGGGGTCGATTTGCGATGATGAGCACGTTCCGTGTTCGCGGATGGCCGTGCCCTGAAGGGCGCAGCGCCTGACCCGTCGAGGAGCGGTGGTTGCTTTCATCGCTTCCGGTCACCTCATGCGATCACCAGCACGGAACCGGTGCCCCCTGCCCGCGCGACCCCGCCGGGCCAGGGCCGCATCGTCGACGAAACGAATGAGGACCCCATGATCACCATCGATCGCACCCGCCTGGCCGAGATGAACGCCCGCGAGCAGGAGGCGTTCGTCGCCGCCCGCCCCAAGTCGAAAGCCGCGTACGAGCGCGCCGAGCACCTGTTCGGCCGCGTGCCCATGACCTGGATGAACAAGAAGGCCGGCGGCTTTCCGATCTACCTCGACCGCGCGCAGGGCAACCGCGTGTGGGACATCGACGGCCACGAGTACATCGACTTCGCCCTCGGCGACACCGGCTCGATGGCCGGCCACTCGCACCCCGCGGTCGTCGCGGCCGTCACGCGCCGCATCGGCGAGCTCGGCGGCCTGACCACGATGCTGCCCACGGAGGACGCCGAGTGGGTGGGCGCCGAGCTCTCGCGCCGCTTCAAAATGGACCGCTGGAGCTTCTCGCTGACGGCGACAGATGCGAATCGCTGGGCGATTCGACTCGTGCGCGCGATCACCGGAAAGCCGAAGATCGTCTTCCACTCGTACTGCTACCACGGATCGGTGGACGAGTCGCTCGTCGTCGTCGGGCCCGACGGCGAGAGCATGTCGCGCCCCGGAAACGTCGGAGCCCCGGTCGACGTGACCGAGACCTCGCGCGCCGCCGAGTACAACGACCTGCCGGGCCTCGAGCGCGCACTCGCGCACGGCGACGTCGCCGCGGTGCTCATCGAGCCGGCGCTCACCAACATCGGCATCGTGCTGCCCGAGCCCGGGTATCTCGAGGGCGTGCGCGCCTTGACGCGGAAGTACGACGCGCTGCTCATCATCGACGAGACCCACACCTTCTCGGCCGGGCCCGGCGGCATGACGATGGCGAACGACCTCGAGCCCGACCTCGTCGTCATCGGCAAGGCGATCGGCGGGGGCATCCCGACCGGCGCCTACGGCCTGTCGGCGGAGTTCGCCGAGCGCGCCCTCGCCCGCACTGACCTCGACCTCGTCGACATGGGCGGCGTCGGCGGAACCCTCGCCGGCAACCCGCTCTCGGTCGCCGCGATGCGCGCCACCCTCGAGCACGTGCTCACCGACGAGGCGTTCGCGACGATGATCGACACCGCGACCTACTTCACCGACGGCGTCAACGCGCTGTTCGACCGCTACGACCTGCCGTGGGCGATCAACCAGCTCGGGGCGCGCGCCGAGTACCGCTTCGCGCGGCCCTACCCGCTCAACGGGACGCAGGCTGCTCTCGCGGCAGACGGCGAACTCGAGGACATGATCCACCTGTACCTCGCCAACCGCGGCATCATGCTCACGCCGTTCCACAACATGGCGCTCATGGCGCCCATGACGAC
>JAOASR010000004.1 GCA_030158585.1 Microcella sp.
GCGCTTGCCGACGCGCGACTTGCCGGCGGCCGGCGGCCCGATGAGCACGACGACCGGCCCGCTCGACGCGAGGCCGGTGTCACTCACCGGTGCTGACCGCGGTCGCGAGATTCGCGGGCATCGCGGCGAGGTAGCCCTCGAGGTTGCGGCGCGTCTCGATGACCGAGTCGCCGCCGAACTTCTCGAGCATGGCCTCGGCGAGCACGAGCGCGACCATGGCCTCGGCCACCACGCCCGCGGCGGGCACGGCGCAGACGTCGGAGCGCTGGTGGTGCGCGGGAGCCGCGTCGCCCGTCGCGACGTCGATCGTGCGCAGCGCGTGCGGCACGGTCGCGATGGGCTTCATGCCGGCGCGCACGCGCAGCACGGTGCCGGTCGACATGCCGCCCTCGGTGCCGCCCGCGCGGTCGCTCAGGCGCTCGATGCGGCCGTCCTCGGCGACGAGCTCGTCGTGCGCGGCCGAGCCGCGCCGACGCGTCGTCTCGAAGCCGTCGCCGACCTCGACGCCCTTGATGGCCTGAATGCCCATGAGCGCCGCCGCGAGCTTCGCGTCGAGGCGGCGATCCCAGTGCACGTACGAGCCGAGCCCCGGCGGCACGCCGTAGGCGAGCACCTCGACAACACCGCCGAGCGTGTCGCCCGTCTTGTGGGCGTCGTCGACCTCGGCGACCATCGCCTCCGACGTCGCGGGGTGGAGGCAGCGCAGCGGGTCGGCGTCGAGGCGGTCGACGTCGTCGGGGCGCGGCAGCGGGGCGTCGTCGGGCACGCGCACGGGCCCGATCGCGAGCGTGTGGCTCACGAGACGGATACCGAGCTCGCCGAGGAAGGCCCGGGCGACGGCGCCGAGCGCGACGCGGGCCGCGGTCTCGCGGGCGCTCGCGCGCTCGAGCACGGGCCGAGCCTCGTCGAAGCCGTACTTCTGCATGCCGACGAGGTCGGCGTGACCGGGGCGCGGGCGCGTGAGGGGTGCTCCGCGACCGCCCGAGAGCTCGGCCGGGTCGACGGGGTCGGGGCTCATGACGGTGGTCCACTTGGGCCACTCGGTGTTGCCGATGCGCAAGGCGACGGGGCTGCCCATCGTGCGACCGTGGCGCACGCCGCCCGAGATCGTCAGCTCGTCCTGCTCGAACTTCATGCGCGCACCGCGGCCGTAGCCGAGCTTGCGGCGCTGCATGTCGGCCTGAATGGCCTCGCGCGAGATGGGCACGTCAGCGGGCAGGCCCTCGATGACGGCGATGAGCTCAGGGCCGTGAGATTCTCCGGCGGTCAACCAGCGCAGCATTGCTCCATCCTCCCACGCGTGACGGAGGGCTTCTGTCACGCGAGGGCAGCCGCCATGGCGGCCTCGACCTCCGCTTCGCGGGGCAGCGGATGCTCCGTCTGACCCGAGACGAAGAACCGAACCTGGCGCACCGCCTGGTGCAGCAGCATGTCGCGACCCGAGGCGACGCGACCGCCGGCCTCGAGCCACTGGGCCGCGAGCGGGCCCGGCCACGGGTGGTAGGTCACGTCGAGAGCGACGGCCTCGCGCCGGGCATCCGCCGGAAGCCCGCTCGCGAGCTCGACGCCGTTCGGGAGAGTCCAGGCGACCACGTCGGCGCCGTCGACGACGTGCGCCAGGTCGTCGAGAGCGACGAGATCGAGCTCGAGCATGAGCTCGTCGGCGAGAGCGACGAGCCCTGCGGCACGACCCGCGTCGCGCACTGCGACCGTGACCGACCGCAGCCCGAGCCCATCGAGGGCGACGAGCACCGATCGCGCGGTGGCGCCGGCGCCCGCGATGACGGCGTGCTCGGCCGAGTCGAGTCCCGCGTCGCGCAGCGCTCGCTCGACGCCCGCGACGTCGGTGTTGCGCACGATGCGACGGCCATCGTCGGCGAGCAGCAGCGTGTTGGCGTTCCGCGTGAGCGCGACGGTGCGGTCGTGCTCGTCCGACAGTCTGAGCAGCTCCTCCTTGAGCGGCATCGTCGCCGAGAGGCCGCGCCACGATGCGTCGAGCCCGTCGACGAAGCCGCTGAGCTCGTGCTCGCGCAGCTCGTGGCGGCCGTACTCCCAGTCGAGCCCGAGGGTCGCGTAGGCGGCCGCGTGCAGGCGCGGCGAGAGCGAGTGGGCGACGGGCGAGCCGACGACCGCGAGGTGGCGGATGCTCATGCGCTAGTCGCAGTACACGGTGCGGTTCTCCTCCGTGGAGTTGCACCACTCCTGCAGCTGCCGCACGGCGGTCTCATGCTGAGCGAGCGTCTCGGAGAACACCGTCTCGCCCGTGGCGAGATTGACCGTCACGAAGTAGAGCCACGGCCCCTCGGGCGGCGCCGCCGCGGCGCGGATGGCGTCGTCACCCGGCGCTCCGATCGGTCCGACCGGCAGGCCGGGGTTCGCGTACGTGTTGTAGGGGTTCGACGCGTCGGCTCGCTCGGCGTCGGTCGTGAAGACCGAGTCGAAGTTCTGGGTGCCGTAGTGCACGGTCGCGTCGCTCTGGAGGAGCATCCCCTCATCGATGCGGTTGGCGAAGACGCGCGCGACCTTGCCGAAGTCGTCGAGGTCGCTGCCCGCTTCGCGCTGCACGATCGAGGCGAGCGTGAGAACGCGGTAGCGATCGTCAGCGGCGACGCCCGCCGCATCGAGCCGCGCCGTCATCTCGGTCGCGAGCCGCTCGATGACCTGCTCGGCCGTCGTTCCCGGCTCGAAGGTGTAGGTCGCCGGGAAGAGATAGCCCTCGATCGAGGGCGCCTCGGCGGGCACGCCGTACCTCGTGGGGTCGGCGATCGCCGCCTCGAAGTCTTCGAGAGGAAGGCCCGTGCCGAGTGCGAGCAGCTCGAGGGTCGTGCTCAGCACGCTGCCCTCGGGAATCGTCACGCGGTTCTCGACTCGGTTCGCAGGGTCGAGCAGAGCGTCGAGAGCGGCCTGCGCCGACATCTCGCCCTGCAGCGCATAGGTTCCGGGCTGGAAGCCGATCGACGAGTCGGCGAGCAGAAGATCGTAGAAGGCGCTGAAGCTCATCGTGACGCCCTCCTGCTGGAGGGTCAGGGCAACGTCTTCGCCTATGTCGCCGGGCGCGATCGTGACGAGCACCTCTTCGCCGTTGCCCGTGCCCTCGTAGTCGTTGGGCAGCTCGATGCCGAGCAGCTCGCGTATCTGCGGCTCGAAGTTCGACCAGGCGAGCCAGACTCCGGCACCCAGCAGACCGAGGAACACCAGGAGGCTGACGATCACGACGGGCGCCTTCGAACGGCGGCGCACCGGGCGCTCGAATCCCGCGCGGCGAGAGCGACGAGAGCCGTCGGTCGCGACCGCGGCGGGCGCGGTGCCAGCGCTCTCGGTCGAGGACGCACCTCTGCGGTCGGCGTCGCCGGGCTGCGAGGCGAAGATCTCGGCCCAGGTGTCGTCGTCGTTGCTGGTCACGATGCGGGTGGCCCTCCGTCGGGATCCACGACGACGCCGGGGGCCTCACCCCGCGACTTCTCGTGGTCGAGCGCGTGCTGGAGCAGGATAACAGCGGCCACTTGGTCGACCACGGAGCGCGAGTTCTTCGCGTTCCGGCCGGAGTCGCGCAGGGCACGCGCGGCGGTCACGGTCGTGAGGCGCTCGTCGACGAGTCGCACCGAGGTGCCGGGCAGTGCGGCAGCGAGCTGCGCCGCCACGACGCGCGAGTCCTCGGTCGACGCGGTGTCTCCCCCGCCGAGCGAGAGCGGCAGGCCGACGACGACCTCGATCGCCTCGAGCTCGTCGACGAGGCGACGGATGCTCCCGATGATGTCGTCCTTGCGCGCGAGCGTCTCGACCGGCGTCGCGAGAATGCCGTGGTGGTCGCTGCGCGCGACCCCCACGCGGGCCTTCCCCACGTCGACGCCGAGACGCACGCCCGAGCGCACGGTCAGCCGCGCAGCTCGGCGAGAACGGCCTCGAGCGCGGCGGGGATCGCCGCGGGGTCGGAGCCACCGCCCTGCGCGAGGTCGTCCTTGCCGCCACCGCCTCCGCCGAGCACGCCTGAGGCGGTGCGCGCGAGCGCTCCCGCCTTCGCGCCCGCGTCGCGCGCGGTCGGGGTCGTGGCGACGATGACGGTCGCCTTGCCGGCGATCTCCGCGGCGAGCACGACGACGGCCGGCTGGCCGGCGAGCCGCTCGCGCACGCTCGTGGCAAGCGACCGCACGTCGTCGGCCGAGCCGAGAGCGCCGAGGTGCTCGGCCACGACCGTGAACGGTCCGACCGTCGTGGCGCTCTGCGCGAGAGCGGGAACGCGCTCGCTCAGACGGCTCGCCTCGAACTGCGCGACCTTCTTCTCAGCGGCCTTCAGCTGAGCACTGAGCTCGGCGATGCGGTCGGCGAGCTGGTCGCGCGGCGTCTTGAGCGAGCTCGTAAGCTGCTGCACGAGCGCGCGCTCGGCCGCGAACTCGCGGAACGCCTCGAGACCGACGAGCGCCTCGACGCGGCGGTTGGTCGAGCCGACGCTCGACTCGCTCACGAGGCTGATCATGCCGATCTCGGCCGAACCGCCGACGTGGGTGCCGGCGCACAGCTCGCGCGACCAGGGGCCGCCGATGTCGACCACGCGCACGGTGTCGCCGTACTTCTCGCCGAAGAGCGCCATCGCACCGAGCGACTTGGCCTCGTCGAGCCCCATGACGCGCGTGTCGACGGGCAGGTTGTCGCGCACGGCGATGTTGCTGATCTCTTCGATCTCGCTGCGCGTGGCAGCCGAGAGCGCCTGGTTCCAGCTGAAGTCGAGACGCATGTAGCCGGCCTTGTTGTACGAG
>JAOASR010000005.1 GCA_030158585.1 Microcella sp.
CGTAGGGGCGCTTCTCGAGGTACTTGGCGGCCTTCGGGGTGAGGGCGATGCCGAGGGCGCGGGAGAGGCGGGTCTTGCTGCGAGTGCGTGACTTGGTAGACACGGTGTCCTTCCATGCTCGTGGCCGCGACTGTCACGGCTCACGGACGTACACCTCTCCGTCCGGTCCGGACGCACGTCGAGACGTTCCGGTGGAGCTGCGAGGGAGGGTGTGCCCATATCTGACGGGCCGGTAGAGCTTAGCAGACGGGCGGTCAGTCGCCCGCCCCGCGCCGCGCGCGGAGGATCGCGCGCAGCTTCGCCAGCCGAGCCGAGATCTCGCGCTCGTGGCCGCGCTCGGTGGGGCGGTAGTACTCACGCGAGCGCAGCGGCTCGGGCAGGTGCTCCTGCGGCACGACGCCGATCGGGTCGTCGTGCGGATAGACGTAGCCCTTGCCGTGACCGAGCCGTTTCGCGCCCGGGTAGTGCGCGTCGCGCAGCGGCTTCGGCACACGCCCGATGCGCCCCGCGCGCACGTCGGCGATCGCCTCGTCGACGCCGAGGTAGGCGGCGTTCGACTTCGGTGCGGTCGCGAGGTAGACGACGGCCTCGGCGAGAGGGATGCGCCCCTCGGGCATGCCGATGAGCTGCACCGCCTGCGCGGCCGCGACCGCGATCGGCAGCGCCTGCGGGTCGGCGAGGCCGATGTCCTCCGAGGCCGAGATGATGACGCGCCGAGCGATGAAGCGGGGGTCCTCCCCCGCCTCGATCATGCGCGCGAGGTAGTGCAGAGCAGCGTCGGGGTCGCTCCCCCTGATCGACTTGATGAAGGCGCTGATGACGTCGTAGTGCTCGTCGCCATTCTTGTCGTAGCGCAGCAGAGCCCGGTCGACGGCGGCGGCCACGATCTCCGCCGTGATGAGCGGATGCTCGGCCTCGACCCCCTCGTCGGAGCCGCCGCTGCTCGAGCCGCGGTCGCTCGCCGCCGATTGCGCGGCCGCCTCGAGCGCGGTGAGGGCGCGGCGGGCATCCCCCGAGGCCAGTCGGATGATCGCCTCGCGCGCCGCCGGATCGAGCGCGACGGCGCCCTTGAGGCCGCGCGGGTCGGCGACGGCGCGATCGACGAGCACGCCGAGGTCGTCGTCCGAGAGCTGCTCGAGCGTCAGCAGCAGCGAGCGGCTCAGCAGGGGCGCGATGACACTGAAGGAGGGGTTCTCGGTCGTCGCCGCGATGAGGATGACCCATCCGTTCTCGACGCCGGGCAGCAGCGCATCCTGCTGGGCCTTCGTGAAGCGGTGGATCTCGTCGAGGAAGAGCACGGTCGACGAGCCGTAGAGATCGCGGTCAGCCAGTGCTCTCTCCATGACCTCGCGCACGTCTTTGACGCCGGCCGTGATCGCCGAGAGCTCGACGAAGCGACGACCCGACTGCCGGGCGATCGCCTGCGCGAGAGTGGTCTTGCCGGTGCCGGGAGGACCCCACAGGATGACGGAGACGGCGCTCGCGGCTCGGCCGTCGTCGCGGGCGAGACTCACGAGCGGAGAGCCGGGCCCGAGCAGGTGCGACTGGCCCGCGACCTCGTCGAGTCGCGTCGGCCGCATGCGCACTGCGAGGGGCACGGCGGCGGAGCCGAGCCCGGGGCGAGCATCCATGCCTCGAGACTACGGGTGAGCACCGACGGTCGCGCGCGGGTGCCCCGCGACCGCTCGGCTAGAGTTCCCCACGGACCACACCCCCGAAGGAGGCCCGAGTGGCACGCAGTTCGTCGTCGAGCGAGCGGGAGGCGCGCGAGCGCCTGCGCCGGTACCAGGCACGGCAGACCGTTCACGAGTCGCGCGTGCGTCGGCGCCTGCGCGACAACATCGGCGCGGTCATCGCGCTCGTCGCCGTCGC
This sequence comes from Microcella sp., assembly GCA_030158585.1. GTDB lineage: Bacteria > Actinomycetota > Actinomycetes > Actinomycetales > Microbacteriaceae > Microcella. The sequence goes on from JAOASR010000005.1 coordinate 1,873, forward strand.
CGCTGTCGCGACCGTCGGGCAGATCGTCTACTTCACCGCCGGCCCCGGAGCCCCCGAGCCGACCCCGAGCGCCTCGCCGTCGCCGAGCGCGAGCCCCGATGCCGAGGGCGCCCAGCCGCCCTCGCCCGAGGTGAGCGAGTTCCGCGACTGGTCGGGCACCCTGACCCTCAATGAGGATCTGCCCCTCGAGATCACGCTCGACGGCATGGCGGCTCCGCAGGCCGTCGCCTCGTTCGTCCAGCTCACGAGCGACGGCTTCTTCGACGGTACGAGCTGCCACCGCCTCACCACCGAGGGCATCTTCGTGCTGCAGTGCGGCGACCCGACCGGCACGGGCACGGGTGGCCCCGACTATCGCTTCGGCCCCGTCGAGAACGCTCCCGAGGACGACACCTACCCGGTCGGCACGCTCGCGATGGCGCGCCAGGGCGGCAACGGCGAGAGCATGGGCAGCCAGTTCTTCATCGTCTACGAGGAGTCGAGCATCCCGTCGGACGCCGCCGGCGGCTACACCGTCTTCGGCCAGGTGACCGGCGGACTCGACATTCTCATCGAGCAGGTCGTCTCGGCCGGTGTCGAGGGCGGCGCCCCCGACGGCAGGCCTGCAGCTCCGGCGACGATCACCGCGATCACGATCGAATAAGGATGCCCGAGCCATCGTCAGCGCCCGAGAGCGCCGACGGCGGCGTGCAATATGCTGAACAGCCGTCCGACCACCGAGGCTGTCGGACGCAGTCGATGAGGATGATGCGCAGTGAATGAGCAGACGACCGCCTGGGGCCGCGTCGATGAGACCGGCACCGTGTACGTCACCGACCGAGGCGCCGAGCGCGCCGTCGGCCAGTACCCCGACGGCACGGCGGAGGAGGCTCTCGCCTACTTCACCCGCAAGTTCGCCGAGCTCGAGGGCCAGGTTCGCCTGGTCGAGCAGCGCGCCAAGGGCGGCGCTCCCGCCGCCGACGTCGCCAAGACCGTCGCGCACCTCACGACGACCCTCGAGGACGCGGCCGCGGTCGGCGACCTCGAGGCGCTGCGCACCCGTCTCGCCGCTCTGAGCGGCGCCGTCGAGAAGCTCACCGAAGAGCAGCAGGCCGAGCAGCGCGCCGCGGTCGCGGAGGCCGTCGAGAAGCGCACCGCCATCGTGACGGACGCCGAGGCGATCGCCGCGAAAGACCCCTCGTCGCTGCAGTGGAAGCAGGTGTCGGCGACGCTCGACGACCTCTTCGCGCAGTGGAAGGACCACCAGCAGAACGGTCCGCGCCTGCCCAAGAAGGAGGCCGACGACCTCTGGAAGCGCTTCCGCACGGCGCGCAGCACGGTCGAGGCGCACCGCCGCGCGTTCTTCGCCGGCCTCGACTCCGAGCACAAGGAGGCGAAGACCCGCAAGCAGGCCCTCGTCGCGAAGGCCGAGGCGCTCGCCCCGCAGGGCACCGCGGGCATTCCCGCCTACCGCCGACTGCTCGACGAGTGGAAGCTCGCGGGTCGCGCCGGCAAGAAGGTCGATGACGCGCTCTGGGCCGCCTTCAAGGCCGCCGGCGACGTGCTCTACTCCGCGAAGGCCGAGGTGGATGCTCGTGAGAACGAGGAGTTCGCCGGCAACCTCGAGGCGAAGCTCGCCCTGCTGACCGAGGCGGAGCCGCTGCTGAAGGCGACCGACCGCGTCGTGGCACGCAACACGCTCACGAACATCCAGCGCCGCTGGGACGCGATCGGCAAGGTGCCGCGCGACCAGGTCAAGGTCGTCGAAGACCGTCTTCGGCGCATCGAGCAGGCCGTCAAGGCGCTCGAAGAGGAGCACTGGCAGAAGAACGACCCCGAGAAGAAGGCCCGCTCGCAGGGACTCGCGTCGCAGCTGCACGACGCGATCGCCGCGCTCGAGGCGGAGCTCGAGGCCGCTCGTACGGCGAAGAACGCGAAGAAGGTCGCCGAGCTCGAGGAGTCGCTCGAGGCGCGTCGCGCCTGGCTTGCCGCCGTCGACCGCTGAGGTTCTCCCCAGGCGCGCGGCGTCTCGTCGTTCTCCACTGATCGTCGCCAGGGCGGGACGACGCACCCCGCAGGGCGCATGCTCCCCGCATGACTCGCCGACTGCCGCTCGTTCTCGATGACCGCTTCCTCCCCGCCGCCGAGCTGCGCGCGGCCGCTCTCGATGGCGAGCTCGGCGCGCTCGGCGACGGCTACGTCGTCACCGACTCCCCCACGACCGCGGTCGAGCGGGCGGCGAGCCTCCAGCGCCAAGTGCCGGCACGCACGATCCTGATCGACCGAGCCGCGGCATGGGTGTGGGGGTGGACGACGGAGCCCGCGCCCGTGCGCGTGTGCGTCGCGTCGAGCGCGCGCGTCGGGTCGTCGGCTCGTCGGGCCGGGCGCATTCGCGAGGCGGCGATCGAGGCAGACGAGATTCACGCGCTCGGCGGCATCTCGGTGACGAGCCCCGAGCGCACCCTCATCGACCTCGCGCGCTTCGACGAGCGCGACGACATCGTCTGCCTGCTCGCCGCAGGTCTCGTGGTGGCAGGGATGACCGACGACGTGGTGCGGGCTGCGCTCGATCGCCGGCCGGCATCCGCAGGGCGGCGGCGCGCGAGGGAGCGACTGCTCGCGGCCCGCGAGCTCGCTGCGCGGCCGTCAGCCGAGACGACGCTGCTCAGCCGTTGCTGACGCGGTACACGTCGTAGACGGCGTCGATGCGACGCACGGCGTTGAGCACGCGGTCGAGGTGCGTCACGTCGCCCATCTCGAAGACGAAGCGGCTGAGCGCCAGTCGGTCGCGCGAGGTGTTGACGCTCGCGGAGAGGATGTTGACGTGGTGCTCGGAGAGCACG
>JAOASR010000006.1 GCA_030158585.1 Microcella sp.
GAGTGCCGCCGCATGGGCATCACGGTGCTGCCGCCCGACGTCAACGAGTCGATCGGGTTCTTCGCGGCCGTCGGCGACGACATCCGCTTCGGCCTCGGCGCCGTGCGCAACGTCGGCACGAACGTCGTCGAGGGCATCCGCTCCGCGCGCGAGGAGAAGGGCCGCTTCACGGGCTTCCACGACTTCCTCAAGAAGGTGCCGACGCCCGTCGCCAACAAGCGCGCGATCGAGTCGCTCATCAAGGCGGGCGCCTTCGACTCGCTCGGCGACACGCGCCGCGCGCTCATGGAGATCCACGAGGGCGCCGTCGAGTCGGCGGTGAAGGACAAGCGCGCCGAGGACAAGGGCGACATCGGCTTCGACTTCGACAGCCTCTTCGACGAGGGCGAGGCGACGGCCGCGAGCGTGCCGCCCCGGCCGGAGTGGGCGAAGAAGGACAAGCTCGCCTTCGAGCGCGAGATGCTCGGACTCTACGTGAGCGACCACCCGCTCGCGGGGCTCGAGATCGCCCTCGCGAAGCACGCGGGCGCGCCGATCGCCGAGCTCAACGACAACCCGCCCGACGACGGCGAACAGGTCACCGTCGCGGGCCTCATCACGAGCGTGCAGCATCGCGTGGCCCGCAACTCGGGCAACCCCTACGGCATGGTCACGATCGAGGACTTCGGCGGCGAGCTGACGATCATGTTCCTCGGCAAGACCTACCAGGAGTTCGGCCCGCGCCTGCAGGCCGACTCGATCGTCGTCATCCGCGGCCGCGTCAACCACCGCGACGACGGCATCACGCTGCAGGCGATGACGATGCAGATGCCCGACTTCGGGGTCGCGAACGACTCGGGCCCGCTCCTGCTGTCGCTGCGCGAGCAGCGCGCGACGGTCGACGTCGTGACCGAGCTCGAGGCTGTGCTGCGACGCCACCGCGGCTCGACCGAGGTGCGCCTGCGACTCGTGCGCGACGAGGCGGCGCGCGTGTTCGAACTGCCCCACCGCATCGAGCCGACCGCCGGATTCTTCGGCGAGATCAAGAGCCTGCTCGGCCCTCGCGCGCTCGCCTGAAGCGGCTCGGCCGCGCGACGCGCGTGAGTCGAGCATCCGCCCCTGAGACGAGCGGAACGGCGCTCTAGAGCTCGGCGCCGAGCGCGCGATACCGGCGCTCGTGGTACAGCAGGGGCTCGTCGGGCTCGCCGAGCGCGCCCTCGTCGATCTGCACCGCGACCATGGCGTTCTCGGCGACGTGGGTGCGGGCGACGATGCGGCCGACCATCCAGGCGGTGACGCCCGTGAGGATCGGCAGGTCGTGGGGCCCGGGCTCCCAGTGATCGCCGTCGAAGCGCTTGTCGTGGTCGCCGGCCATGATGCGCGCGACCTCGAAGTCGTCGAGACCGAGGATGTGGATCGCCACGTGGTCGGTCTCGGCGATCGCGGGCCACGAGCTCGCCGTGCGCGCCATGTTGAAGGTCGCGAGCGGGGGAGCGGCGGCGAGCGAGGCGAGCGACGTCGCGGTGAACCCGACGGGCGTCCCGTCGGCCGTGCGCGCCGTGATCACGGCGACGCCCGCGGCATGGCGACGGAACGCCTGAGCGAAGGCGTCGAATCCGGTGGCGTCGGCTGCGGTGGTCATCACGATCGATCCAACACCGACCCCGCCCGGGTATTCCCGAGGCTGGCCGCGATTAGGCTGATCGGGCCATGATCCAGACCCTCGATCTCCGCGGTCGCACCCTGTCGACCGCCGACCTGCTCGCCCTCGTCCCGCGCTCGGCGAGCGACGTCGGCTCTGCCGTCGACGCCGTCGCGACCCTCATCGCGGATGTCCGCGAACGAGGCTCCGCCGCTCTCGTCGAGCAGGCCGAGCGCTTCGATCGCGTGCGCCCGCCGCACGTGCGCGTGCCGCTCGACGCGCTGCGCGAGGCCGAGGCCGCGCTCGACCCCGCGGTGCGCGAGGCCCTCGTCGAGGCGATCGACCGCGTGCGCCGCGGCACCGCCGCCCAGGTTCCGCCGCAGTCGACGACCGAGATCGCCCCGGGCGCCCGCATCGTGCAGCGCTGGCAGCCGGTCGACCGCGTCGGCCTCTACGTGCCGGGCGGCAAGGCGGTCTACCCGTCGAGCGTCGTCATGAACGTCGTCGCGGCGCAGGTCGCGGGCGTGCCCTCGATCGCGCTCGCGAGCCCGCCGCAGGCCGAGTTCGGCGGCGCGGTGCACCCCACGATCCTCGGGGCCGCGCACCTGCTCGGCGTCGACGAGGTCTACGCCATGGGCGGTGCGGGCGCGATCGGCGCGCTCGCCTACGGCGTGCCCGATCTCGAGCTCGAGCCCGTGCAGGTCATCACGGGCCCCGGCAATCTGTTCGTCGCGACCGCGAAGCGCGCCGTGAAGGGCGTCGTCGGCATCGACTCCGAGGCCGGGCCGACCGAGATCCTCATCGTCGCCGACGCGACCGCGAACGCCGACCTCGTCGTGGCCGACCTCATCAGCCAGGCCGAGCACGATGAGCTCGCCGGCGCGGTGCTCGTCACCGATGCGCCCGAGCTCGCCGCCGCCGTGGCCGAGCGCCTGCCCGCCGCTATCGCCGCGACCCGCCACCGCGAGCGCGTCGAGATCGCGATCGACGGCCCGCAGTCGGCGCTCGTGCTCGTCGACGACCTCGCTCAGGCCGCGCGCTTCAGCAACGCCTACGCGCCCGAGCACCTCGAGGTGCACGTCGCCGACCCGCACGCGCTGCTGCCGAGCCTCACGAGCGCCGGCGCGATCTTCGTGGGCGAGTCGACGCCCGTGAGCCTCGGCGACTACATCGCGGGCTCGAACCACGTGCTGCCGACGGGCGGCCAGGCGCGCTTCGCCGCGGGCCTCGGTGCCTACAGCTTCCTGCGCCCGCAGCAGATCGTCGAGTACGACCGCGCGGCCCTCCGCGAGGTCGCCGAGCGCGTGAGCGTGCTGAGCGGTGCCGAGGCCCTGCCGGCGCACGGCGAGGCCGTCATGGCGCGCTTCCGCGACGGCGCCGGGTAGCGCCGGAGCGGTAGGCTCGGTCACCATGCACTGCCCCTTCTGCCGGTACCCCGACAGCCGCGTCATCGACTCGCGCACGAGCGACGACGGGCTGAGCATCCGGCGTCGTCGGCAGTGCCCCGAGTGCGGTCGCCGATTCTCGACGACCGAGACCGCGAGCCTCTCGGTGATCAAGCGCAACGGCGTCGTCGAGCCGTTCTCGCGCGAGAAGATCGTCGCCGGCGTGCGCAAGGCGTGCCAGGGTCGACCGGTCACCGACACCGACCTCGCGCTGCTCGCCCAGAAGGTGGAGGAGAACCTGCGAGCCACGGGCGCCTCGCAGCTCGAGGCCAACGACATCGGCCTCGCAATCCTGCCCGAGCTGCGGCAGCTCGACGAGGTCGCCTACCTGCGTTTCGCGAGCGTGTACCAGGCGTTCGAGAACCTCGACGACTTCGAGTCGGCCATCCGCCAGCTCCGCGTCGAAGACGCGCAGCGCGCGACCGAGGCCTGATCGCGTGGGCGTGTACGACGTCGTCTTCCGTCAGGTCTTCGCCCGGATGGATCCCGAGCGGGCGCACCACGTGGCGGTCTCCGTCATCCGCGCGATCCCGAAGCTCGGCCTGACGGGGCTGGTGCGTCGCTTCACGGCGCCCGACCCGAGCCTTGCGGTCGAGGCGATGGGGCTGCGCTTCGAGTCGCCGTTGGGCATGGCTGCGGGCTTCGACAAGGATGCGGAGAGCATCCGCGGTCTCTGGGCCCTGGGGTTCGGCCACGTCGAGATCGGCACGGTCACCGCGATCCCGCAGGAGGGAAACCCCCAGCCGCGGCTGTTCCGCCTCATCGACGATCGCGCGGTCATCAACCGCATGGGCTTCAACAACCGCGGCGCCGCGCATGCGGCCGAGAACGTGCGTCGCGAGGCCGCCCGCCGCCCGCGCCCGATCATCGGGGCGAACATCGGCAAGAGCCGCGTCGTCGCTGTCGACGACGCCGTCGCCGACTACCGCGCCTCGGCGCGTCTGCTCGCGCCCGTCGCCGACTACCTCGCCGTCAACGTCTCGTCGCCCAACACCCCGGGGCTGCGCGGCCTGCAGGACGAGGCCCTCCTGGGCCCGCTGCTGGATGCTGTGCTCGAGGAGGCGGGGTCGACTCCCGTTCTCGTGAAGATCGCCCCCGATCTCGACGACGAGTCGATCGAGGCGGTCGCCCGCCTCGCGGTCGACAAGGGTCTCGCCGGCGTGATCGCGACGAACACGACGATCGGACGCGACGGGCTTGCGACCAACCCGGCCGTCGTCGAGGCGGCCGGAGCCGGAGGCCTCAGCGGCGCCCCGCTCAAGGAGCGCTCGCTCGAGGTGCTGCGCCGCGTGCGCGCCGCCGTGCCGGCCGACTACTGCGTCATCGCAGTCGGCGGCATCGACACCGCGGAGGATGCCGCCGAGCGCCTCGCCGCGGGCGCGACGCTCGTGCAGGGCTACACGGCGTTCCTCTACCGCGGGCCGGACTGGGCCCGCCAG
>JAOASR010000007.1:0-10658 GCA_030158585.1 Microcella sp.
ACGATCGTCTCCTGGCACGTACTCGCGCAGCGCATGGAAGGCGAGGTCGCTGGGGGTGATGTCGCGCGTCGGCTGGCCCTCGAGATCGCGCACGAGCCCGCTCGAGGTCGACGGGATGTCGATCGTGCGCGGGTGCACGATCATCTCGGTGGCCTCGGTGAAGACGATCTCGCGGCGCACGAGGCCGATGGGGTCGGCGCGCACGGTGCGCACGGGGCCGAGCACGAGGCGCCCGCGTCGCGAGGTCGGGACCGGAATCTCGCGGTCGACGCGAGAGCCGATCGCGAGGCCAGGCAGAGCGACCGGCACGATCGCCTCGCCGACGGGCACGTCGAGCGAGACGCCGAAGGCGCGACGACGCGAGGCGTTCGCGACAGCGAGTCGCGCGGTCGCGGAATCGCCGACGGCGACGCGACTGGGCGGCGTCTGCAGATCGACGGTGATCGGCGTGCGGCCGACGAGGTAGAGCAGGGCGACGATCGCGAGCGTCGCCGCGGCGACGCCCAGCACGACGAGCTCGCGCCAGCCCCACGCGTACCCGGCGAGGAGCGCGAGCGGGGCGACGGCGGCGACGGTCCAGCCGAGCGGAGTGACCACCGACGACGCTGCGCGCCTGACGTGATCGAGGCCCGCGCCGACTGCGCGTGCGCCGCGCACGATCGCGACCACCGCATCCGCCGCCCAGCCGGTGCGGTCGCCGACGATGCGCGTGCGCGCGGTCGTGACGGTCGACGCGAGCGTGCTCTCGTCGACCCGGGCGCTGCGGTCCTCGGTGCCGCGCGTGGTCGTGCGCCCGCGAGCGCCGGCGCCGCGCCTGGAGCGGTCGGCGGTGCGGAGGCTCACACGGCGACCCGGTCGCTCGGCGGCGGCGTCTCGAGCAGCACCTGGCCCATGACCGACGAGGCGGTCACGCCGTCGAACTCCGACTCGGGGTCGAGGATGAGGCGGTGCCCGAGCACGGGCTCGACGAGAGCCTTGACGTCGTCGGGGATGACGTAGTGACGGCCCTCGAGCGCCGCGTAGGTCTTCGCGCAGCGCACGAGCGCGAGGGCTCCGCGCACGCTCGCACCGAGTCGCACGTCCTCATGCGCTCGCGTCGCCTCGACGAGCCGGGCGACGTAGTCGGTGATGACGGGGTCGACGTGCACGGTGCGCGCCGCGCCGATGAGGTCGCGCACGACGTCGAGGCCGACGACCGGCTCGAGCTTCGTCGCGCGCGGGCCGCCTGCCCCCTCGAGAATGCGCACGGTCGCCGAATGATCGGGGTAGCCGATCGCCGTCTTCATGAGGAAGCGATCGAGCTGCGCCTCGGGCAGTCGGTACGTGCCGGCCTGCTCGATGGGGTTCTGCGTCGCGATGACGAGGAACGGCGCCTCGACGTCGTGCTCGACGCCGTCGATCGTGACGTGCCCCTCCTCCATCACCTCGAGCAGCGCCGACTGGGTCTTCGGCGACGCGCGGTTGATCTCGTCGGCGAGCACGATCGTGGCGAACACCGGCCCGCGGTGGAACGAGAACTCGCCCGAGCGCTGGTCGTAGACCGTGATGCCGGTGATGTCGCCGGGCAGCAGGTCGGGCGTGAACTGCACGCGCGTCGTGGTGCCGCGGATGCTCTGCGCCAGTGCACGCGCGAGCGACGTCTTGCCGGTGCCTGGCACGTCCTCGAGCAGCAGATGCCCCTCGCTCAGCATGGCCGTGAGGCTCAGGCGGATGACGTAGTTCTTGCCGAGCAGCACCTGCTCCACGTTGGCCACGATGCGGCCGGCGATGTCGGCGAACCAGCGCGCCTGATCGGGGGTCATGGTCATTGCGGTGCTGCCTCTCGTCGACGGATGCCCGTGCGGCTTCCAGCCTGCCTCACGGTGAGTACGTTCTCGCGTAGGCGACCCCGTCATCGGTGACGGTGACGCGCAGCTCTGCGGTGTCGGCGGGGCCGAGGGTCAGCGTGCACGTGCCTGCCGCGTCATCCTGGGCGGTCACCGTACCCCCCAGGCACTCGTAGGCCACCGCGTCGTAGGCCGTGCCCGCCACCGGAGTCCACGTGATGGTCACCTCGCGCTCGGCGGGGGCCGGCGCCGTCTCGGCGAACGACGGCCGCGCGTCGATGAGCACGGCGGTCGCGATCGGGAACGGGTCGGACCAGGGGCCGCAGAGCAGGGTCTCGTTCCGCTCGCACGCCTGCACCTGCACCTGCAGGCCTCGCCCGTAGTGCGCGCCGTCGGGGGTCGTGAGCACGGTGGGGAGCCCCACGAGCGCGGAGTCCGCGGTCGCCGTGCCGTCGATGACGAGGCGGTAGCGCACGCGGTCGGCGGCGCCGTCGGAGGTCGCGGCCGACTGGAGGACGACATCCCAGCGCCCGTCGCCATTGGCCTGCGGTGCGCTCGCGACGATGCTCGTGACGGCCCCCGGCACGGCGCGCGGCGTGGCGCGCACCTCGGCGCTCGCCGTGCATCCCTGCCCGTTGTAGGCGTAGACGACGACGCGGTACTGCACGTCGGCCGACAGGTCGCCGACCGTGAGCGACGTCGCATCGCCGCTCACCGAGCGCGCGCCCTCGGGCGGAGAGAGCGACGGCGAGCCCTCGGAGACGCCCGACACGGTGCACTCCGGAGCCGAGCCGGAGTCGCTGATCCAGACGTAATGGTTCTGCACCGAGCGCCCGTTGGCGGCGAAGACCCCTCCCCACGACACGCTCACGCTGTGGCCGGAGCTGCCCGAGCCCGTGGTCGATCCCGTGGCGCTCGGAGCGCCGACGACGATGGGCGGGCCCGCCGGCGTGCCCGAACCGCTCGAGCTGTTCCACACCGTGAGCGGGTCGAAGGAGTCGTTGCGGGCGCTCACCGAGACGGAGTACGAGGTGCCGTTCTCGAGCGAGCCATCGACGACGTTGAGCCAGTACACGGTGCCGGCCGGGTCGCCCGCGGGCACGGTGACCGAGCGCACGACCGAGCCCACGACCACCCGGTACGAGCGGATCGGCGACGCAGCATCGGCCTGAGCCGGCTTGCTCCAGCCCACGCGCAGCCCGCGATCGAGCGGGTCGATGCCGACGATCGGCGGCGCGGGCGGCACGAGGTCGGACCAGACGGCGTCGGCGAGCGCTGTGGGCTCGGATGCTCCCTGCGCGTTCACCGCGACGATCGAGATGCGCACGCGATTGTCGGGCCCGTTGCCGGGCGTCGGCACGCTGCACGGCGAGAACGAGCACTCGACCGTGCGGAACACCGAGCCGTCATCGGCACGCGTCACCGTCGCTCGGAAGGTCTCGATGGGCGAGTTGTTGGCGCTGCCGGGGGACCATGCGACGTCGATCGAGCGGTCGCCGTACGCCTGCACGCGCAGGTCGGCGACCGGATCGGGCACGTCCTGCACCGAGATCCGCACTCCCGCCCACACGTAGCGGTCGGGGTCATCGGTCGCGTCGGCCACCTGGTACTGCACGTTCGTGTCTCCAGGTGCGGCGCTCTCGGCGACGGTGACGCGGAGGCTCTGCCCGCCGTCGGTCGGCGCGATCGACACGCCCTCGGGCAGCGAGCCGCCGTCGAGTCCTCGGATGTCGACGACGCGCAGCGGCTCGTCGGGGAACGGGTTGCCCGCGAGGTCGTTGGCGAGCACGTCGACGATTGTCGACTCGCCGCGCGGCGCGATCGCGACGTCGTCAGTGGGGCTCGGCAGCGGCCGCGTCGACGGGACGACGAGCACCTGGATGCGCCCGGCGGTGCCCTCGACGGCGTCATCGCGCACCGAGAGCGACACCGAGGCGGTGGTGCCCTTCTCCGCCGAGTCGTCGACGCGCACGATGAGTCGCTGGCCCTCCACGCGCGCCGACAGGCCCGCGGTGGGTCCGCTGCTGATCGCGTAGGCGAGCTCGTCCAGGTCATCGGGGTAGGGATACGAGGTGATGCGCACGAGGTCCAGCTCGCGCTCCTGACCGGGCTCCATCTCGAGCGAGGCGCCGAGCAGCACGGGGGGCTGGTTCTCGCGGGGCGTCACCGTGATCGGCAGCACGATCGTCGACACGCGCCCCTCGGGGTCGTCGGCGCTCGACCCGTCGGTCACCTCGAACGAGATCGACGCGGGCCCGAAGTACAGGTCGGCCGAGGTGAAGCGCAGCGTGTCGTCGTCGACGACGAGCTCGTCCCCGTTCGCGTTCGTCGCGCGCACGGTCGCCGAGTCGGTCAGCCGCACGCCGTCGTCGCCCACCGCGACGACGTAGTCGTTGATGTCGATCGTGAGCGTCTGCTCGCTCTCGACCCGAAGCTGCGGTGCACGCCGGTCGAGCTGGGGCAGTGCATCGTCGGTGCCGGGAACCCAGATGAAGGCGTAGGCGCGCACGGTCGGGTCGACCGGGTGCGACACGACGAAGGGGATGATCTGCCGCCGCTCCCCCACCGGCACGCGGATCGTGCCATTGGCACGGACGTCTGCTCCACCCTCGTAGCCGTCGACGAGCTCGAGCCCCAGCTCGGTGACCTCGCCCTCGGCGAAGAACACGTTCGCGAGCACGTCGACATCGACGGTCTCGACGTCGAGGATGTCGGAGAGGGTGAGCACGGTGTCGCGCGCGACGGGCGGCGTGAGCGGAGCATCCTCGCGCACGACGACCGAGACGAAGGCCTGCGACGCCCCGCCGAGGCCGTTCTCGATCGCGTAGACGAAGCCGTAGCGGCCCTCGCGCTCGGGAGGCGTGATGCGCACGAACTCGCCGTCGACGACCTCGGCCTCGGCCTCGGCGTCGGTCGACTCGACGGCGACGACCTCGAGGGGAGAGCCGTCGGGGTCGGTGTCGTTCTCGAGCACGGGAACGAGCACGCTCACGCCCGTGCGCACCGTGACGGTGTCGTCATTGGCGACCGGGTTGCGCGCGCCCTCGAGTCGCTGGCTGATGCCGACGCGGATGATGCCCGTCGAGCGTGCGCCGAGAGCATCGACGACGGTGTACCGGAAGGTGTCGGTGCCCGAGCTGTACACGCCGGCCTCGTACTCGAGGTAGTCCTGTCCGCTCGCGACGACCGTGCCCTTCTCGGGCGCGGTCTCCTGCCCGATGAGCTGCACCGAGTCGCCGTCAGGGTCCATGCCCTCGACGGGTATGCGGATGCGCACGGTCTCGCCGGCGATGACGCGCGCCGTCACGGTGCGGGGAACGGGCGCCGCGTTGGTCGCCTCGTCGACCTCGCGCACGCTGATGCGCACGGTCGCCTGAGCGCGCTCGAGCCCGAGCGGCCCGAGCACCTCGTAGACGGCGGTGAACTCACCGGGACGATCAGGAGCCAGATAGCGCAGCGCGTCGCCCGAGACGAAGAGCAGGCCCGAGTCGCCCTCGAGCCCGAGAGGCAGCTGCGGCGCGAGCGTGATGGGCTCGTCGTCGGGGTGCTCGTCATTGGCGAGCACGGGGATCGTCACCGCGTCGCCGACGCGCACGATGATCGCGTCGTCGCGCGCGATGGGCGGCTGCAGCCGCTCGAGCGGCGGGATCTCGATCACCGTGATCGTTCCCGTCGCCTCGGCAGCACCGTTGCTGATGATGTAGCGGATGCCCGTGGGCCCCTCGAGGGGGCGGGTGAGCGTGATGCGAATGTCGCGCTGCTCGAGAATCTCGGCGCGGATGCCGCTCTCGACCGGCACGTCGGTCACACCGGTGACCACGAGCACCCCGCCGGCCGGGTCGATGTCGGTCGTCGCGACGGCGACAGTCGCACTGCTGAGGGTGCGCACGAAGGCGGTCTTCGGGATGGCGATGGGGGCCGTTCCCGCTGCCGGTGGGGCCTGCACCTCGACGCGGATGACGCCGGTGGCGGTCTGCTCACCGTCGGTGACCGTGAACTCGAGGTAGTGCGTGCGCACCTCGTCGCTCGCGAAGCGGATGATGCCGCGGTCGAGGCTCGGGGTGATCGTGGCGCCCGGCTTGGTCGGCACGGTGCTCAGCCTGATCGGCCCGGTGCCGCCGCGCACGTGCGTGAGCGGCTCGATGCGCACCTCCTGACCGGCGTACGCGATGACGACGAAGGGGTCGGCGATGATCGGCGTCTGACCCGCGGGCCGCACGGTGACCGAGAGGGTTCCGGCTCCGAGCGCGGTGCCGTCGGAGACGCTCAGCGCCACCGGTCGGAGGTCGCCTGTTCCGCCGAGCTCCTGCACCGTCACCCGCCCGTCGGGCCGGAAGGTCGCGCGGTCGGGCGCGGCCATCGTCGCGTCGGCCAGATACAGGGGGTCGCCGTCGGGATCGACCCAGTCGCCGAGCACGCTCGCCGTGACGCTGCCGCCCTCCGCGACGATCGTCTTCGAGGGGCGGACCTGCACGGGGGCGCCGTTCTCGCCGGGAGCCCGCACGTCGACGCGCACCATGGCGGTCGCCGTGCCGCCGCGGCCGTCGGTGATCGAGTAGGCGAATTCGATCACGCCGCTCGCTCGCGGCTCGAGAGCGAGCTGCAGCAGCTGCCCGTCGCCCACGATGTCGAGTCGCCCCACTGCGGGGTCGAGCGCCTCGACCTGGCTCACCACCAGGGCATCGCCGTTCGGATCGGAGTCGTTGAGCAGCACGGGGAGGCTCGTCGATCGTCCGGGACGCGCGCCGAGCTCGTCGTCGACCGCCAGCGGAGGCTGCTGCGCGAGCTCGACCTCGGGCGGGGTGTCGAGCTCGTCGAGCTCGGCCTCCTGCTCGTCCTCCTCCTCGCGGATGAGCTCGTCCCAGTTGTCGATCAGCTCGCCCGTCGACTGCACGGCCCAGGTGGCCCCTGAGAGTCGGTCGTTGAGCACGACTCTGTCGCCGCGCGCCGCGAAGGCCAGGTCGGCTCCTGGCGACATCGCCGCGAGCGGCAGCGTGACGGGCTCGCCGGCGCAGTCGCGCCAGGTCGCACCGTCGCTCCAGGCGGCGAACACGCACCCCGCGATCGAGACGGGCTGCGCGGGCACGCCGTCTCGGCCCTCGACGAGCGCCCGCGGGGCGCCGCCATCCAGCGGCACCGAGAGGAGCCCGCCGCGGTGACCGATGAGCACGTCGGAGGACCGAGCGTGCGGTGCGGCGAGCACGGGCTCCGAGCCCACCGGCAGGAGCCCGCTGAGGTCGATCGTGCCGCTCTGCGTGTGCAGCACCCGCCCTGCCGCCTCGAGCACTGCCCAGCGGTCGGAGGCGATCGTGACCTGCACCGAGGCATCCGGATCGATCGCGATGGGCCAGCGGCCCTCGACGGCGTCGGGGGTCTCAGGATCGATGCGCAGCACCTCACCGCTCGCCGGAGAGACGGCGACGACGCCGTACCGCTCGTCGAGCGCGACGGCCGAGCCCTCGCCGAAGACGAGCGGAGCGCTCGAGGCCGCATCGAAGTCGGGCAGCAGCAGGCGGGGCACGATCCACGTCTCGCCCGACCCTGCGCTGTGCACGACCGCCGTCTCGCCGGCGATCGCGAGGCTCGGCGCATCGGGCGGCATCGGCACGCTCTCGACGATCTCGGCTCGGGCAGGGTCGACGATCTCGGCGGTCGCGTTGACCGGATCGAGCACGACGATGTCGGCGCCCGACTGGATGATGCGCAGGTCAGCCCCTTCGGACTCGACGACGGTGTCGAGGGCCGCGACCTGCAGATTGGCGCGGCCGATCGCGCGCTGCTCGCCGTTCGAGACCCACACCGATCCGTCATTGAGGTCGAGGCGCTGCTCCTCGAACCCGGGGGCGATGATGGCGATCGTCGCGACGACCGCTGCGATGACGGCGCTCGCCGTGCCCGTGATGATGCTCGAGCGCCTCGCTCGTACGATGCGCCGCATCAGGAGGTCACTCCCCCGCCTCAGCGCACTTCTCGCCGCTGGGCGAGCCGACACGACCCTCGCGCACGACCTGCACGGTGATGCAGACGCGATCGCCCGGCACTGCGGCGACGACGAACTCCGTCGCCCGCTGCAGCCGCTGCTCGCCGCCGGCGATCTGCACCTGGAACGCATCGCCGTCGAGCAGACCAGGGTCTGCCCATTGGAACACGATCGTCGATCCGTCGCGGGCGGCCTCGATGCCCGTCACCCGCGGGATGCCCTCGTCGCCCTGCAGCGCGAGCACCGTGGCCACCGCGCCGAGGCCGATGACCGCGAGAGAGACGGCGATCAGCACTCCCGCGATCACGCGCGATCGCGCGGTGCGCCGCGATCCCCGCCCTGCCGTGGAGGAGCCAGACACCTCGACGACGGCAGTCGCCGCGCCGGCCGCGCGGCGCCGTCGGCGCGCGGGGCGCCCCGAGGCCGCTGTCGGCGTCACGGCACGCACGATCGTGCGGTCGCCGGGGTCGGAGACGGTCGCGAGCGCCCAGTCGTCGACCGATACGTCGGCCTGCGTGGGCACGAGCCCCATCTCGAGCTCGATTCGCTGCAGCTCGCGCACGAGCTCCATGGCGCTCTGCTGCCGCTTCGAGGGGTCGCGCGACATCGCACGACGCAGAACCGCCTCGAGGGCATCCGGCACATCGTCGCGACCGATCGCGGGAACCCGCGCCTTCGTGATGCGCGCGATGAGCTCGTCCGACGTGTTCGGGCCGTCGGCGATCTCGAACGGCGAACGCCCCGCCAGCAGCGAGTAGGTGGTCGCCGCGAGCGACCAGACCTCGCTCGTGACGGTCCCGGGCGTGTGATCGAGAAGGACCTCGGGGGCCGACCACGGGATCGACATGCCGACCGTGTCGTGATCCGTCGCCGCGCTCAGCGTCGCCGCGATGCCGAAGTCGGAGAGCACGGGGTGCCCGTAGGCGGTCGTGAGGATGTTCGAGGGCTTGATGTCGCGGTGCAGCACGCCGGCCCGATGGGCCGTCTCGATCGCGCCGCCGATCTGCACCGCGATGCGCAGCACCTCGGCGACCGGCAGTCGCTCCTTGCGGTAGCGATCGGCGAGCTGGGCCGAGCAGAGCTCCATGACGAGATACGGGCGGCCGTCGGCGGAGATGCTCGCCTGGTAGACGGTCAGGATGCTCGGGTGCGCTGACAGCTGCGCCATCAGGTTGGCCTCGACCTGGAACATCTGACGCACGTTGTCGGTCACGACGTCGGCGAGCATGACCTTGACCGCCACATGCCGGCGCGGCATGTTCTGCTCGTACAGGAACACGTCGGCGAAGCCGCCGGATCCGAGCATCCGGATGTGGGTGAATCCGGGCAGGATCGGCGGTTCCGATGGCCGTCGGCGCGCCATGGATCCCCCCTCCTGGCTCGATTCCCCCTCAGTGTACGAGCCGGTCGACCCGGTTCGGGTCGGCGACGCGGCCGGTCAGGAGGTCGGAACGACCGGTGTCAGTCCTGTGTCTCCGGGGCCTTCACGACATCGACGACGATGACCGTGATGTTGTCGCGGCCGCCCTGCGCGAGCGCGGCGTCGACGAGCGCATTCGCCGTCTCGCGCGCGCTCAGGCGGGCGGCGAGGTGAAGGCGCAGACGCTCGCCGGGAACCTCTTTCGTGAGGCCGTCGGAGCACAGCAGCAGGCGCATGCCCGGTTCGAGGGGTATGCGCGCGAAGTCCACGTCGGGCTCGGTAGAGAAGCCGACGGCGCGCGTGATGACGTTCGCCTCGGGGTGGTTCTCGGCGTCTTCGGCCGAGAGCTGACCGGAGTCGACCATCTCCTGCACCATCGAGTGGTCGGTCGTGATCTGCCTCAGCTCGTTGCCGATGAAGCTGTAGACGCGAGAGTCGCCGACGTTGAACACCGTGAGCACCGGGCGATCCTGATGCATGGTGAGGGCGACGCCGGTCACGGTCGTTCCGATGCCCCGGTCTTCCTCGTCGAGCTCGTGGATATCCCACGTCGCGAGACGCAGCGCTTCGGCGATCGCGTCGCTCTCGACGAACTCGCCGTCGACCGCGGCCTGCAGGCGGCGCACCACCGAGTCGGAGGCACGATCGCCGTGCGCGTGACCGCCCATGCCGTCGGCGACCGCGAAGAGCGGCACATCGGCGAGATAGCTGTCTTCGTTCGCGGTGCGGCGATAGCCGGTGTGGGTCACGCCGTGCCACGACAGCTCGATGACCTCGCCCCGGTGCGGGAGGGCCACGACGTGGCGGACGGTGCTGCGTCCGAGCGCGGTCACGAGCGGCTCCGATCGTGCTGAGGGGGGACGGGGGATGAGGACGCTGCACCGACCCTCGGGTCGGCCACCGCCCTCGTCACGGGCTCCCGTCACGACGAGCATCGACGGCCACGACGGCGATGTCGATCCCGTCGCCGAGAGCGACGATCGAGTCGGGGAGGACGACGCACGACTCCCCCGGGCGGAGGCGCAGCAGCGGCCCCGCGGGCAAGTGTACGACGGTCCCGTTGCTGGAGCCGAGATCGGTCACGACGACCGACTCGCCGAGCTGCTCGATGCGAGCGTGCCGCCCCGACACACCCTGCCGGTCGGCGGGCACCACGATGCGCTTGGGCACCGGATGCTCGGGCACGCGGCTCGCGCCGGGCCGACGCCCGATCACCACGGGTGCGTCGAGCGGGACGAGCCCCTCGACGCCGGGAACGCGGAGCGCGAAATCGGCGTGCAGGGCGACGGTGGGCGGCTCGCTCGCGTCGTCGCGATCGAGAGGACGGCTCGGCAGGAGGGAGTCGAGCAGAAGGACGGGCCTGTCGGCGACGCGGCTGCGCGCGGGCAGGAACGGCTCGATGTGTCTTATTAAATTCTCGTAGGGGTTTGTG
>JAOASR010000007.1:10668-21548 GCA_030158585.1 Microcella sp.
CTCCTCCCCCTCGGGGAGGTCGTGCGTCGACGAGCTCTCGCCGCGATCGGGGGCCGGGTCGCCGGGAGCGCGCCGACGGATCACGGTGTCGGCGGCATCCCCCTCGAGTTCCCCCATGCCGACACGCTAGCGCTCGCGCGCTGCGAGAAGAACGCGCCCTCCCCCGCTACTCGCCGAGGAAGGTCATCACGTGCTTGATGCGCGTGTAGTCCTCGAAGCCGTAGTGCGAGAGGTCTTTGCCGTAGCCCGAGTGCTTGAAGCCGCCGTGCGGCATGTCCGAGACGAAGGGAATGTGCGTGTTGACCCAGACGCACCCAAAGTCGAGGTCGCGGCTCAGGCGCATCGCGCGGGCGTGATCGTTGGTCCAGACCGACGCCGCAAGCGCGTACTTGACGCCGTTCGCCATCGCGAGCGCCTCGGCCTCGTCGCGGAACGTCTGCACCGTGAGCACGGGGCCGAAGATCTCCTCCTGCACCGCCTCGTCGTCCTGGCGCATGCCCGTGACGATCGTGGCCTCGAAGAAGTAGCCCTTCTCGCCCTGGCGCCGACCGCCCGTGACGATCTCGGCGTGGCTCGGCAGTCGGTCGACGACGCCGCTCACGCGCTCGAGCTGCGCGGCGTTGTTGAGCGCGCCGTAGAGGATGCCCTCCTCGTGCGGCGCGCCCGTGCGGCCGTGCGAGCGCGCGCGAGCGGCGAGCGCCGCGACGACCTCGTCGTGAATCGACTCGTGCACGATGACGCGCGTGGCGGCCGTGCAGTCCTGGCCGCCGTTGAAGTACCCGGCGAGCACGAGACCCTCGGCGACCTTCTCCGGGTCGGCGTCGGCGAAGACGAGAGCGGGCGCCTTGCCGCCGAGCTCGAGGTGCACGCGCTTGAGATCGCTCGCGGCCGAGCGGGCGACCTCCATGCCCGCGCGCACCGATCCGGTGATGGCCACCATCTGAGGCGTCGGATGCTGCAGCAGGGCCGCACCCGTCGTGCGGTCGCCCGTCACGACGTTGAGCACGCCCGCGGGCAGGAACTCGGCGGCGAGCTCGGCGAGCCTGAGCGTCGAGAGCGGAGTCGTGTCTGACGGCTTGAGCACGACCGTGTTGCCCGCCGCGATCGCGGGGGCGATCTTCCAGATCGCCATGTTGAGCGGATAGTTCCAGGGCGTGACCTGGCCGATGACGCCGATGGGCTCGCGACGCACGTACGAGGTGTGGCCGGCGAGGTACTCGCCCGCCGAGCGGCCGTTGAGGTCGCGTGCGGCGCCGGCGAAGAAGCGGAGCTGGTCGACGGACTGGTCGATCTCGTCGGCGACGAGGCTCGCGCGGGGCTTTCCCGTGTCCTGCGACTCGAGGTCGGCGAACTCGTCGGCACGGTCGGCGAGGGCGTCGGCGAGCCGGAAGAGGGCGAGCTGACGCTCGGAGGGGGCCGTGCGACCCCAGTGCTGGAAGGCGCGGTCGGCGGCGCGGTAGGCCTCGTCGATCTCCTCCGGCGTGCTGATGGGAGCCCTCGCGTAGACCTCTTCGGTCGCGGGGTCGATGAGGTCGATGGCCTCGTCGGAGCGGCTCGCCACGCTGCGGCCGTCGACGACGTTCTGGAGGACAGGAATGCTCATGCGGGAACTGTAGCGCTCTGCAGCACGGTTTTCCATGCCGAAGACGACGGATTCCGTCGCGCGAATCGGCTTCACGGTACGGATTCACTTGTGAAAGGCGACGATCACTGACAGAATCGCGTCATGGCAGCCCGTTCCAAGCCCGTGCAGCTCGATGATGTCTCGAAGGCCATCATCGAGCAGCTGCAGGACGACGGCCGTCGCTCCTACGCCGAGATCGGCAAGGCCGTCGGCCTCAGTGAGGCGGCCGTGCGCCAGCGCGTGCAGAAGCTCACCGAGTCGGGCGTCATGCAGGTCGTCGCGGTGACGGATCCGATGCAGCTCGGCTTCTACCGCCAGGCCATGATCGGCATCCGCGTCTCGGGCGACACGACATCGGTCGCCGAGACGCTCTCGCGCATCCCGGCGGTCGACTACGTCGTGCTCACCGCCGGGAGCTTCGACATCATGGCCGAGGTCGTCTGCGAGAACGACGACGACCTCATCGAGCTTCTCAACAAGAAGATCCGCGGCATCGAC
Source organism: Microcella sp. (assembly GCA_030158585.1). GTDB lineage: Bacteria > Actinomycetota > Actinomycetes > Actinomycetales > Microbacteriaceae > Microcella. The sequence goes on from JAOASR010000007.1 coordinate 12,791, forward strand.
GGCGTTCAGAGCACTGAGACCTTCGTCTATCTACGACTGCTGAAGCAGTTCTACAACTGGGGAACACGATGACACTCTTCACCCGCAACAAGAAGAAGACCGAGACCACCGAGCACCACGAGGTGCACGACGCCCACGCGGCGGCGCCGAGCGGTCCGCTCCCCGGCGCGATCGGCGACGCCCGCGAAGCCGAGCTGCAGCAGAAGGCGAAAGACCACCTCTGGATGCACTTCGCCCGCCAGTCGGGCATGGAATCGGGCGCCGGCGTGCCGATCATCGTGCGCGGCGAGGGCCACCACGTCTACGACTCCCACGGCAACAAGTACATCGACGGCCTCTCGGGCCTCTTCGTCGTGCAGGTCGGCCACGGCCGCGAGCGCCTCGCCGAAGCGGCGCGCAAGCAGGCCGAGGAGCTCGCGTTCTTCCCGCTCTGGTCGTACGCGCACCCCACGGCTATCGAGCTCGCCGACCGCCTCGCCGACTACGCGCCGGGCGACCTCAACCGCGTGTTCTTCACGACGGGCGGCGGCGAGGCCGTCGAGTCGGCCTGGAAGCTCGCGAAGCAGTACTTCAAGCTCACCGGCAAGCCCATGAAGCACAAGGTCATCTCGCGCGCGATCGCCTACCACGGCACCCCTCAGGGCGCCCTCGCGATCACGGGCATCCCCGGCATGAAGGAGATGTTCGAGCCGCTCACGCCCGGCGGCTTCCGCGTGCCGAACACCAACTACTACCGCGCGGAGGAGATGGGCTTCCACGGCTCGCTCGAGGAGTTCGGCCAGTGGGCCGCCAACCGCATCGAGGAGGCCATCCTCTTCGAGGGCCCCGACACCGTCGCCGCGGTCTTCCTCGAGCCCGTGCAGAACTCGGGCGGCTGCTTCCCGCCGCCCCCCGGCTACTTCACTCGCGTGCGCGAGATCTGCGACAAGTACGACGTGCTGCTCGTGAGCGACGAGGTCATCTGCGCCTACGGCCGCATCGGCGAGATGTTCGCCTGCACCGCGCTCGGCTACGTGCCCGACATCATCACGAGCGCGAAGGGCCTGACGAGCGGCTACTCGCCGCTGGGCGCGATGATCGTGAGCGACCGCCTCTACGAGCCCTTCAAGCACGGGCAGACGGCGTTCTACCACGGCTACACCTTCGCCGGGCATCCGGTCTCGGCCGCGGTCGCCCTCGAGAACCTCAACATCATGGAGGAGGAGGGCATCCTCGAGAACGTGCGCGAGAACTCGCCGAAGTTCCGTGCCGCGCTCGAGCGCCTCAAGGATCTGCCTATCGTCGGCGACGTGCGCGGCGAGGGCTACTTCTTCGGCATCGAGCTCGTGAAGAACAAGGAGACGAAGGAGACCTTCTCCGACGACGAGGCCGAGCGCCTGCTGCGCGGCTTCCTCTCGAAGGCACTGTTCGACGCGGGGCTCTACTGCCGCGCCGACGACCGCGGAGACCCCGTCATCCAGCTCGCTCCCCCGCTCACGATCGGCCCCGCCGAGTTCGACGAGATCGAGGGCATCCTGCGGAAGGTGCTGACCGAGGCGTGGACGCGCCTCTAGACCTTCGCGCCGCCGATCACTCGGCGGAGCACTACACGGGCCTCAGCTTCTGGCACGCGACGGCCGGCGATGATCTGTCGCCGCGCCCGTCGCTGCCGGGCGACCTCGACGCCGACGTCGCGATCATCGGCGCAGGGCTCACCGGACTCTGGACGGCGTACGAGCTGCAGAAGCGCGACCCGAGCCTGCGCATCGTGCTGCTCGAGAAGCGCATCGCGGGCTTCGGCGCCTCGGGCCGCAACGGCGGCTGGGTCTCGGCGCTCTTCCCGCGCTCGGCCGAGTCGCTCGCGCACACCCACGGCCGCGCCGCCGCCGTCGCGATGCGCCGCGCGATGGTCGACACCGTCGACGAGGTCGGTCGCGCGATCGAGGCCGAGGGCATCGACGCGCACTACGTCAAGGGCGGCACCGTCGTCTTCGCGCGCTCCGACACCCAGTGGGCGGATGCTCGCGCCGAGGTCGAGCGGGCGCGGGCCTTCGGCACCGACGCCCTCGAGCTCTGGGGCCCCGAGCGCGTGCGCGCCTCGGCCGCCCGCGGCGCCGTCTACGACCCGGCGTGCGCACGTGTGCACCCTGCGCGCCTCACGCGCTCGCTCGCCCGCGTCGTCGAGAGCCGCGGCGCGACGATCTTCGAGGGCACCGAGGTCACCTCGTGGGCGCCGGGGGTCGTCGAGACGACTCGGGGCCGCGTGCGGGCTCGCCACGTGATCGCAGCGCTCGAGGGGTACGGGGCGACGGTCGCGCAGTCGCGCCGCGGCATCCTGCCGCTGTATTCGCTCATGATCGCGACCGAGCCGCTGCCGGCCGAGGTCTGGGATGAGATCGGGCTCGAGCACGGCCAGACGTTCGCCGACGGCCGGCACCTCGTGATCTACGGCCAGCGCACGGCCGATGACCGCATCGCGTTCGGCGGACGCGGCGCCCGGTACCACTTCGGCAGCGCCGTGAGGCCCGAGTACGACCGCGTGCAGCGGGTCTTCGACCACTTGCGCCGCACGGTGCAGGAGCTGTTCCCGCAGCTGCCCGAGCTGCAGGTGAGCCACTCGTGGGGTGGGCCGCTCGGCGTGCCGCGCGACTGGCACGCGAGCGTCGCCTATGACCCCGCGACGGGCCTCGGATCGGCGGGCGGCTACGTCGGCGACGGGCTCGCGACCACGAACCTTGCGGGGCGCACGCTCGCCGACCTCGTCACGGGCGCCGACACCGAGCTCACGCACCTGCCGTGGGTCGGGCACAGGTCGCCCTCGTGGGAGCCGGAGCCCCTGCGGTTCCTGGGCGCGAACGCCGGCCTCGTCGCCATGACGGGCGCCGATCTCGAGGAGCGCCTCACCGGTCGCCCCTCGCTCATCGCTCGCGCGATGGCGCCGCTCGTCGGTCACTGACCCCGCCCGCGGTTCTCTGCGCGAGCGAGCCATCCGCTCCTGCCCAGCCCACGCGCAGGAGGCTCGGAGCATCCGCCCCTACTCTGCGATGCGGAAGGAGGCGGGATGACCGAGATGCGCACGGCGACCGGCACGACGACGGCCAGCGTCGCCGACCGCTCCGCCCTCCGCTCGGGGCTCGTTCTCCTCGGCTTCCTCGGCCTCGCCCTCGTCATCGGCGCGGTCGGTGCGGCGATCTCGCAGCCCGCCATCGACGGCTGGTACGCCGACGCCGCGAAGCCCATGTGGACGCCGCCGAACGCGATCTTCGGCCCGGTCTGGACGGCCCTCTACATCTCGATGTCGATCGCCGCGTGGCTCGTCTGGCGTCGGCCGGCCTCGACCCTGCGCTCACGCGCCCTCACGGCCTACGGCGTGCAGCTCGCCCTGAACGCGGTGTGGAGCCCGGTCTTCTTCGGGCTCGGCGCCCTCATCGGCGGGCCTGGACTGTGGATCGCCCTCGCAATCATCGTCGCCCTCGACTTCGCGGTGCTCGCCACGATCATCCGCGTGGGCGACGTGACGCGCGCGGGTGCCGCCCTGCTCGTGCCCTACTGGCTCTGGGTGCTCTACGCCACGACACTCAACGCCGCGATGGCCGTCCTCGCGAGCTGAGGTCGACCCCGCCGGTACCGTGGGGAGCGTGAGTCACACCGCGCCCGCGCATCGACGTCGCCGGCGCGCGCGCTGGGGCCGGGGCATCCTTCTCGGCCTCGCCGTGGTCGCGATCGCCGCTCAGGGAGTCGTCATCGCCGGCGCTGGCTGGGCGGCGGCGAACCCGCGCATCATCGCCGATCGTGTGACCGTGCTCACGACCGATATCGACCCCGAGGTCGCCTCCTACGCCGCAGCGGCGGGGCTCAGCGACGAGGGCACGGCCCTGCTGCACGCGAGCTTCACGCGCATCGTCGCAGCCGAGCGCTTCGACGACGTCTGCTCCTCCGATGAGCCCGGCATCGGGGTTCTCGGGTGCTACACGCTCGCCGACGGCCGCATCTACCTCTACGACGTCGAGAACCCCGAGCTCGCGGGCCTCGAACCGGTCGTCGCGGCCCACGAGATGCTGCATGCCGCGTGGGATCGCCTGCCGGCGAGCGAGCAGGATGCTCTCACCCCGCTGCTCGAAGAGGCCTTCGCCGCGCTCGGACCCGAGCACGAGCTCGTCGAGCGCATCGCCGCGTACGAGGAGGTCGACCCGCGCTCGCGGGTTCCCGAGCTGTACGCGATCATCGGCAGCGAGATCGCGAGCATCCCGGCCGCACTCGAGGAGCACTACACGCGCTTCTTCGCCGACCGCAGCGCCGTCACCGCACTCAACGCGCAGGTGATCGCGGTCTTCGCCGAGCTCGAGGCCCGGCTCACGACGCTCAGCGACGAGCTGACCGCGCTCGGCGACCGCATCGACGCCGAGCAGTCCGCCTACACGATCGACGCCGCGGCGCTCGAGGCCGACATCACGACGTTCAACCAACGCGCCGCCGAGCCGGGCGGCTACCGAGCGCAGTCGGTGTTCCTGCGCGACCGCGACGCTCTCATCGCTCGCCAGCAGGAGCTCGATGCGCGCCTCGCCGCGACGAACGCGCTCATCGCCGACTTCAACGCCAAGCTCGACGAGCTCGAGCGCCTCAACGCCGAGGCCGACGACCTCAACCGCTCGATCAACGTCGACCTCATGCCGATCGAAGAGGGCGAGAGCGTCGAGGCGCCCACCGAGGGCTGAGCGTCGGGGCTGACCGGGCCGCGCTCAGTAGCTCGTGAGCACGTCGTTCGTCGGGAAGATCCGCTCGATCTCGGCGAGGTCGTCGGCGGTGGGCTGCCACGCATCCGCCGCTGCCGCGTTCTGGGCGATCTGCTCGGGTCTGGTGGCACCCGCGATGACGCTCGCGATGGCCGGGCGGCGCAGCAGCCACGCGACCGTGGCCTCGAGCATCCCGACGCCGCGCTCGGCGCAGAAGGCCGCGTAGGCCTCGATGCGGTCCCACGGGGCGTTCTCGACGAGGTGCGGGCGCTGGCGCATGATGCGCGAGTCGGCGGGGCCCCCGTCGCGCGTGAACTTGCCCGTGAAGAGGCCGTTGTAGAGCGGGAAGTACGGCAGCACGCCGACGCCGCGGGCCGCGGCTGCCGGCAGCAGCTCGCGGTCGGCGCCGCGGGTCAGCAGGCTGTATTCGTTCTGTGCCGAGATGAAGCGCTCGTGGCCGTGCAGCTCGGCGAGCAGGTCGGCCTCGACGAGCTGCCACGCCGCGAAGTTCGAGTGCCCGAAGTAGCGGATCTTGCCCTCGTCGACGAGCTCGTCGAGCGCCGCGAGCGTCTCGTCGATCGGGGTCGCGGGGTCGGGGGTGTGGAACTGGTAGAGGTCGATCCAGTCGGTCTGCAGTCGCCGCAGACTGCCCTCGACCGCGAGGCGGATGTAGCGGCGCGAGCCCTTCGCCCCCCAGTGCGGGATGGGGCTGTCGTAGTCGGCGTGGCCGAACTTCGTCGCGAGCACGACCTCGTCGCGGCGGCCCCTGAGCGCCTCGCCCATCATCGTCTCGCTGCGGCCGTAGGCGTAGCCGTAGATGTCGGCGCCGTCGAGCAGCGTGATGCCGTGGTCGAGCGCGGCGTGCAGCACGCGGGTGGTGCCCTCCTGGGTCTCGGTCGCGCTGCCGGGGCGCCCGAAGTTGTTGCAGCCGAGCCCGATGCTCGAGACGCGGAGGCCGCTGCGGCCGAGGGTGCGGTAGGTCATCTCGCTCATGCCTCCATCCTGTCGCAGGCGCGCTGAGCGCGCGTCGCCGCTCCTCCCCCGTCCGGTACGGCGGCGGTCTCTCCCCCGCGTCCGATTCCCGCCGGTCGGGGATGCCTCGGGCGATTAGCCTGGCGCTATGACGAGCATCACCGCCCCCGCCGCCCCGCCCGCGCCGGCCGCTGCCGGCCCGACCACGGCGGGCCGGCTCGTCGTCGACTCGCCTCTCGGCCGCATCCTCCTCCTCGGCGACGATGACGCTGTGAGGCTTCTCGAGATCGAGTCGGCAGAGGGCTTCCGGTCGGGCGAGGGGGCGGATGCTCCCACCGCGGTGCTCGAGACCGCCGCAGCGCAGCTGCGCGGGTACTTCGCCGGCGAGCGGCGCGAGTTCGACGTGCCCGTCAGGCTCGGCGGCACGGTCTTCCAGCGCGCCATTTGGGCAGAGCTCGATCAGATCCCCTTCGGCGAGGTGCGCAGCTACGGCGAGCTCGGCATCGCGACCGGCCGCGCGACGGCCGGTCGCGCCGTCGGTGGAGCCGTCGGCGCCAACCCCGTGCCGCTCCTCGTGCCGTGTCACCGCGTGCTCGCGAGCGACCGCCGCATCACCGGCTACAGCGCCGGGCTCGGCGTGCCGACCAAGGTGTGGCTGCTCGACCACGAGGGCATCGCGCACCGCTGATGGCCGTGCGCACCGATGTCGTCACGGGCGATGACGGCCGACCGCGGTGCGGCTGGGTCGGCGCCGACACGGAGTACGTCCGCTATCACGACGAGGAGTGGGGTCGACCGCTGCACGGCGACCGCCCACTGTTCGAGAAGCTCTCGCTCGAGGCGTTCCAGTCAGGGCTCTCGTGGCTCACGATCCTGCGTCGTCGCGAGGGGTTCCGTTCCGCCTTCGCCGGGTTCGAGCCCGCGGCGGTCGCGTCGTTCGGCGATGCCGACGTCGAACGGCTGCTCGGCGACCCCGGCATCATCCGCAATCGCGCGAAGATCGACGCCACGATCGCGAACGCGCGCATCCTCGCTCCGTGGCTCGCCGACGAGCCCGGTGCCCTCGACGCGCTCATCTGGTCGCACGCCCCGGCTCCGCCCCGACCCCGACCGTCGGCACTCGCCGACGTGCCCGCCACGACGCCCGAGTCGATCGCTCTCGCGCAAACGCTCAAGGCGCGCGGATGGCGCTTCGTCGGCCCGACGACCGCCTACGCCCTCATGCAGTCGGCCGGGCTCGTCGACGACCACCTCGAGGGGTGCTGGCGCGCGGGTTGAGCGGGCAGAGCGGGCTCAGCGGTTCGCGAAGCCGTCGAGCGTCGCGGGGACGACGAGCTCGAGCTCGCCCGGAGCACCTGGCCGCAACGGCCACCCGAGCTGCGTGGCGACGGCCATGACGTCCTCGAGGGAGTCGGGCACAGGACCGTGCTCGAGCAGCGCGCGCACGAACGCGCCCTTGCCCTTCTTGTTGAAGTGATTGAGCGCGCGGGCCACGCCGTCGTCGCCGATCGAGACGACGCGCACGAACAGAGCGTCGTCGCGCTGCGGCAGCGGACCGAGAGCCGCGTAGCCCTCCGAGCGGAGGTCGAGGATGGGGCCGGGCAGCGCCTCGACGACCGGCGCGAGCACGGGCGCCCAGTGCCTCTTGAGCGTCACGCCGGGCACTCGGCTGTCGTGCGAGAGGCGATAGGCAGGGATCGGGTCGACCGCGCCGAGGATGCCGACCAGGGCCGAGTGCACGACGACGTGGCGCTCGGCCCGGGCCCGGGCAGCGCTCGACAGGGTCGGCGCATCGAGCGCGTCGTAGAGCACTCCCGTGTAGCGGTCGAGGGCCGGCATCGTGGGGCTCGAGCGCACCGCACGGGCGCGAGCGAGCTCCGTCGTCGCGGCCTTCGCGCCGAGCTTGAGGGCGCGCGCGGCGTCGGCGTCTGCTCCAGCGAGGAGGACGTCGAGAGCGTCGAGGAGGCTGCGCCGGGCATCCGTCGCCTGCGGAAACGACAGAGCCGCGAGATCCAGAGAGGATCCCGCGGCTCCGCCGTCGCGCTTGGTCTCGGAGGGCGGAAGGATCAGCGTCGTCACGACGCGCCCCCGCCCGGCCCGACGCCCTCACGGGCGTCAGGGGCCGTCACGTCAGGAGACGAGCTCGGCCTGGCCCGCGACGATCGTCACGGTGTTGTTCTCGACCGAGAGGAAGCCGTCCTCCGCTCGGGCCACGAGAGGGGCGCCGCTCACCGGAGTGATGCGCACCTCGCCCGCGCTGAGGATGCCCAGCAGAGGCTCGTGACCGGGCAGAATGCCGATCTCGCCCTCGGTGGTGCGAGCGACGATCTGCTTCGCGGCGCCCGACCAGACCTCGCGGTCGGCCGAGACGACGCTCACGGAGAGCTCGGCCATGATCAGCCGTTCTCCTTCTGGATCTGCGCCCACTTCTCTTCGACGTCGCTGATCGCGCCGACGTTGAAGAAGGCCTGCTCGGCCACGTGGTCGAACTCGCCCTTGGCGATCGCGTCGAACGACTCGATCGTCTCCTTGAGCGGAACGGTCGAACCCTCGACGCCCGTGAACTTCTTGGCCATGTAGGTGTTCTGCGAGAGAAACTGCTGGATACGGCGCGCACGCGACACCGTGATCTTGTCCTCCTCGCTGAGCTCGTCGACACCGAGGATGGCGATGATCTCCTGCAGCTCCTTGTTCTTCTGCAGGATCGCCTTGACCGTCGTGGCGACGCGGTAGTGATCCTCGCCCAAGTAGCGGGGGTCGAGGATGCGCGAGGTCGAGGTCAGCGGGTCGACGGCCGGGTACAGACCCTTCGACGCGATCTCACGGCTGAGCTCGGTCGTGGCGTCGAGGTGCGCGAACGTCGTGGCCGGGGCCGGGTCGGTGTAGTCGTCGGCGGGAACGTAGATCGCCTGCAGCGAGGTGATCGAGTGACCGCGCGTCGAGGTGATGCGCTCCTGCAGGATGCCCATCTCGTCGGCGAGGTTGGGCTGGTAGCCCACCGCGGAGGGCATGCGGCCAAGGAGGGTCGAGACCTCCGAGCCGGCCTGCGTGAAGCGGAAGATGTTGTCGATGAA
>JAOASR010000008.1 GCA_030158585.1 Microcella sp.
TATCGTCGGCAGCGTCATCTGACTATCCCCTGCGAGATGTGTATAAGAGACAGGTCGCGAAGCGATCGAGCACCTCGGCGCGCTCGGCGCGCAGCGCCTCGCTCCAGACGACGCCCGTCGCACCGCTGTCGAGCGTGACGGTCTCGCCGGCGGCGAGCGGGCGTAGCTCGTCGATGACGAGGCCGAGCAGCTCGCGAAAGGCTCCCGGGTAGCCGCCGAGGCGGATCGCGGCCTCGTCGTCGGCGATGCCGGTGAAGGGAGTGATGAGCACCGTGGCGCCGCTCGACGCGGCCCGATCGATCGCGTCGGCAGCAGCATCCGATGCCGCGTAGAGGGTGGGGACGACGACGAGGTCGTAGCCCTCGAGAGCGTCGCCGGGGCGCACCATGTCGACCGTGACGCCGAGCGCGCGCAGCGCCGCGTGGTAGCGGCGGGCCTCGGGCAGATAGCGCAGCAGCTGGCTGGGGTGGGTGTCGACCTCGGCGGCCCAGCGGGCGTCGAAGCCGACGACCATGGCGGCGCGCGCCTCGACGCGCGTGCCGACGACGGGCTCGAGACGGTCGAGCAGAGCCGAGAGCTCGACGCTCTGCTGCCAGGCCGGGCCAGTCGCTCCGGCATGGGGGAGCAGCGCGGAGTGGAACTTCTCGGCGCCGCGCTGCGAGGCGCGCCACTGGAAGAAGCACACCGAGTCGGCGCCGCGCGCGACGTGGCCGACCGCGGTGCGAGCGAGTTCGCCCTCGCGCTTCGCGTGGTTGACGGGCTGCCAGCTGACGGCGCTCGTCGAGGTCTCCATGAGCATCCACGGGGCGCCGCCGGCGAGGCCGCGCGTGAGGTCGGCGCTGAAGGCGAGCTCGGCGATCGGGTCGGCGAGGCGGTGGTCGAGGTAGTGGTCGTTGGCGACGAGGTCGAGGTCGTCCGTCCAGCTCCAGTAGTCGAGCGCCGAGATGTGGTCGGTGACCATGAGGTTCGTCGTGACGGGCGCCGACGACGCGCGACGGATGACCGCGGCCTCGGCACGGTACTGCGCGAGCTGCTCGTCAGAGGAGAAGCGCTGGAAGTCGAGCAGCTGAGCCGGGTTGCCGGCCGAGAGCGTCGTGCGCGGGGGCAGGATGTCGGCCCACTCGCTGTAGCGCTGGCTCCAGAACGAGGTTCCCCATGCGGTGTTGAGGGCCTCGATCGTGCCGTAGCGGGCCTCGAGCCAGCCGCGGAACGCCGCCGCCGAGACATCGCAGTAGCAGTAGACGTTGTGGCAGCCGAGCTCGTTGCTCACGTGCCAGAGCGCGATCGCGGGGTGCTGGCCGTAACGCGTCGCGACGCGCTCGACGAGGGCGAGCGAGCGCTCGCGGTACACGGGCGAGCTCGGGCACCAGGCCTGGCGGCCACCCGGGTAGGCGATGACGCCGCTCTTGTCGCGCGGCAGGATCTCGGGGTGCAGTCGCGTGAGCCACGGCGGCGGCGAGGCGGTGCCCGTTCCGAGATTGATGCGGATGCCCGCCTCGTGCAGGAGGCCGATGATCTCGTCGAGCCCGTCGAAGTCGAACTCGCCGTCGCGAGGCTCGAGGTGCGCCCAGCCGAAGATGTTGATCGCGACGAGGTCGATGCCGAGCTCGGTCATGAGTCGAACATCCTCGCGCCAGACCTCGCGACCCCACTGCTCGGGGTTGTAGTCGCACCCCAGCACGATCGACCGCGTCGGCCAGCCGGGCACGAGAGCGGCCGGGGCCGTGCGGGGGAGTGCGGGGGTGAGGCTCACGGACCGTCCTGTTCCATCGTCAACGTCGTTGTCGCTCGAGGAATCTGGGAGCGTGCACAGAGTGGCCTGTGACGATCGCCCGGAAGATTTCTGGGAGCGTGCACAGAATAGGCACGTCCGCGTCGGAGTGTCAACGATGCGCCGCGCGTTCCGGCGTGTCGCGCGTGGCTACACTGGCGAAATGACCCCGCCGCCGTCGCGCCCCAAGCGCGCCACGATCTTCGACGTGGCGGCCGAAGCGGGCGTCTCGCGCGGCACCGTCTCGCGCGTCCTCAATGGCGAGCCGTACGTCTCGGAGGCCGCGCGACACGCCATCGAGGCGGCCATCGCGAAGGTCGGCTACGTGCGCAACACAGCCGCGCGCAACCTGGCCAGGCAGTCGTCCGGCGCCATCGCCCTCATCGTCCACGAGCCGCACTCGGTCTTCGTGGACGACCCCAACATCGGCAACATCCTGCTCGGCACGAACGGCGCGCTCTCGGCCGCCGACTACCAGCTCGTGACGCTCGTCATCGAGACCGAGCGCGACTCCGAGCGCGTGAGCGGCTACGTCGGCGGCGGCTTCGTCGACGGCGCCATCATCGTCTCGGCGCGCGAGGGCGACCCGATCTCGAAGGCCATCGCCGACCTGCGCCTGCCCGCCGTCATGATCGGCCGCCCCGACAACGAGCCACGGCTTCCCTGGGTCGGCATCGACAACCGTGGCGCCGCGCAGCAGATTTCCGAGCGGCTCGCCGCGACCGGCCGCCGCCGCATCGGCATGATCGCGGCGGGTCTCGACCGCGACTCCGGTCGCGATCGCCTCGCCGGCTTCCAGGATGCCCTGGGCGACGCCTTCGACGAGCGACTCGTCTCACGGCAGTCGTTCTACTCGTTCGATGCCGGCGTCGCGGGCATGACCGAGCTGCTCGAGCGCGAGCCCGAGATCGACGGAGTCTTCGCCGCCTCGGATGCGGTCGCGGCCGGTGCCATCGACGTGCTGCGCGCCCGGGGTCGTCGCGTGCCCGAGGACGTGGGCATCGTCGGCTTCGACGACTCCGCCTGGGCGCTGCGCAGCCAGCCGCTGCTGTCGACCGTGCGGCAGCCCGCGGCAAGCCTCGGGGCCCGTGCCGCCGAGCTCGTGCTCGAGCAGATCGCGTCGGGCGGCACGCGCGGCGACGGGGGAGTCGTGCTCGAGACCGAGGTGGTCTGGCGCGCGTCGGCGTGAGTCGAGCATCCGACGCTTCGTAGACTGACGGAGTGCGTCGTCGAACCCTCGCCCTCACCGCGGGGATCACCACCGGCGTTCTCGTCTCGGCGACGGGCCTCTACACGACGCTCGCGCTGCTCGCTCCGCTGCCGGCGATCGACGGGCGGGCGCTCGAGCGCGCCAGTGTCGCGACGCCCATCGAGACGGTCACGCTTCCCGGGTACGGAGCCTCGGCCGTCGGGCCGCTCGACGAGCCTGGCGAGGTCTACGCGGGCACCGACGTCGACACCGTGCGGCCCATCGCCTCGATCACGAAGGTCGTCACCGCGCTCGTCGTGCTCGAGCAGGCGCCGCTCGGCGCCGGCGAGTCGGGCCCGACGATCACCCTCGACGCGGCGGCCGGTGCCCTCGACGAGCAGTACCTCGCGATCAACGGGTCGATCGCCCCCGCCGAGCCCGGACTCGAGCTGACGCAGCGGCAGATCATCGATCTGATGCTGGTCTGGTCAGCCAACAACTACGCCGACACGCTCGCGATCTGGGCCTTCGGCTCGCTCGACGCCTATGTCGTCGCGGCGAACGAGTGGATCGCGCGCCAGGGCATCGAGAATCTGCGGGTCGCCGACGCGACGGGATTCTCGTCCGAGAGCGCGGCATCACCGCGCGCGCTGCTCGAGCTCGGTCGACTCGCCATCGCGAACCCCGCCGTCGCCGAATCGGTCGCGCAGCAGCGCATCGACGTGCCCGGAGTCGGAGCCTTCGAGAACCGCAACACGGCCCTCGGGCTCGACGGCATCACGGGGCTCAAGACCGGAACGACGTTCGACGCCGGCGCCTGCCTGCTCTTCTCGGGCCGAGCCGAGATCGGCGGCGAGATCGTCGATGTCGTCGGTGTCGTGCTCGGCGCCGACGTGCACGCGCAGGCGGCCGCCGACGCGCGAGGACTGCTGCTGAGCGTGATCGACGACTATCGCAACATCGAGCTCGCCACCGCGGGCGAGGTGGTCGCCCGCTGGCGCGCGCCGTGGGGCGACGAGGCGGAGCTGCGCACCGCCGACGCCGCCAGCGCGGTCGTGTGGGGAGACGCGGTCAGCCAGTCGTTCGTGCCGACCCCGACGATTCGGGCAGGGTCGACCCCGGACGCGCCGAGCATGGTCGTGCAGCTCGGCGACGAGCAGGTGCGGGTTCCGCTCGAGTGGAGCGGCGCGATCGACGGGCCAGACCTCGGGTGGCGACTGCTGAGGCCGCTGCGTGAGGCGGGCCTCGTCGACTGAGCGGCCTCGTCGACTGAGCGGTCTCGTCGACTGAGCGGTCTCGTCGACCGGCGCGACGGCAGCGGCTCGGGTCAGCCCCGAGGGTGCAGCGGCTGGGGCCGCTTGGCCGTGATGCGGTCGCCCGACGACTGATGGCGGATGCGCCTCACGACCCACGGCACGAGGTACTCGCGCGCCCAGCCGATGTCGTGCACGCGCGCCTCGCGCCACGTGCGCGACGGCAGCGGCTCGGGTCGCAGCGGCTCGAGGTCGTGCTCGACGCCGAGCGTCGTGAGCGTCGCGCGCGCGATCGTGTGGTGGCCGAGCGGCGAGAAGTGCAGGCGATCCGGGTCCCACATGCGCGGATCCTGCAGCTCACGCAGCGCCCACATGTCGACGACGAGCGCGTCGTGCCGCGAGGCGATCGCGCGCAGGTTCTCGTTGTAGATCGCGACCTTGCCGCGCACGCGCCGCAGCACGGGCGTCATGCCGATGTCGGGCCCGGTGAACATGACGATCGTGGCGCCCTGCGCTCCGAGCCTCTCGATCGCGCGCTCGAAGCGCAGCGCGACCTCATCGGGATCGGTGCCGGGGCGGATGATGTCGTTGCCGCCCGCCGAGATCGTGACGAGGTCGGGGCGCAGGGCGAGAGCGGGCTCGAGCTGCTCGTCGATGATCTGCTGCAGCAGGCGGCCACGGATGGCGAGGTTGGCGTAGGCGAAGTCGTCGGTGCGAGCGCCGAGCTGCTCGGCGACGCGATCGGCCCAGCCGCGGTGGCCGCCGGGGGAGTGGGGCTCGGGATCGCCGATGCCCTCGGTGAACGAGTCGCCGATCGCGACGTAGCGCGACCAGGGGTGGAGCTGAGACATGCTCCCAGAGTGCCAGATGCGAGAACCTGAGAGCGGCCTGAGCGTCTGGCCGCCCCCGAACGGGGGGTGTGCTTGACTGCTGGCCGAGCGATTCCACCGAGTCGTTCGAACGAAGGCTGAGAGGCACCTGGCTCTCAGCCCCAACGAAAGGACAATCCCATGGGTTTCCTCGCTTTCATCCTCCTCGGCCTCATCGCCGGCGCCATCGCGAAGCTCATCATCCCGGGCAAGCAGAACATCGGCTGGCTCATGACGCTCGTGCTCGGCGTTCTCGGCGCCCTCCTCGGCGGGTGGCTCGGCAGCGTGCTCTTCGGCACGGGTCTCGAGGAGTTCTTCGACCTCAGCACCTGGCTGCTCGCCATCGGCGGCGCCATCATCGTGCTCCTGATCTACGGCGCCATCGTGGGTCGCCGCGGTCGTCGCGCATAGTCACGACCACTGACGCTCACGGGGGCGGATCGCTTCGGCGACCCGTCCCCGTCGTCGTGCTCGGCCATGAGCGGTCGATGGCGTCGTTGTCGTGCCGTCGGTGGTCGGTGCGAGGATGCTGACGTGAGCAAGCAGGACGGCAGCGGGCGGCAGGTCACCGCCTCTCCTACCGCTGACACGAGCGCGGGCATCCTGCACCTCGACATGGACGCCTTCTTCGCCTCTGTCGAGCTGCTCGAGCGACCCGAGCTGCGCGGCAAGCCCGTCATCGTCGGGCATCGCGGGGCCCGCTCGGTCGTGACCGCCGCGACCTACGAAGCCCGCCGCTACGGCGTGAACTCGGCGATGCCCATGGCGATCGCGCTGCGGCGGTGCCCGAACGCGATCGTGCTCGAGCCGCACTACGACCGCTACACCCACTTCTCGCGCGAGGTCATGCGCATTCTCGGCGACGTGACGCCGCTCGTCGAGACGCTCTCCATCGACGAGGCCTTCCTCGACGTGCGCGGGTCGGTGCCGCTCTTCGGTCCGCCGTTCGCGATCGCGACGCAGCTGCGCGAGCGCATCCGACGCGAGACGGGGCTCACCGCCTCCGTCGGGGCGGCGGCGACCAAGTTCGTCGCGAAACTCGCCTCGAGCCGCTCGAAGCCCGACGGCCTCCTCATCGTGCCCGCGGCCGACACCCTCGCCTTCCTGCACCCCCAGCCGATCACCGCGCTCTGGGGTGTCGGCGCGTCGACCGAGGAGCGCCTCGCGCGGCTCGGGCTGCGCACGATCGGCGACCTCGCGCAGACGCCCCTCGACTCATTGCGGTCGGCGATCGGCGAGGCGGG
Organism: Microcella sp.; assembly: GCA_030158585.1. Lineage (GTDB taxonomy): Bacteria > Actinomycetota > Actinomycetes > Actinomycetales > Microbacteriaceae > Microcella. The sequence goes on from JAOASR010000008.1 coordinate 6,327, forward strand.
CGCCGTGCGACTGCACGAGCTCGCGTGGGGCCGCGACCGTCGGGCGGTCACGCCCGAGCGCGACGAGAAGTCGATCGGGCACGAGGTGACCTTCGAGCGCGACGTGCGCGACCCGGCGGCGCTCGACCGCGAACTCCTGCGCCTGTCGACGCGCGTCGCCGAGCGCCTGCGACGTGGCGGCTGGGTGACGCGCACGGTCGCGCTCAAGCTGCGCTTCGGCGACTTCCGCACCATCACGCGCTCGCGCACGCTCGCCGAGCCGAGCGACGTGGCCGAGCGGCTCTCGAAGGAAGCGCGGGCGCTGCTCGCCGAGGCGAGGCCGGCGGGCACGGGCATCCGCCTCATCGGCGTACGCGCCGAGAACCTGCTGCCGGCCGGGTCGGTCGCGCGCGGGCTCTGGGACGACGACGAGCCCTGGCGCGAGGCCGAGACGACCGCCGACGCGGTCGCGGCGCGCTTCGGGCGCGGCGCTCTCACGCGCGCGTCGCTGCTCTCTCCGGGCGAGCGGCGCCGGCGCTCGGCCCTGTCGACCGACGATGTCGGCAGCCTCGACTAGCATCGGGTCGAGTGAGACCGACCGACCGCCCCGCACCCCACGTGGGCACCTTCGCGGCCGAGCATCTCTCTCCGTCGTTCCCCGAGCGGGCCGCTCGCGGCACCGCCGATCGACTTCGCGCGTGGCAGGCCGAGGCGCTCGATCAGTACTTCGCGAGCGAGCCGCGCGACTTCCTCGCCGCCGCGACGCCGGGCGCCGGCAAGACGACCTTCGCCCTGCGTCTCGCGACCGAGCTGCTCGCCCGCCGCACGGTCGATCGCGTCATCGTCATCGCCCCGACCGAGCACCTCAAGCGGCAGTGGGCCGACGCGGCGCATCGTGTGGGAATCCGGCTCGATCCGGCGTTCCGCAACAGCCAGCGCGTCATCCCGCGGGCGTACCACGGCATCGCCGTGACGTACGCGCAGGTCGCCGCGAAGCCGTACCTGCACCGCACACTCACCGAGACCGCGTCGACCCTCGTGATCCTCGACGAGGTGCACCACGGCGGCGACGCGCTGAGCTGGGGCGACGCCATTCGCGAGGCGTACGAGGGCGCGGCGCGGCGGCTGTCGCTCACGGGCACGCCATTCCGCTCCGACACGGCGCCCATCCCGTTCGTCTCGTACGTGCCCGATGAGAAGGGCATCCGCGTCTCGCAGACCGACTACGCCTACGGCTACGGGCGTGCCCTCGCCGACGGCGTCGTGCGCCCCGTGCTCTTCATGGCGTACGCGGGCAAGGTGCGCTGGCGCACCACGACGGGCGACGAGATGGAGGCGCATCTCGGGCAGGGAGACACGCAGGACGTCACGTCGCAGGCGTGGCGCACCGCTCTCGACCCCGAGGGGCAGTGGATGCCCGGGGTGCTGTCGGCGGCCGATCGTCGCCTCACCGAGGTGCGACATGCGGTTCCCGATGCCGGGGGTCTCGTCATCGCGACCGATCAGACGGCCGCGCGCGCCTACGCCGCGCTGCTGCACCGCATCACGGGCGAGGCGCCGACGGTCGTGCTGTCAGACGACAAGGGCGCGAGCGAACGCATCCAGCAGTACGCCGACGGCGAGTCGCGCTGGCTGGTCGCCGTGCGCATGGTGTCGGAGGGCGTCGACGTGCCGCGGCTCGCGGTCGGCGTGTACGCGACGAGCTCGTCGACGCCGCTGTTCTTCGCACAGGCCATCGGGCGCTTCGTCCGCGCGCGGCGTCGCGGCGAGACGGCGTCGATCTTCATCCCGAGCGTGCCGCCCATCATGGGGCTCGCCAACGAGCTCGAGCGCGAGCGCGACCACGCCCTCGATCGCGAGGTGACGGCGGAAGAGCTGCTCGACGACTCCCTGCTGCGCGAGGCCGAGACGGGCGACAGTGCGAGCGACTCGCTCACCGAGACCTACTCGTTCGCCGCGCTCGAGTCGCACGCGCAGTTCGACAAGGTGCTCTACGAGGGCGTCGAGTTCGGGCAGCAGGCCGAGGTCGGCAGCCTTGAAGAGCTCGACTTCCTCGGTCTGCCGGGCATTCTCGAACCCGATCAGGTGCATGAGCTGCTGCGCTCGCGGTACCAGCGGCAGATGCGCCGCGTCGCCGAGCGCCCGCCGTCGGAGCGCCAGCCGCCGCCGCTCTACCGCACGCTCAAAGAGCAGCGCACGCTGCTCAACAGCCTCGTCGGCCTGCGCGCCAAGCTCACCGGGCAGCCGCACGGGCACGTGCACGCCGAGCTGCGCCGGGTATGCGGCGGGCCGGCCGTCGGGCAGGCGAGCGTCGCGCAGCTGCAGTCGCGCATCGACTTGCTGCGGCGGCAGATGGCGGCCGGCGGCTAGTCGCGCTCACCGTCGCGCGGCGGGCGCGGCAGGATGGCGCCATGCGCGACACCTCCTATCTCGCCGTCGACGAGCAGCGGCTCGAGGCGAACCTCGCGGCCATGGCCGCCCACGCCGACGCTCTCGGAGTCGCCCTGCGCCCGCACGCCAAGACGCACAAGTCGCTCGAGGTCGCGCGCCGCCAGCTCGCCCACGGCGCCGTCGGGCTCACGGTCGCGACGGTCGCCGAGGCCGAGATCTTCGCGGCGGGGGGCTGCCGCGACCTCTTCCTCGCCTACCCGATCTGGGCGGAGGGCCCGCGCGCCGATCGGCTTCGGGCCCTCGCGCGCATCGCGCGACTGCGCGTCGGCGCCGACTCCGTCGAGGGCGTGCGGATGCTCGCGGCCGCCGTGCGCGCCGGCCGCCGGGGCGAGGCCCCGGCTTCCGCTCTCGAGGGCGCGGCTCCGCTCGCGATCGCGGTCGAGGTGGATTCCGGGCACCACCGGTCGGGTCTCGCGCCCGAGCGCGCCGCGGAGGTCGCCGCCGCGGCGCTCGACGCCGGTCTCGCGGTCGACGGGGTGTTCACGTTCCCCGGCCACTCGTACGGAGTCGGAGCAGGCGCGGCCGCCGCCGCGGATGAAGCGCGGGCGCTCGCGATCGCGCGCGACGCGCTCACGGCCGCGGGCATCCCCTGCCCCGTCGTGAGCGGCGGCTCGACGCCGAGCGCCGGTGCGGCCGAGGGCGGCGTGCTCACCGAGCTGCGTCCGGGCGTCTACGTCTTCGGCGACGCGCAGCAGTGGGAGCTCGGCACCTGCGTTCCCGACAGCATCGCTCTCACGGCGCACGCGACCGTCGTCAGTCGACGCGACGGCGTCGTCGTGGTCGACGCCGGCAGCAAGGCGCTGGGCGCCGATCGGCCCGGCTGGGCGAGCGGCTTCGGGCGCGTGCTCGAGGTGCCCGAGGCGCGCATCACGGCACTGTCGGAGCATCACGCGACGATCGCGCTGCCGCCGGGCATCGCCGCGCCCGCGCTCGGCTCGCGCCTGCGCCTCGTGCCGAATCACGTGTGCTCGGCCGTGAACCTCGCCGACGAGCTCGTGGTCGAGCGCGACGGGGTCGAGGTGAGTACCTGGCCGGTCTCGGCGCGCGGGGCGAACACCTAGCCGCCGCAGGCGCACCAGCGCGAGAGGCGGCCGAGGTCAGAGCCGCGAGAGGCGGGCGCGCGCGACGCCGTAGACGCCGTAGACGATGAGGCCCGCGCCGATCGCCGAGAGCCACACCGGGCCGAGGAAGCCGCGGCGCAGGGCCCCGAGCGCCCCGGCGAGCCCGCTGACGTCTCGGGGGTCGACCTCGATCGCCTCGACGATGATCAGGCCCGCGAGCAGCAGAAAGGCGATGCCGCGCGCGACATAACCGACGGCGCCGAGCGCGCGCACGGCCTTGCCGCGGTGATACGGCAGGGGGCGCAGCTCCCACGCGAAGCGGCGGCGCACGCCCTTCACGACGAAGTATCCTCCGCCGATCGCGATGGCCACGCCGATGAGCACGAGCACGATCGCGCCGGCCACCGAGTCGAGCAGGAACGTGCTCAGCGCGCGCGCCGTGCGTCCGGATTCGAGGTCGCCGCCGACCAGGAGGATCGTCGGCGGTACGGCGAGACCGAGGTAGGCGAGTCCTTGGGCTGCGCTCGCGACCCCCGAGGTCCAGCGGCGCATGGGGCCGCCGTTGAGGATCGCGTCGACGAGCATCCAGAGACCGAGACCGCCGAGGCTCACGATGACCGCGACGAGCAGCACGCCCCCGAGGGGCGCCGACGCGATCGCCTCGAAAGCCCCGACCTCATCGGGTCGTGCGCTGCGGTCGCCGAACGAGACGGCGATCGCGAGCACTCCGATGATGATGTGCAGCAGACCCGTGACGACCCAGCCGGCGCGAGCGATGAGCGTGAAGGCGCGGCTCTCGTGCACCTCCTGCACCGTCTCGGCCTTGCTCACAGTCGGGCCCAACGTGCGCGCGCCGCGCAGTAGGCGCCGTACGCAATGAGGCCGACGCCGAGCACGCTCAGCAGCACGATGCCGAACGGCAGGTCGGCGACGGCGCGCAGCGCACCGTCGAGACCGGATGCTTCGCTCGCGTCGGCCGTGACCGCGGCGGTGATGATGAGAGCGCCGAGCGAGATGAGCGCCACGCCCTTGGCGACGTAGCCGACAATACCGAGGCCCACCACGGTGCGGCCGAGCGAGCCGTCGGGAACGCGCAGATCGTCGCGGAAGCCTCGCCGCAGACCCTTCGCGACGAAGAAGACCGCGACGCCGACGATCGCGAGACCCGCGGTGGCGAGGAGGATCACGCCGCCGGGGGAGGCGAGGAGGGCCGCGCTCGCTTCACGGGCATCCTGCTCGGAGTCGGACCGGCCGCCGAGCGCGATCGCGACGGCCGACGCGGCGAGGGCGGCGTAGACGACGGCCTTCAGCGCCGTCGTGATCGCCGACGCCACGCGACGCGCAGGCAGGAGCACGAGCAGCGCCTCGACGAGCAGCCAGAGGGAGAGCGCCGCGAGGCCCGCGGCGAGCACCCACAGCAGGATGAGTCCGCCGGGCGTCGTCGCGATCGCGGTGAGGGCGCCGCCGGGATCAGCGTCGGGAGCGCCGCGGCCGGAGCCCGTCGCGACGCCGAGGGCGAGGAAGCCCATGAGCACGTGCAGCAGGCCGTTGACGGCGAACCCCGCCCGCGCGGCGAGCTGGAAGAACCGGTTGCCGCGCGCCGCGCGGGCCGCCTCGGCCCTCACAGTCGTGCGAGTCGTGCTCGCGCCGCGCAGTAGAACCCGTACGCGATGAGCCCGAAGCCGATGAGGGCGAGGGCGAGCGGGCCGAAGGGAGAAAGCGCGAGGGAGGCGAGGTGGCCGCCGAGGCCGGCGGGCCCGGTCGGGAGGAGGGCAGCGACAAGGGCGAGGATGCCGACCGTGGCAAGAGCGAGCGACTTGCCGAGATAGGCGACGCGGCCGGCGAGAACCGTGGGTCGTCGACCGGACGAGCTCGCGGGCAGGCGGATGTCGTCGAGGTAGCCGCGACGCCACCCCTTGAGGCCGTAGTAGACGGCGACGGCGAGGGTGACGAGAGCGAAGACGATGGTGCCCACAGGCCCGAGGGGCAGTTGCAGCACGGTCCCGGTGAGGGCTCCCGTCTCTTCCTGCGGGCTGCTGCGGCCGGCGATGGCGATGCTCACGGCAGCCGCGCCGAGGGCCAGGTACGCGATGCCTCGGCCGATCATGATGGCGCGGCGGCGGCCGGTCACGTCGCGGTGCCGCTCGAGGAGCAGGTTGGCGAGCATCCAGAGACCGAGGATGAGGTAGCCGATCGCGACGACCCAGAACAGCACGGCGCCGCCGGGGTTCGAGGCGACGGCCCGCAGGGCGCCCACGCGCTCGACGTCGGGGGTGAGCAGCGCGGTCGCCGGCACGAGCAGGGCGATGATGCCGACGAGGATGTGCAGCACTCCGTTGACCGCGAGCCCCGTGCGAGTGATGACGCGGTAGGTCGGCGTCGAGAGTGTGAGGCCGTTCGGGCGCGCCGAGGCATCCTCGGTGGGGGAGGTCATGGGGTCAGGCTAGGGGTCGAAACGGATTCGTCACTCGGGGTTGTCCCCACGGCGTCGGCACGCTAGGGCGCTCTCACGGTGCGCTCAACGGAAGTCGCGGCTCGCGATCGTCGCTCGCAGCGGCAGCGCCTCGACCCGGTCGGCGACGATTGCGATGACGCCCTCGCGCGAGCGTTCGAGCGTGCCGCGGATGATGAGCGCGCGGCTCTCGCGCACGATACGGCGGTAGCGGCTCCAGAGCCCGACGCTGCAGATGACGTTCACGAGCCCCGTCTCGTCCTCGACGTTGAGGAAGGTGATGCCGCTCGCCGTCGCGGGGCGCTGGCGGTGGGTGACGACGCCGCCGATCTCGACGCGGCGGCCAGGCTCGGCGGTGCGCAGGTCGCGGGCGGTGAGCACGCCGCGGCGCGCGAGGGCGGGGCGCGCATACCGCACCGGATGATCGCCCGGCGCGATGCCCGTCGAGACGAGGTTCGCGACCATCGTCTCGGCGTCGTCGAGATCGGTGAACAGCGGCGGCTGCACGGCGACGACCGTGCCGGGCAGGTACTCGGGGCGCGCCTGCGCGGCGGCGCCCGCCGCCCCCAGCGCGGCGGGGCGCGACAGGCCCAGGACGTCGAAGGCCCCGGCCGTGGCGAGCGCCTCGAGCTGCGCCGCCGTGAGGCCCGTGCGGTAGGCGAGCTCGGTGAGGTCGCGGTACGGGCCGCCACGCTCGCGCTCGGCGACGATGCGCTGGGCCGTCGGCCGACCGATCCCGCCGACCTCGGCGAGCCCCAGCCGCACCGCGAGGTCAGCGTCGCGGCGGTGCAGCGCGCAGTCGGCGAGGTCGCCGTTGCTCGATGCAGGCTCGAACTCGGGCACGGGGGGTTGCTGGCGGTGGATGCACTGCTCGAGCCCCGTGGGCGACGCGCGGCGGGCATCCGGCGCCACTGCCTCATGCGCTGACGCGACCACCAGATCGAGGCGCTCGAGCCCCGCCTCGACTCCCGACCGCAGGATGCACGGAGTACGCACCTCGACGCCATGGCGCTCGGCGTCGGCCGTGAGGCTCGCGGGCGCGTAGAAGCCCATCGGCTGGGCGCGCAGCAGCGAGGCGAGGAAGACGCCGGGGTAGTGCAGCTTGATCCACGAGCTCGCGTAGACGAGCAGGCCGAAGCTGATCGAGTGGCTCTCGGCGAAGCCGAAGTTCGCGAAGGCCTGGATGCGGCCGTAGATCTCGTCGGCGAGCCGGCCCGTGATGCCGTTGCCCGCCATGCCGGCGTAGAGGGTCTCGCGCAGCGACTCGATGCGCTCGAGGCCTCTCTTGCTGCCCATGGCGCGGCGCAGCAGGTCGGCGTCGTCGCCCGTGCAGCCGCCGACCGCCATGGCGATCTGCATGAGCTGCTCTTGGAAGACGGGCACGCCGAGGGTGCGTTCGAGCGGTTCGACGAGCTTGGGGTGGTCGTAGGTGATGGGCTCTTCGCCGAGCTTGCGGCGCACGAAGGGGTGCACGGCGCCGCCCTGGATGGGCCCGGGCCGCACAAGCGCGATCTGCACGACGAGGTCGTAGAAGCGCCGAGGCTGCAGGCGCGGCAGGAGGCTCATCTGGGCGCGGCTCTCGACCTGGAACACGCCCACCGAGTCGGCGCGGCACAGCATGTCGTAGGTCGCCTGCTCCTCCTTCGGCAGGGTGGCGAGCTCCCACCGCTCGCCGAGGTGGTCGTCGATGAGGTCGAAGGCGTACTGCAGCGCGGCGAGCATGCCGAGGCCGAGCAGGTCGAACTTGACGAGGCCCATCCACGCGCAGTCGTCTTTGTCCCACTGCAGCACCGTGCGCTTCTCCATGCGCGCGTGCTCGATCGGCACGATCTCGCCGACGGGCCGGTCGGTGAGCACCATGCCGCCGGAGTGGATGCCGAGGTGCCGCGGGTAGGTGAGCACCTGCTGGGCGAGCGCGACGACGGGGGCGGGGATGTCGTGGTCATCGCTCGAGAGCACGGCGCCCCAGCGCTCGACCTGCTTGCTCCACGCATCCTGTTGCCCGGTCGAGAAGCCGAGCGCCTTCGCCATGTCGCGCACGGCGTTCTTCGGGCGGTACGAGATGACGTTGGCGACCTGGGCGGCGTTGCGGCGGCCGTACTTCTCGAAGACGTACTGGATGACCTCTTCGCGCCGGTCGGAGTCGAAGTCGACGTCGATGTCGGGCTCTTCATCGCGCAGCGCCGACAGGAACCGCTCGAACGGCAGCCTGTACGAGATCGAGTCGACCGCGGTGATGTCGAGCAGGTAGCAGACGGCGGAGTTCGCGGCCGAGCCGCGCCCCTGGCAGAGGATGCCGCGCGAGCGGGCGAACTGCACGATGTCGTGCACGATGAGGAAGTAGCCGGGGAAGTCTTTCTGCTCGATGACGTCGAGCTCGCGGCCGATGCGGGCGCGGTCGGCCTCGGTCGCGTCGGGGTACTTGCGCGGCACGGCCCGCCAGACGAGCTCGCGCAGCCAGCTCATCGGCGTGTGGCCCTCGGGCACCTTCTGCTTCGGCAGGTGCGGCTTCGCCTGCCGCAGCGAGAAGCCGAGGGCGTCGGCGAGCTCGACGCTGCGCGCGACCGCGCCGGGGTAGCGGGCGAAGCGCTCGGCCATCTCGGCACCGCTGCGCAGGTGGGCGGTGCCGGCGTGCGGCAGCCAGCCCTCCATGTCGTCGAGGCTGCGGCGGGCGCGCAGGGCGGCGAACGCGGTCGCGAGGGGATGCCGGGCGGGCGTCGCGTAGTGCACGGCGCCGGTCGCGACGACGGGCAGGCTGCGATCGCGGGCGAGGGCCGCGAGAGCGTCGTTGTGCACCGAGTCGAGCGGCCGCCCCTGATCGATGAGCTCGACGACGACGCCCTCGCGGCCGAAGCGCGCGACGAGCCCGTCGAGCTCGACCCCGGCGGCCTCGACCTGCACGCGGGTCGGGGCGGCGCGGTCGCCGAGGGCCGCGCGCACGGCGCCCTTGCGGCAGCCGGTGAGCACGACCCACTCGCCCGCGGCCTGCTCGGCGAGGTCGTCGAGGCGGTACACCGGTCGACCCTTCTCGCCGCCCGCGAGCTGCCCCTCGGTGAGGGCGGCAGCGAGCCGGTGGTAGCCCGACTGACCGCGCGCGAGCACGAGCAGGTGAGTGCCCTCGGGGTCGGCCACGCCGAGCTGCGGCTGCGTGAGGCCGAGGCTGAGCTCGGCGCCGAAGACGGTCGTGAGGCCGTAGGGCTCGGCGGCCTCGGCCATGCGCACGACGCCGTAGAGGCCGTCGTGGTCGGTGAGCGCGAGGCCGTGCAGACCGAGGCGCGCGGCCTCTTCGAGCAGCTCTTCGGGGCCCGAGGCGCCGTCGAGGAACGAGAACGACGAGTGCGCGTGCAGCTCGGCGTACGGCACGACCTGCTCGGGGTCGGGCAGTTCGAGGTCGGCGGGTCGGTAGGGCGCGCGCTTCTGCGACCACGCGGGGGAGTCGCCGCCGTCGGCGCCCGGCGGTGGCGCCGTGCCGGGGCGCGTGCCCTCGCGCAGCGTGCGCTCGAACTCGCTCCACGGGATGGGTGGGTTGTGCCAGCCCATCAGAGCGCCCGCCGCTCGCGCTCGAGTCGCAGCGCCCGCCGCTCAGTCATACTTCGCCTCGGCCCACCAGCTCGCGCCCTCGAGCACGAGCAGCCATGCGATGCCGCCCGCGTCGACGACCTGCAGCCGGTGCGCGCGGCGGGCGCGCGCCGGATCCCACCAGCGCTCCTCGAGCGGCCAGGGGCCCGCCCACGAGGCGATGGGCCGCACGGCGCCGCCCGCGCTCGGTGCGAACCCCGCGGGGGCGGCGCTGAGGCGCAGGCGCTCGTCGACCGAGACGGTCTCGCCCCGAGCATCCACGACCACGACGGGGTGCCGCGAGGCGTAGACGGTCGCGGGAGCCGGCTGCGGCAGCGCCCCGGGCCACGGCCGGTCGAGCGGGCGCGGCAGCACGGCGCGGTCGCCCCAGGGAACGAGCACGCGGCGCTCGGCGAGCGTGCGGCCGCCCGAGCGCTGCGCGGTGAGGACGGCCTCGTGCCCGAGCAGGCTCTGCACGCGCGAGAGGGCGTGGTGCACGCGCTCGTCGGGGCCCGAGCCCCACAGCCCCGGCTCGTGGTGCGCGAGGGCGTCGAGGCTCTCGGGCACGATGCGCACGCGCCTGATCGCCGCACGCAGATCGGGGCCGGTCGGGGCGCCGGGCTTCGAGCCCGCCGTGCGGGTCGCTCCGCTGAGCTGCCAGCGCACGCGGTCGACGATCTCGCTCGGTCTGAATGACCGCGGGTGCAGCCACGCCCGCTCGCTCTCGCCGCCGAGCTCGTCGCGGAAGCCGATGCGCACCGCCGTCGCGACGAGCCGATGCCCGGCGAGAGTCTCGACGACCTCGTCGGCGAGCTGCCGCACGGCGAACGCGACCTGGTCGACCCGGTCGAGCGGAGGCTCGAGCTCGAGCACGCGCTCGAGATCGAGCGGCGGGATGCGCGGCACGAGCGTCCGCGGGTCGATCGCGCTCGCGAGAGCGTGCCGGTGGGCCCCTCGCTCGCCGAAGCGGTCGCGCGCCGCGTCGGCGGGCAACGCGGCGAACTCGCCGAGCGTGCGCACGCCGAGCCGGCCGAGCAGGGTCGTGAGCTCGGGGTCGTCGAGGGTCGAGACGGGGTGCGGCGAGAGGAACGCCGCGGCCGCCCCCGCCGGCACGATCAGCACGGGGTCGTCGCCGCGCCCCTCGCGCGCCGCGAGCTCGGCCGTGAACGCGCCGTCGGCGACACCCACGCGCACATCGGTCACGCCCTCGTCGGCGAGGGCCGACCGCAGCGCGAGCGCCGCCGCCCTCTCGCCGCCGTAGTACCGCGCGGGCCCGCGCGCGCCGATCATGACGAGCCCCGGCCGCACGACCTGCACGCCCGCGACGAGACCCTCGAGCGCATCGACGAGGGGCGAGAACACGCGGTGATCGCGATCGTCGTCGTGGGCGAGCACGACGAGAGCGGTGCACAGCGACTGCGCCTCGCGCCGGCGCTGCCCGCGCACGACGCCCTGCGCCCGTGCGGCGGCCGAGCATGCGACGACGCGGTTGGCGGCGACGATCGCGAGCGGCACGCCGGGGCGGGCGATCTCGTCGCGCACGGCCGCGAGCACCGGCCAATCGGGCACCCACAGGCACAGCGCGCGCAGCATCAGCCGACCTCGCGCCAGGCCTCGCGAGCCCGATCAGCGGCCGAGCGAGACGAACCGGCCCCCGCCCGCGGCGGGTCGAGGCGACGGATGCCCTGCTCGGGGTCGGGAAGCAGCAGCCGCCCGCTCACGGGCCGCGGCGAGCGCCTGCTCGTCACCGTCACGGTGACCTCCCGGCTCGTGAGGCAGCCGGAGCCGGCCCCGAGCCCCGACCACCGGCTCTCGGTGAGGCTGATCATCGCCTCGGTCTGCGGCCACGCGCCGATCACGAGCAGGGTCGAGCCGCGCTCGCGCAGGCGCCCGGCGAGCCGCGAGACGGCCGCGTCGCCCGCGGCGCGACCGGGTTTCACGACGACGACGCCGAGCGCGTCGGCGATCGCGGCGGTGACGGTGAGCCACTGGTCGCCCGGGTGGGGCACGAGCACGAGGCGGTCGAGGTCGAGCCCCATGGCCTCGGCCGCCTCGACGCCGAACTCGGGCATGCCGACGACGCCGCACCACGAGCCCGCGGCCGAGGGCCCGGCGAGAAGCGCCATGACGAGCGCGCTCGAGGGGCTCACCGAGTAGGCGGCGCCCTCTTTGAGCCCGCCGTCGGGCAGCAGGTCGGCGAGCGCCTCATGCGTGGGCTTGAGCGTCGAGTCGAGCGTCGTGCGCTGCAGGGCGTTGATGCGCGCCTGCAGCGCCTGCACGGTGTCGACCGTCTGCAGGCGCGGCGACGACGCATCGGAGAACGTCTCGGCGAGCGCCCCTGAGGCCGCGTCGAGCGACGCGACGGGGGAGAGCGCGAGAGCGGGCATACCTCCATGGTCGAACATACGTTCGAATATCGCAACCGCCACCGACATTGAGCGGCGTGTCGCTCGAGACCCGCCTCACGACCGCGTCGCGGGCGGCCTGAAAGGGCCTAGTCGACCCAGTAGTCCCCGTCGATGTGCATGCGCCCGATCTCGGACGCCTCGTCGTCGAGGAAGTCCTCCTCCTCGGCCTCGCGCACCTCGAACGAGACCCCCGTGGCCGGCGTGATGAGCACGCTGAGCGTGCGCCCGCCCGAGAGCCGCAGGTCGACGAACGCCCCACCCGCCGTGCACGCGGCGACGATCTGCTCCTTCAGAGCATCCAGATCCTCGTTGAAGGCCAGATAGTTCCTGCTGCCGTTGATCGTGACCTGTACGACTCTCATGCGCGCCCTCCCTGAGCGGTGGTGCCCTTCTCCTGCACGATGAGCTGCGGCTCGACGCGCGTCACCGCGGCGGCTCCCGTGGGCTCGGGGACGACCCGCAGCCCTCCCGAGCTGTTCGCCGAGCTTATGAGCGCGTCGATCCACGCCCGGCTGAGCGTCGGAACCCGGCTGCCGTGGAAGGTGAACACGAGCGGGATGGCGGGGTGCAGCCACACGCTCGCGCGCCCGCTGCCGTCCTCCCGAGCGTTCGACCAGCTGAAGGCGAACGACTCCTGGCGACGGAGCTTGGCGACGATGACGACCTGCAGGTGCGCGAGCACGCGGTCGTCGAAGCGCGCCTCGAAGGTGGATGCATAGACGAGCTGGCCCATTCGGACCCCTCACGATCGGAGGACCGCCCGCGCTCCGCGGGCGTGTCGTGCACCGGCTGATCGTGCGCGTCGGCGCGCTGACCGTACTCCTCATTCCTTCGAGTCGGATGCACGGGCTCGAGCCTGACCGCCCGCCCGGGGCCGATCACCCCGATCGGTCTAGCCTTCGGACATGGACACCGTCGTGACCGCCCTCAACCCCGAACCGTCCGAGCAGCTCGAGCACAACACCCGCGTCATGAACGAGGCGCTCGCGCGCCTGTGATCTCGTCGAGCGCCGCGACCCGCTCGCGCAGGAAGTCGGCGCCAGCGGCGTCGTGCACGAGCGACCCCCGCACGTCGATCGGGTACGGCCGCTCCAGCAGTCCGTCGGCGGGGCGCACGTCCACGTGCACGGCCTCGAGCCCGACGGCGTGCACGTGGTCGGCCATGAGGTAGTCCGAGCGCGAGTCGCCCACCGAGTACCAGCGCGGTGCCGTGATGCCGCGCGCGCCGAACCAGTCGATCGCGCGCCGCGCTCCGTGGTCCTTGTCGAGCCGCACCGATTCGATGTCGGTCGAGATGATCGTGGGGTCGATGCGGTACGGCACCGATCCGTCGGCGGCGGGCGCCTCCCGATCGCGATAGCGGATGCCCACTCCGCGCTCGGCGAGCGCCGAGAACGCCGCCCCCTCGAAGGCCTCCTGCGCCTGCCGGTAGTCGCTCGACGCGACCTCGACGCGCTGCTCGAGCGACACCATGACGCGCTTGCCCTCGTCGACGAACATCGCGTGCCCGTACTGCTCGCGCGCGATCGCCTCGACCTCGGCCCGCGCCTCGGCCGGCAGCGCGACCGTCGGGTCGACCTCGACCTCGCCGAGGCCCTCGGCCGTGATCTCAGCCCACGCGCCGCCCTTCTCGAACACGCCGAAGAAGACCGCGTCGCGCATCCCGCCCTCGACCAGGCGCGCGACGACCTGCTCGCGCATGAACGCGTCGCTGCGGCCCGTCACGAAGGCGACGGGAACCCGCGCGTGCGCGAGCGTCAGCAGGTCATCCACGATCGAATCGATCGCGATGGTGCGCGACTCGGGGCTCGCGATGGGCCCGTCGACGTCGAGCAGCAGCCCGAAGGGGGCGATGATGCTGTCATGACCCGAACCTCCCGGCTGGCCAGCCTGACCCGTCACTGGACTCCTCGCGCCATCGTGTTCCTCGTTCTCGCGATCGTCGGCCTCGTCGGCACGTGGACGTACAACGTCATCGCGATCATCGAGCGCAACGACTTCGTGGGGGACTGGTTCAATAATGGCCCGGCGGTCGGATCGCTCACGACCGACCTCCTCATCATGGCGATCGCGGGCTGCGCCTTCATCGTCATCGAGGGCCGCCGACTCGGCATGCGCCACCTGTGGGCGTACATCGCGTTCTCGGGGCTCACGGCGATCGCGTTCACGTTCCCGCTGTTCCTGGCGAACCGTGAGCGCCGCCTCGCCGCCCTCGCGGAGGGCGTGGCACCCTCGTAACGGTGAGCGAGCGGGGGAGGGCACGACGCGTCGTCGGCGTGCTGCGTCTGCTCGCGGCCCTCGTCGGCGTCGCAGCGCTCGTCGCTCGCTTCCAGTACGGGCTCGGCTTCAGCGTCTTCATCGCGTCGAACTTCTTCGGCTACCTCACCGTGCAGTCGAACATCATGGCGATCGGTGTCGGTGTGGTCACGGGCGTCGTCGCGCTGCGCCGCCGCCACGATCCGGTGTGGATGCCCGCCCTGCGCGTCGCCGTCACCAGCTGGATGCTCGTGGCCGGCCTCGTCTTCGCGCTCCTGGCCTCGCAGGCGGCGACCCGCGGCTACCGCCTCGACGTGCCCGTCAGCGACCAGATCCTGCACTTCGTGCTGCCGGCGTGGCTGCTGCTCGACTGGCTGCTGAGCCCCGGCGAGCGCCGCACCGACGTGCGCGTGCTGCTCATCGTCGTCGGCTACCCGGCGCTGTGGGGCGTCGCGACGCTCATCCGCGGCGCGATCGTCGGCTGGTATCCGTACTTCTTCCTCGATCCCGACCAGGTGAGCGGCCTCGGTGAGCTGCTCGCGTTCGGAGCGGCGGCGCTCGGTCTGTTCACGCTCGTCGGGGCGATCCTACGCGTGCTCCCGCGCATCCCTCTCGGGCGGATGCTCGCTCTCAGCCGCCCGCGCCCGCGGCCCCGTCGACGAGAGGCGCGAGCCCCGCGAGCGCCGCGCTGACCGCATCGCCCTCGCCGAGCGCGCCGAAGCCGACCGCCCGCGACCCCGCGACGACCCCGACGAGGACGGGGTCGCCCGTCACGGCCTGCAGGTTGACCCACAGC
>JAOASR010000009.1 GCA_030158585.1 Microcella sp.
CGTTGCCGCGCTCGTTGCGCAGGCCCGCGATGTCGCGCAGCGAGCCGTTGGGGTTCACGTCGAGGTAGCGGAAGGTCACGAGACCCTCGCCCTCGAGGCGGTCGAGGGTTGCCTCGTCGGCGATGTAGCCGCCCTCGCCGTTCTTGAGCGGAATGGTGATCTCCTGGCCGACGGTGAAGCCGTTCGTCCAGGCCGAGTCGGTCGACTCGACGCGCAGGCGCTGGTCGCGGCGGATGAAGTCGCCGTGGTCGTTGCGGATCAGCCCGCCCGGCAGCAGGTGCGTCTCGACGAGGATCTGGAAGCCGTTGCAGATGCCGAGCACGGGCATGCCGGCGTTCGCGGCGTCGATGACCTCGGCCATGATCGGCGAGCGCGCGGCGATCGCACCGCAGCGCAAGTAGTCGCCGTAGCTGAAGCCGCCCGGCAGCACGATCGCGTCGACGCCGTGCAGGTCGTGCTCGCCGTGCCACAGCGCGATGGGCTCGGCGCCCGCGAGGCGGATGGCCCGCATGGCATCCCGGTCGTCGAGCGAGCCGGGGAAGGTGATGACGCCGACGCGCATCAGTGCGTCTCTCCGGCGGTCGACGCGCCCTGCACCTCGACCGTGACGACGTCTTCGATGACGGTGTTGGCGAGCATGTCGCTCGCGATCTTCTCGACCGCGGCGAGCAGCTCGGCGTCGACGTCGCCGTCGACGTGCAGCTCGAAGCGCTTGCCGATGCGCACGTCGCTGATGCGGTCGTGACCCAGGCGGTGCAGAGCGCCGGCGACGGCCTTGCCCGCGGGGTCGAGCAGCTCAGCCTTGGGCATGACCTCGACGACGATGGTGGGCACGGCGACTCCCGTTCGGTTCAGGGGTGGAATGCGTTCAGTCTACGCGTGCTCATTCGCGCGGCCGGCCTCCTGCCGGCGCTCGCGCCGCGGCGCTGCGAGCAGGTGCGGCGGCACCGCTTCGAGCTCGTCGTGCGCGCGCTGCTCGCCGACCCAGGCGCGCACCATCTCGGTGAACAGACGCGGGTTCTCGACGTTCCAGACGTGGTGCATCTTGGGCGCGAGTCGCACCTCGGCGTGCGGGGCGCGCAGGAAGAAGCGCAGGGCGCCCGTGACGATGCGCGACTCCGCTCCGCCCGCGACGCCGAGGATGGGCACGGGGTTGCCGTCGAAGCCGCCGAGCTCGCTCATCATGCCGGCGTTGACCTGCTCGGTCATGCGGCGGGCGCTGCGCGGGTTGATGCCGACGCCGCCCTGCACGAAGGCCTTCAGCGCCTCGGGGTCGAGGTGGTAGCCGCGGCCCATCGTCGCCCAGTAGGCGGCGCTCTGCCACATCTTCAGCTGCACGCGCGCGAGCCACGACATGAACGGGCCGAGGCCGCGCAGGGGGGCGCCGCTCAGCACGGCGCTGCGCACGACGCCGGGGTGGCGGGCGACGAGCAGGGCGCCGACGAGCGCGCCGAGCGAGAGCCCGACGACGTGCGCGCGGCCGCCGTGAGCCCGGTCGCGGATGATGCTCGCGATGCGGTCGGCCGTCTCGGCCATCGAGCGCCACGGCACGGTGTTCGACAGCCCGAAGCCGGGCATGTCGGGCACGAGGTGGTGGAAGTCGTGCATGTCATCGCGCTGCGGCCCCCACATCCAGCCCGAGACGTTGCCGCCGTGCAGGAAGACGACCGTCTCGGCGTCGCGCGGGCCGGACTCGTCGACGTGCAGCACGCCGGCGGGAACCGCATCGCCCGGGGCGGGGGCGGAGGGGACGGAAGCGCTCATAGAAGACCCACCATGCCCGCGAGGTCGGCATCCTCGACGGCGAAGTCGGCCCAGTCGCGATACCCGAGCGCGCTCGGATGGAAGTCGTCGCTCGCGAAGAACCCCTCGGTGTACGGCGGTGGGGGCGGAGACATGTGGGCGCGCTCGCGGCGCATGACGAGCGCACGGGCCGCCGACTCGAGGGCCTGCGAGTGGCGGTAGAGGGTGGTCCGCAGCGGGTCGGGCAGCAGGCGGAACCGGAAGAACGCCGGCAGGCTCGACATGAGCACGACCGCGTGCGGGTGCAGCTCGGCGGTGCGGTCGAGGATGCGCCGAACATCCTTCTCGAACGCCCGGGCCGACCGCAGCGCGAGCGCATCGTTCGCGCCGACCGTCAGGAACAGCACGTCGACGGGCGCGGCGAGGGCCTCGTCGAGGTGGTCGCGCACGACGTCGCGGGCGGTGGCGCCGTTGCGTCCGCGAGCGCGCCAGTGCACGGGGCGACCGGTGCGCGCCGCGAGGGCCTCGGCGAGACGACCGGCGAGCCCGAGGTCGGCGTGGTCGACGCCGACGCCCGCGGCGGTCGAATCGCCGAGAACGAGCAGGTTCAGCGGGCGCGGGTCGGGGCTCGTCGCCGCGTCGCCGGGGGCGGCCTCGCCCTGCTGGCTCGCGTCTGGCGCCGGAACCGTGCCCTCCCAGGGCATCGGTGCGTCGGGCAGGCGCGGCGTCTCGCGACGCAGTCGACGACCCTGGCGCAGAATGACCGGCCCCTGCGCGACCGCGATCGCGCGACTCAGCCGCAGTCCGCGCAGCTTCGGCTTCTCAGTCACCCGCCGAGCTTATGTCGCTACGCCGTCGGCGCGACCGTGACCCTCAGCAGGTTTCCCAGGGGTCGTCGACGTGCACGGTCTGCCCGTCGTCACGCACCTCGTGCCCGAAGTGGGTGAGGCGCTCGCCGAGGGCGCCGATCTCGTCGGCGTGGGGCAGCACGATGTCGACGCGTCCGAGGCCGAGGGTCGGCTGGCGGCGTCCGGCTCCCTGGCTGCGCCACACGTTCATCGCCATGTGGTGGTGGTAGCCGCCCGCGCTCACGAAGATCGCCTGGCCGCCGTAGGTCGTCGTGAGGTCGAAGCCGAGCTCGTCGACGTAGAAGCGCTTCGCCGTGGCGACGTCGCCGACCGAGAGGTGCACGTGCCCGACGACGGCGGGGGCGCTCGCGTGCTCGGCGAGCGCGGCCTCGGTGAGGTGCTGCTGCAGGAAGGCGTTGGGGTCGAGGTAGAGCGTCGACATCTCGACCTGGCCGTGCGTCCAGCTCCACTCGGTGCGGTCGCGATCCCAGTACAGCTCGACGCCGTTGCCCTCGGGGTCGTCGAAGTAGAAGGCCTGGCTCACGATGTGGTCGCTCGAGCCCGTGAACGTGCTCGGGTGCAGCTGCGCGACCGTGTACACCGCGGCGGCGAGCGCCGCCCGCGACTCGAACAGGATCGCCGTGTGGAAGAGCCCCGCATCCCGAGGCCCCGCGTGGCGCAGGGCCGGGCTGTGCCGAAGAACCACGAGGGGGATGCTCGCGGCCGTCGCGCCGTCGGCGTCGCGCCGCGAGCGCCCGAGGGTCACGATCGCGGGCTCGCCCTCGCGCGCGGGCTCCGTCGTGAGCACCTCGAGCCCGACGCCGTCGCGGTAGTACGCGGTGAGCCGGTCGAGGTCGGCGACGTCGAGTGTCACCGCTCCCACCGAGGTGTCGGGGGCGAGGCGCGGGGTGGCGGTCATGGATGCTCTAACCGACGACTGTCGCTCTGGATTCCCGGCGGTTCCGGTCGCTGCTCGGCTCAGGCGCCGGTCAGTCGCGCGATGAGCTCGCGGTAGCGCGCGGCCGTGCGCTCGACGATCTCATCCGGCAGGCGCGGAGGCGTGCCGTGCTTGTCCCAGTGGGCAGCGAGCCAGTCGCGCACGATCTGCTTGTCGAAGCTCGCGAGGCGGTCGGGGCCGCCCGCGGCGTAGAGCTCCGCATCCCAGTAGCGCGAGCTGTCGCTCGTGAGCACCTCGTCGGCGAGCGTCAGCACGCCCGTGGCGGGGTCGTCGCCGAACTCGAACTTCGTGTCGGCGAGGATCACCCCGCGCTCCTCGGCGATCGAGCTCGCGCGACGGAAGAGGTCGAGAGCGGCATCCCGCAGCGCCGTCGCGGTCGGCTCGCCCACGAGCTCGACGGTGCGCTCGAAGGTGACGTTCTCGTCATGCTCGCCGAGCGGAGCCTTGTACGCGGGCGTGTAGATCGGCTCGGGCAGGCGGTCGCCGTCGGTGAGTCCGGCGGGCAGCGGGATGCCGCACACGCTCTGCGACTGCTGGTACTCGACCCAGCCGGAGCCGCTCAGGTAGCCGCGCACGACGCACTCGACGGGGTGCATGTCGAGGCGGCGCGCGACGACGGCGCGGTCGGCGACCTCGGCGGGCACGTCCTGCTCGGGGTCGAGGTGCGTCGGGAACCCGAGCCGGTCGAACCACCAGCGCGTGAGCTGCGTGAGCAGGGCGCCCTTGCCCGGGATGCCGGGCTCGAGCACGTGGTCGAACGCGCTCACGCGGTCGCTCGCGACCATGAGCACGCGGTCGGCGCTCGCGAGGTCGGATGCTGTCGTTTCGACGTACAGGTCGCGCACCTTGCCCGAGTAGACGCGCTTCCATCCCGGCAGCTGCTGGGCGTCGACGTCGAGCCCGGCGGCCTGCTCGCTCATGCGGCTCAGCCCTCGACGACGCGCGCGGCGATGTCGCGGCGGTACTGGCCGCCCTCGAGGCCGATGCGGCCGATGGCCTCGTAGGCGCGCTCGCGGGCCTGGGCGAAGTCGGCCCCGGTCGCGACCACGCTGAGCACGCGGCCGCCCGTCGCGAGGAACCCGTCGTCGGTGCGCGCGGTCGCCGCGTGGGCGAGGTGCACGCCCTCGACCTGCTCGGCCTCGGCGAGTCCGCTGAGCGGACGGCCTGTGAGGGAGTTCTCGGGGTAGCCTTCGCTCGCGAGCACGACGGTGACGGCGACCTCGTCGCTGAACTCGGGGTGAGGAACTCCGGCGAGCTGGCCGGTGCTGGCGGCGAAGAGCAGGCCGCTGAGCGGGGTGACGAGGCGCGGCAGCACGACCTGCGTCTCGGGGTCGCCGAAGCGCGCGTTGAACTCGATGACGCGGATGCCCTTGTCGGTGACGATGAGGCCGCAGTAGAGCAGACCGATGAAGGGAGTGCCCTCTTCGGCGAGCTGGCGCACGGTGGGCTGCGCGATGGTCTCGATGACCTCGTCGACGAAGCCGGGCGCGGCCCAGGGCAGCGGCGAGTAGGCGCCCATGCCGCCGGTGTTGGGGCCGGTGTCGCCGTCGCCGATGCGCTTGTAGTCCTGCGCGGGGCTCAGCGGCACGACGGTGTGGCCGTCGCTGAGCAGGAAGAGGCTGACCTCCTGGCCGGCGAGGAACTCTTCGACGAGCACGCCGCCCTGCTGGAGGTAGTGCTCGGCGTGGGCGCGTGCGGCGGCGCGGTCGTCGGTGACGATGACGCCCTTGCCGGCGGCGAGTCCGTCGGCCTTGACGACGTAGGGGGCTCCCAGGGCGTCGAGTGCGACATCCGCCTCGGCGAGGGTGCCGGCGCGCACTGCACGACCGGTCGGAACGCCCGCGGCGTCCATGATGCGCTTCGCGAAGGTCTTCGAGCCCTCGAGCTGCGCGGCGGCCTTGCCGGGGCCGAAGGTGGCGATGCCGCGCGAGCGCAGCGCGTCGGCGACGCCCGCGACGAGCGGAGCCTCGGGCCCGATCACGACGAGCTCGATGTCGTTGTCGACGGCGTAGTCGGCGACGACGGAGGCCTTGGTCGGGTCGAGCGCGACGGTCTCGACCGCTTGCGCGATGCCCGCGTTGCCGGGGGCGGCGGTGATCTGGTGGCCCGCGTTCTCGCGAAGGAGCGCCGTGATGATGGCGTGCTCGCGCGCGCCCGATCCGAGGACGAGGATTCTCACCCGCACAGCCTACCCAGCGTGCGCAGATGCGCAGTTCGGGGGTGCGGGCGGCTGCTCGCGGGGCGCCGCCGGTTGCTGTTCGCCCGGATGCGCCCGCTCACCCCTGTCGTTGCGCCGCGCCCTCGCCCACGCGATACCGCGCCCTCGCCCAGGCAACACCGCGCCCTTCATGCCCCGACTCAGCGCCCTCACGATGTAGAGGAGTGACGAAACAGCATTCCGACACTCCTCTCCATCGTGAGGGCGGCGCGGGCTGGGCGTTCCTTCCGCGCACGCTTCCGTTGTTGAGGGGTGTCGAAAACGGATTACGTGACTCCTCAACAACGGAAGGCGCGAAGAGCAAGGCGACGGGCGACGAGCGGCGACCTGCGGGCGAGCGCGCAGAAGGGCGCTCGCCCGGCGAGCAGGCGCGGCCGCGCGTATCCTCGACGGATGCCCCGCGCACGCATCGACGAGACCGCCGGTCGGGCATCCGTGCGGGCCGCGATCGCGGCCTACGCCGCGCGCGACGCCGACCCGATCGCCCCGCCCCCGGCGCGCGACGTGCTCGCGACGGCGGTGCGGTATCTGCTGCAGTGCCTGGCCGATGCGGCTCCGGGCAAGAGCGTCGAGGTGCGCGTTCCGCCGTTCGGGGCCGTGCAGATCGTCGAGGGCCCGCGGCACACGCGCGGCACCCCGCCGAACGTCGTCGAGCTCGACACGCAGACCTTCGTCGCGATCGCGGCGAGCGGCGACGGCGACGATGACGCAGGAGCCAGCACGACCTGGGCGAGCGCGACCGCCGCCGGCCGCATCCAGGCGTCGGGCGCGCGATCCGACATCTCCCACCTGCTGCCCGTCGCCTGGTGAGCCGGCGCACACCTGCCGTGCGCGAGAATGGGGGCGTGAGCGACACCACGCCGGCCGGCGACGCGGCCCAGCCCGAGCCCGCACGGGCCGCCCCCGCGGCGAACCCGGCCTCCGCTGCCCAGCCCGCCCCCGAGCAGGTCACCGTGCGCCGCGCCCCGAAGATCCCCGCGTTCCTCGTCGTCGGCGGCTTCCTCGGCTTCCTCGGCACGCTCATCGCCACGAGCCTGTTCCCGGCCGACGACGAGGTCGGGTTCGCGACGCTCGTCGCCTACTTCTCGGTCTACGGCATCACGATCGGCGTGCTGCTCGGCGCCGTCGTCGGCATCGTGCTCGACCGTCGCTCGCGCAAACGCGCCCGCACGCTGCAGGCCGAGCGCGAGGCGATCGACCCGGCCCCGCTCGAGGGCGAGCTCGAGCAGTAAGCGCGACCCGCGCCGGTGGGCGGCGCGCAGCCCGCGATGCCGAGCAACCCGCGCCGAGCATCCGCCGCAGCGTCAGCCCGAGCCGATCAGCTGTTCTGGTTGCGCTCGACCCAGGCGAGGTACTCCGGCGTGACGGTGCCGGTGACGTACTCGCCCGTGAAGCAGCTCATCTCGAGCGCCTCGATGTCGCTGCCCTCGAGAATGGCCGACTGCATGTCGGCGACCTCCTGGTAGATGAGGGCGTCGGCGCTGAGCTCCTGGGCGATCTCGGGAATCTTGCGCCCGTGCGCGATGAGCTCGCGTGACGTCGGCATGTTGATGCCGTACACGTGCGGGTAGCGCACCGGCGGCGCGGCCGACGTGAACGTCACCTTCGCGGCGCCCGCCTGGCGCGCCATCTCGACGATCTCCTTCGACGTCGTGCCGCGCACGATCGAATCGTCGACGATGAGGATGCTCTTGCCCTTGAACTCGGACGACATCGCGTTGAGCTTCTGCTTGACGCTCTTCTTGCGCTCCGCCTGGCCAGGCATGATGAAGGTGCGGCCGACGTAGCGGTTCTTGTAGAAGCCCTCGCGGTACTCGATGCCGAGCTTCTGCGCCACCTGCATCGCGGCGGGACGCGAGGAGTCGGGGATGGGCATGACGACGTCGATGTCGCCGGCCGGAGCGTGCTGCTGGATCGTCGACGCGAGCCGGTCGCCGAGGCGCAGACGGGCCTCGTAGACCGAGATGCCGTTCATGACCGAGTCGGGCCGCGCGAGGTAGACGTACTCGAACGAGCACGGGATCAGACGCGGGTTCGCGGCGCACTGCTGCGACACCATCTCGCCGCCCATCGAGATGAAGACCGCCTCGCCGGGAGCGAGGTCGCGCACGATCTCGTAGCCGCCGTGCTCGAGCACGAGCGACTCGCTCGCGACGACCCACTCGTCGCCGACGAGCCCGGTCGAGCGGCGGCCGAGCACGAGCGGCCGGATGCCGAACGGGTCGCGGAAGGCGAGCAGGCCGTGGCCGGCGATGAGGGCGATCGCGGCGTACGAGCCCTCGACGCGCTCGTGCAGGCGCGTGATGGCCGCGAAGAGCTGGTCGGGGTCGAGGTCGTCACCGGTGACCTGCTGCTGCAGCTCGTGCGCGAGCACGTTGACGAGCAGCTCGGTGTCGGAGTTCGTGTTGAGGTGGCGGCGGTCGATCTCGTGCAGCTCGCGGGTCAGCTCGCGCGTGTTCGTGAGGTTGCCGTTGTGCACGAGGATGATGCCGTACGGCGCGTTCACGTAGAACGGCTGCGCCTCCTCCTCGCTCGAGGCCGAGCCGCGGGTCGCGTAGCGCACGTGGCCGAGGCCCATCGTGCCGAGCAGCGAGCGCATGTCGCGCGTGCGGTACGCCTCACGCACCTGCCCCTTCGCCTTCTGGATGTGCATGACACGGCCCTCGGCCGTGGCGATACCGGTCGAATCCTGGCCGCGGTGCTGCAGCAGCGACAGCGCGTCGTAGACCTGCTGGTTGACGGGGCTGGACGAGACGACTCCGACGATGCCGCACATGCGCGAGCGAGCTCCCCAAGGGCGTGGTGTGACGGCCCGATCGAGCCGGTTCCAGTCTGACACACGCGCTCATTCGCGCGTGCCGCGGCCGCTAGCCTGGGTTCGTGAATGACAACGCTTCGAGCTACGCGGCGGCAGGGGTCGACACCGCCGCGGGCGACCTGGCCGTCGAACTGATGAAGGCCGCCGTCGGAGCCACGCACGGCCCCCAGGTTCTCGGCGGCGTCGGCGGCTTCGCCGGCCTCTGGGACGCCTCCGCGCTCACCGCCTACCGCAAGCCCCTGCTCGCCACGAGCACCGACGGCGTCGGCACGAAGGTCGCGATCGCGCAGGCCCTCGACATCCACGACACCATCGGGCAGGACCTCGTGGCGATGGTCGTCGACGACATCGTCGTCGTCGGCGCGAAGCCGCTGTTCATGACCGACTACATCGCGTGCGGCAAGGTGCACCCGCAGCGCATCGCCGACATCGTGCGCGGCATCGCCGAGGCGTGCACCGCGACCGGCACCGCGCTCGTCGGCGGCGAGACCGCCGAGCACCCGGGCCTCCTGGGCGTCGACGACTACGACGTCGCGGGCGCCGCGGTCGGCGTCGTCGAGGCCGACGACGTGCTCGGCCCCGAGCGCGTGCAGCACGGCGACCTCGTCATCGCGATGGCGAGCTCGGGCCTGCACTCGAACGGCTTCTCGCTCGTGCGGCACATCCTCGCCCAGAAGGGCATCGGTTACCACGACGACCTCGCCGAGTTCGGCGGCACCGTCGGTCGCGCGCTGCTCGAGCCGACGCGCCTCTACACCGCGCCCCTGCTCGACGTGCTCGCCGAGCTGCCCGGAGCCGTGCACGCCCTCAGCCATGTCACCGGCGGCGGCATCGCCGCGAACCTCGCGCGCGTGCTGCCCGTCGGCAGCTGGGTGGAGCTCGACCGCGCCTCGTGGAGCCCGACGCCGGTCTTCCGCGTGCTCGCCGATCTCGCGGGCGACAGCCTCGAATCGACCGAGGGCACCTGGAACCTCGGCATCGGGATGCTCGCGGTCGTCGCGCACGATTCCGCGAGCTCCGTGATCCGTGCGCTCGAATCGCGGGGCATCCCCTCGTGGGTGGCAGGCGCGGTGTCGACGCACTCACGCGACCTCGCGGGCTTCGAGCAGGGCGCCAAGGGCGTCGACGGCGGGGCCGTGCGTCTCGTCGGCGCGTACGCGAACTAGCCCCGTCCCACCCACTCGAGCGTCGCCGCGACGAGCGTCTCGACCCCGTGCTCGATCGTCGGGTGCAGCACGGGAGCGAAGTACGGCGAGTGGTTCGTCGGGATCTCCTGCTCGACCCTGCCTGCCGCGGCCGCCCGGGCGAAGGTCTCGGGGTCGACGCCGCCGACGAACCAGTAGACGAGCGGCGCCTCGGCCGCGGTCGCGAGCTCGTGGACGTCCTCGCTGCCGGTGAGCGTGCCGATGTCGATGACCGCGTCGGCGCCGAACCGCGTCTCGAGCGCGGCCCGCACGCGCGCGGTCGCCTCCGGGTCGTTGATGGTCGCGGCGACGGTCTCGTCGACGACCACGGTCGGAGGCTCCGTCATGCCGCTCGCGGTCGCCTCGGCCTCCACGATGCGGCGGATGCCGTCCAGCAGGGTGGCGCGGACATCCGCGTCGACCGAGCGCACGCTCACCCCCATCGTCGCCTCGGCGGGGATGATGTTGCTCTTCGTGCCGGCGTGCAGGGAGCCGACCGTGACGACGGCGAGCGCGCCGGGCGCGACCTCGCGGGAGACGATCGACTGCAGGCGCACGACCGCCGACGCCGCCGCGAGCACGGGGTCGATCGTCGACTGCGGCCGCGAGCCGTGCCCGCCCCGGCCGTGCATCGTGATCGTGAGGGTGTCGGCGCCCGCCATCGCGGGGCCGCTCGTGACGCTCGCGACACCCGCCGGCAGCGGCGCGAGGTGCTGGCCGAGGACGACGTCGGCGCGCGGGAACCGGTCGACGAGCCCGTCGGCCACCATCTCGCGGGCTCCGCCGATCGTCTCCTCCGCGGGCTGGAACACCGCCACGACCGTGCCCGACCACTGATCGCGCGTCGCGACGAGCCGCTCGAGCGCGCCGAGCAGCCAGGTCACGTGCATGTCGTGCCCGCACGCGTGCATGACGCCGACCTCGACCCCGTCGGGCCCGACGGCCCGCTGCGTGCTCGCGTAGTCGAGCCCGGTCGCCTCGGTCACGGGCAGCGCATCCATGTCGGCGCGCAGGTGCACCACCGGGCCTGCGCCGTTGGCGAGCACGCCGACGACGCCCGTGCGGCCCACGCCCTCGGTCACGTCGAGGCCGAGCTCGCGCAGACGCGCGGCGGCGACACCGGCGGTGCGGGTCTCGGCGAACGACAGCTCGGGGTGGGAGTGGAGGTCGCGGTAGAGGGCGTCGAGATCGAGGGACATGCGCCCCACGCTAACCCCGCGGCCGGATGCCCGGAAGGGGCGTGCGCGACCGCGCGCTGCGAGCATCCGCCGCCTCGATCGCGACGCACGCCGCACGATCTGCAGGCCGCACGAACGAAGCCCGCCCCCTCGCGGGGACGGGCTTCGAGAAGCTGTTCGGACTACGCCGTGCGCGGCGCCTCGGCGGGGTAGCCGAACGCGTCGGCCTCATCGACCTCGTCGTCGTCGTCATCGGCCCACTTGTCGACGTACGCGTCTTCGGCCGCAGCCTTCGCCGCGAGCTCGCGCTCGAGCGCGCTGAGGTTGGTGTCGGGAGTGAAGTACTTCAACTCGCGTGCCACCTTGGTGTGCTTCGCCTTCTGACGACCGCGCCCCATGCGTGACCCCCTCACAAATGTGTCGACTCGAGACTGTCGGAAATCCCGGGAACGCCTAATCGGGACGGTACAAAAACTAGCGCTCAGTCTACCATGCAGGCCCCTCGACGAGTCTCCCTCGACCATGCGCGCTCAGAGCGAACGACTAGCCTCTACGCGTGACCGAATCCGCCCTCGCGACGAAGTGCGTGGTCATCGGTGCGGGGCAGGCCGGGCTCTCGGCTGCCTACTATCTGCAGCGACTCGGGCTCGAGGCCGGCGAGGAATTCGTGCTGCTCGATCGCGGCCCCTCGACGGGCGGCGCGTGGCAGCACCGCTGGGCCTCGCTGCGGCTCGGGTCGGCCCACCGCGTCAACGACCTGCCGGGCATGGACGAGCTCGGCATCAGCTTCGGCACCGCCGATCGCGACACCCCCGCGCGCGAGGTCGTCATGGAGTACTACCGGCTCTACGAAGAGCACTACGACTTCAAGGTCGTGCGCCCCGCGACCGTCACGCGCGTCACCGACACGGGCGGCCCGCTGCTCGTCGAGATCAGCACCGAGGGCGGCGACCTCGAGCTGCTCGGCTCGACCGTCGTCAACGCGACGGGCACGTGGGGCTCGCCGTTCGTGCCCTGGTACCCGGGCCTGCGCGACTTCGCCGGTCGCCATGTGCACACCGCCGACTACGTCGCCGCGCACGAGTTCGCCGATCAGGACGTCGTGGTCGTCGGCGGCGGCACGAGCGCGATCGGCTTCATCATCGAGCTCGAGAACGTCGCGCGCTCGATCGCGTGGTCGACCCGCCGTGACCCCCAGTTCATCGACGGGCCGAGCCTCAATCTCGAGGATGCGGTGGCTGCGGTCGCGATGCAGGACGAGGCTGCGAGGGCGGGCCGTGCGCTCCCCTCCATCGTCTCGGGAACGGGCGTGCCGCGCACCCGCCGCATCCAGGCCGCGCTCGACCGCGGGGTGCTCAGCTCGCGCGGCGTCATCCAGCGCATCGAGCCCGACGGCGTGCGCTGGGACGACGGCTCGTTCAGCCCCGCCTCGGCGATCATCTGGGCGACCGGCTTCCGGCCAGAGCTGCGGCACCTCGCACCGCTCAAGCTGCGCGAGCGCGAGGGCGGCGTGACCGTCGCGAGCCATCACTCCGAGCGCGACCCGCGCGTCTTCTTCGCCGGGTACGGGCCCTCGGCGTCGACGATCGGCGCGGCGCGGGCCGGGCGCAACATCGCGCGTCAGGTCGTCGCGACGCTCAGCCGCATGGGACGGTAGCGCCGTGGACATCGACGTGCTCTGGCTCGTGCTCATCGTGACGCCGATCGTGATGGCCGTGATCATCCTCGTGATCGGCATCATCTTCTTCCGCGTGCTGCTGCCCCCGACGAAGAAGGCCCTCGCCGATCGCCGCGCGCAGCAGGAGGCCGACGGCCTGGCCGGGGGGCGCGATGCCTGGACGGGCGCGGACGACGACGGCGGGCATCCCACGGCGGTCGATCGCGACGCAGATGCGCCGAGCGGCGCGGACGGCGACTAGCCCCTCGAACGCCGAAGCGGGGCGACCCGAAGGCCGCCCCGCTCCGCATCCCTGACGGGTCGCGCTACTCGACCATGACGCGGTCGATCGAGATCGAGCCCTTGCCCTTCAGACCGAGGCTGTAGCCCTGCACGTCGGTGAGGGTGAGCCCGTCGTTCGGGGCGCCCGCCGGCTGCTTCTTCGCCCGCGTGAACTCCGAGAACGGCACGGTCACCTTCTGCCAGCCGGTGCCCTTCACCGTCACGTCGGCGGTGAACCGCTCGGCCGTGTCAGGAGCCTGGAACACCCGGATGTAGTCGACCGTGAGCGACTGCGGGAACTCGAGGTCATCCCCGAGCGCCCCGCCGAAGTTGCCGCCGACCGCGACGTTCGTGAGCAGCGTGAACGGGTGGTCGAAGACCCACTCGTTCGGGGCGATGTCGGCCGGCGTCGCCGAGTGGTACTGGATGCCGTCGACGAACCAGTTGATGCGCTCGGGCGTCCACTCCACCGAGAAGGTGTGCCAGTCGTCGTACACGGGGGCGCCGAAGTCGTAGATGCCGCCGAACGACTGGCCGCCCGAGTAGCCGGGGCCGTGGATGGTGCCGAAGATCTCGTTCGGCAGTCGACCGACGAACTCCATCACGTCGATCTCGCCCGTCTGGGGCCAGCCGACCTCACGGAAGTCGTTGCCGAGCGTCCACACCGCGGGCCAGATGCCGCTGCCCTGCGGCACCTTGACTCGCGACTCGATGCGGCCGTACTCGAACTCCTGCTTGTTCTCGCTGATCAGGCGCGCCGAGGTGTACTCGCACGGGCCGTACCAGCACTCTAGCTCGGTCGTGGCCGGGTCGATCTCCTCGACCGTGATCACGAGGTTGCCGTTGCCGTCGAGCGACGCGTTGTCGGTCGACTCGGTGTAGTACTGCAGCTCGTCGTTGCCCCAGCCCCAGCCGCCCGTCTCGTACGTCCAGTTGTCGGGGTTGGCGGGCTCGCCGGCGGCGCCGTCGAACTCGTCGCTCCAGGCCGGAACCCACGTCTCCGGTCCGCCGTCGGCGGCCGCGTTGTCGTGGATGCCGACCGTGATGCGCTGCCTCGGCTTGGTGCTGTTCACCCAGAACGAGAGGCCATCAGCGGTCGACCAGTCCTGGCCGCCCTCGATCGGGCGCGTGATGCCGCCCTTGCCGCGGAACGCGATGTCGAGAATCGTCTCGTCGACATCTGCGCCGGCGTAGCCGCCCGCGTCGCGCGTCTCGATCGTCGTGCGCTTCGTGGTGTCGATGAGCCACGGGAACGACTCGAAGTCGTCCACGAGCCCGGCGACCTTCTCGTCGTCATCCTGGATGCTCACCGCAGCGGTGCGCACGACGCCGAACTCGGCACCGACAGGGTTCGAGAGCGCGACGACGAAGGTCTCGTCGACCTCGAACTTGCTGTTCTGCAGCGTCTCGACCGAGATGGTCGCCTGGCGCTGCCCGGCGGGGATCGTCACGGTGCCGGAGGCGGCGGTGAAGTCCTCGCCCTCGGTCGCCGGCAGGTCCTCGGTGCGGGTGCGGGCGCTCGTCGAGAACGCCGACCACTCGACCGTGACGTCGGTCTCGGCGACGCGGTTGAGGCGCACGACGGTCTCAGCCGTCGCACCCTCGGTCACCTCGTATCCGGCGCGGTCGAACGAGACCTGCAGCGGCACGGGGGCCGCCTGGCCGTAGAGAGTGACGTCGTCGTAGTGGAACGTCTGCTGGCCGGTCGTGCGCAGCACGCCGAAGGCGTAGCCGTGCATGTCGGTGAGCGTGAGCCCGTCGGCGGGGGCGCCGTTGCCGATCTCCTTGCGCGAGAAGTCGGCGAAGTCGAAGGTCAGGAACTTCCACCCCACGAAGTCGTCCTCGAAGCTCGCGACGTAGCGCTCGGCGTCATCGCGGGTCGAGCCGGGGTTGCGGTTGTCGATGATGTCGAAGAACAGGTCGGTTCCCGAACCCGTGCCGAGCATCCAGAACCCGATGCCCTCGTAGGTCGACCAGTCCTGCGTCGTCCATGCGTCGGCGGTGTCGTTGGTGAAGTTGCGCACGACGACGCCGAACGACGTGACGGTGGCGTCGGCCCGCAGCACCGTGTTGCCCTCGGGGGCCGAGGGCACAGCGGCGGGCGGTGCGTCGGTCGCCGCGAAGCTCACGGAGCTCGACGGGTCCTGCGCGGCGAACCAGCCGACGGGCACGCCGTTCGCGTCGCCCGTCGTCAGGCCCGACTCGTGGTCGTCGACGAGCAGGGTGCGGCCGGCGGGCGGGCCCACGACCGCTCCGTCATCGTCGAGGATGCTCAGGCTCGCGCTCGTCGAGCTGCCGAGCAGCACGCCCACGGGGTTCGAGAGCGACACGGTGAGGGTCTCGTCGCCCTCCTCGACCGCGTCGTCGGCGGTGACGACCTCGATCGTGCGTGAGGTGACACCGACGGCGAACTCGAGGGTCGTGGCGACGGCGGTGAAGTCGTCGGCGCTCGCCGACCCGACGGCGGTCGAGACGTCGACCGACACGGTCTCGGTCGGCGCGACGGTGAGGTTCACCGTGAGCGTCGCGGTGCGGCCCTCGATGACGCTCGAGCTCGCCGGGGCGATACTCGCGGTCGGGGCGAGCGCCTCGTCGGCGTAGGCCACGATGTCGTCGACGCGCACGGTGTTGGTACCCGACACGGCGGGCAGTGCGTAGCCCCACACCGTCGTGAGGTTCAGGCCGTCGTTCGGGGCGCCGCCGGGCTGGAAGTCGGTCGCGCGCGTGAACGCCGACCAGGGCAGGTCGATGACGCGCCAGCCGGCGACGTCGTCGACGATCGTGGTGTCGAACCGCTCGGCCGAGTCGGAGTTCGCGCCGCCGTCGAAGATCTCGAACTGCAGAGACGTGCCGTTGCCGCTGCCGTTGAGCAGGAACCGGATGCCGTCGAAGGAGCTGAGGTCGCGAGCGACGGCGAAGTTCTCGCCGACCCCGCCGAACGAGCCGGCCGGAGTCACGTCCCAGCCGTACGAGACGACCGTGGTGGGAGCGGTCTGATCGGGCTTCGCCTCGGGGGTGCCCGGTGCGACGGGGACGAGACCGAACCCGGCGTTGCCGTAGCCGAAGAAGCTGGGTGCGCCGGTCTCGAAGTCGGCGAGCACCGACACGGTCTCGGCGGCCGCGGCGGGCGTGCTGCTCACCGCGATCGGAAGGACGACGGCCGCGGCGGCGAGCGCGGCGATCGCGCGTCTCGCCGGTGGGCGCGAGGTGGGGGACATGAGGATGCTCTCCGCTTCGTTCGCTGCCGACCCTCGTTGGTCGGCGGCTACAGGCTACGTCGCGTGAGAGCGCTCCCACAGTCGGCCTTATGGGGGACAGGCCGGGGTGGGCAGGAGGGTCGGCAGACCCCGGTTCGGCGGCGCGGCGGGTCGAGCCTCAGCGCAGGAGCGACCCGCCGACCAGCATCGCGCCGACCTCGACGGCGACGAGCGCGATCGCGAGGGTCAGGCCGACGTTGGCGGCGGCGAGGGCCGCGCGGGCGGCGGGCCCGCGCGGAGCATCCGCGTCGCCCGGCGCACCGATCTCGCCGGTTGCCAGGCGCACGGTGTCGACGGCGTGTGTCGAGAACGTCGTGAGGCCGCCGCAGAATCCCGTCACGATCGCGAGCCGCAGGAGGTCGTCGTCGACGCCCGCGACGGCCATGCCGGCGAGCAGCGAGCCGACGGCGTTGACGAGCAGTACGCCCCAGGGCAGCGAGCGGCGGGCGGGAAGGGCGACGCCGGCGAGGTAGCGCAGCACGCTGCCGGCGGCGCCGGCCCCGGCGAGGGCGAGCACGGTGAGGGCGGTCACTCGTCCTCCTCAGGCCAGGGAGCGCGTGCGGTCGGCTCCTCGGTGAGGCGGCGGCCGATCAGCAGGCCCGCGGCGGCGGCGCCGAGCCCGAGGGCGAGCGTCAGGGCGATCGTCGCGGCGGCGGCCGCGAGCGAGCGTCCCTCGGCGAGCTGGTCGACCGAGACGGCGAAGGCGGAGTAGGTGGTGAAGGAGCCCAACAGGCCGGAGCCGAGCCCCGCACGGGCCCATCCGGGCACGCGCGGCGACGCCCAGCCGACGAGCGCGCCGAGCAGCGCGGCCCCGAGCACGTTGGCGAGCAGGGTGCCCGCCGCGAGCCCGGTCGGAGCGTGCGGCAGCGCCGCATCCACCCCCGCCCGCAGCAGGGTGCCGATCGCGCCGCCCACTGCGACGGCGGCGAGAGTCGCGAGAGCGAGCGGATGCTCGGGGCGACCCGCGCGCTCACCTCGCGTCGCTGCGCCCCGACTCGCCTCCACGCGCTCACCGTAGCGGGCGCGCACGCCGACGCACGCGGCCGACCCGCCCGCCCGCGTGAGGGGCCGCGCACGGGGCGCCGCCGCTCACGATGTGGAGGAATGACGGAATGCGATTTCGTCACTCCTCTACATCGTGAGGAAGGGCGATGCGCCCGTGGCGCCCTACCGTTGTTGAGGAGTGACGTAATCCGTTTTCGTCACTCCTCAACAACGGAAGTCCAGCGAGAGAGGCGCCCCCTCCCCACGGCCGGCTGGCCCGCGGGCTGGCTCGCGGCCCGCGTGCTCAGCGCGCCCGCAGCGCTGCCCGCACCTCGTCGCGCAGATCGCCGAGCCTCTGCTCGAGCATCGCCACGACCTCCTCTGAGAGCTGGTCGGCGCTCGCGGCCGCCCGCAGCTCGGCGCGCACGTCGAGCCTGAAGCCCGTGAGCGCCGACTCGGCGCGCTGCATGCGCTCGCGGGCCTCGGCGCGCGTGACCGTCATCGTCTCGTCGACACGACGACCCGTCGCCTTCGCTTCGTCGCGCGCCTCGCGCGCCGCCGCGGCGAGTTCCGCCCGCAGCGACGACATGGCTTCGCCGACGGATGCCCGCACCTCGTCGGCGAGGCGGCGCACCGAATCGCCGACCCCTGCTTCGATCCCCTCGAGCTCGTGCGCGCGGGCGGCGAGCTCGGCCCGCCCCCCGGGGGTGAGCGCGTAGATCGTGCGTCGCCCGTCGGCCTCCCGCGAGACGAGCCCGTCGGCCTCGAGCTTGCCGAGCCGCGGGTACACCGTTCCCGCCGACGGCACGTACGTGCCGCCGAAGCGGTCCGACAGCGCCTGGATGATCTCGTATCCGTGCATCGGCCGCTCGGCGAGCACGTGCAGCAGGTACAGCCGCAGATGCCCGTGGCCGAAGACCGCGGGCGTCACGCGCCCGGCCCGCCCGACCCGGCTGCCTCGCCCGACTCGCGCTGAGCATCCGCCGCTGACGACCGCTCGGCGTGCACGACCGACACGTTCCCCGACACGCTGCTCGCCCGCACCTCGGTGAACGAGCCGGCAAGCTCGCCGTAGCGGCTCGAGTACTGACCCTTCACGCCCGAGACCCGCGTCTCGTCGAGCTGCAGCGAACCGGCGACGGTGTTGACCGTGTACTGGGCCGGCACTCCCGCGTCGAGCCGCACCGTCAGGTCGCCGCTCACGCTCTTGCTCGTGATGCGATCGGGCGTTCCGTACAGGTCGAGGAACACATCGCCCGAGACCCCGTCGCACGCGAACCGGAACACCTCGCCGCTCACCGTCACATCGCCGCTCACGGTGTGCGCCGTCACGTCGCCGTGGTGCGCGCGCACCGAGATCTCTCCGCTGACGTTCTGCAGCGACAGGTCGCCGACCACTCCGTCGACGACGATGTCGCCGCTCACCGTGCTGATGCTCGCGTCGTCGTGCAGACCGCTGATGAGGGCGCCCGCCGAGACGACGCCGAAAGTCAGCGCCACCTGCCGCGGCACGAGGATCGACACCTCGGCCCGCGCCTTGCCCCGGAACGCCCGGAACGTGTCGAGCCAGTTCTCCCACCGCAGCTGCGGGTGGTCGACGACGAGCGTGCCACCCTCGACCGACACCTTGAGGTCGCGGCCGCTCACGCCGTGCACCTCGACGCGCGCGCCCGGCTCGTCGTGGGCGACGATGTCGACCTGCCCCGCGATGAGGCTCACCTTCAGCCGACGGATGCCCTCGAGGTCGATGACCGTCGGCTCGCTGACGATCCAGGTCTCCTGCGCCATGGTGCGCCCCCTTCGATGGATGCTTGATCGCGATATATCGCGTTGTGCGAGTCACGATATATCGCGTCACCATCGCGGCGCAACCCGGGCTTCGCGCGAGCACCCCGGCCCGCCGAGCGAGCCGCGCCCGTGGCCCTAACCCCCGGTCGGCGCCTCGTCCGTATCGGCATCCGTCGCCCCCGGCGCCGTCCCGGCCAGCGACGGGTCGACCGCCTTGGGCACGCGCAGCCGCGGCAGCGCCTGCCCGACGAGCGGACCGATGAGCAGCGCGAACGCGACCGTGCCGAACCCGACCGTGCCGCCGAGCAGCCAGCCGATCGCGAGGACGGTCACCTCGACGCCCGTGCGCACCTTCCACACGGCCCAGCCGAAGCGCGCGTGCGCCCCCGTCATGAGGCCGTCGCGGGGGCCCGGCCCGAAGCGCGCGCCGATGTAGAGGCCCGTCGCGATCGCGAGCAGCACGATGCCGCCGGCGAAGAGCAGAATGCGGGCCCACAGTTCGTCAGGCGTCGCGATGAACGGCAGCGAGAGATCCATGACCGGGCCGATGAGCAGCACGTTCGCGACGGTGCCGATGCCCGGCCGCTGCCTTAGCGGAATCCACAGCAGCAGCACTCCGAAGCCGATGAGCACGACGATGATGCCGATCGAGATGCCGGTCTGCTTCTCGAGGCCCTGGGCGAAGACGGTCCACGGGTCGAGGCCGATCTCGGCGCGGATCATCATCGCCACGGCGACGCCGAACAGGAAGAGCCCGAGCAGCAGCTGCGCCCAGCGGCGGACGGCGATACGCGCGGGGCTCATTCGCTCAGCCAACCGCCAAGCCAGGCCGTCGCGCAAACCGACGCAACGGGAACAGACGCGCACGCCGCCTGACCGATCGGTCGCATTCGGGGCCGCCGCGCATCCCTCGCTGTGCAAACGCTCAGTGATCGCTGGGATGCTCTCTAGCGTTCAACCCCTGCGCCGACTCACCGGCGACCCCTCTCGACCGGAGTTTCCGTGCATCTGCTGTCGGTGTTCAGCCTTCGCAACCGAGCGCTCATCGCGCTCGTCACCATCGTCGTCGGCCTCTTCGGCGGCATCGCGCTCACGAGCCTCAAGCAGGAGCTCATTCCGAGCGTCAGCTTCCCGCAGGTCATCGTGCTCACGCAGTACCAGGGCGCCGCCCCCGAGATCGTCGAGCAAGACGTCTCGACGCCGATCGAGACCGCCATTCAGGGCGTCGCAGGCCTCGAGGCCTCGAGCGCGACCTCGAGCACAGGCTTCTCGGTCGTCTCGGCCCAGTTCGCCTTCGGCACCGACATCTCGCGCGCCGAGCAGCGCGTGCAGCTCGCCGTGAACCGCCTCGACCTGCCGACCGACGTCGAGCCGCAGGTGCTCACCGGCTCGATCGACGACTTCCCCGTCATCCAGATCGCCGTCACGAGCGACCTCGAGCCCGGCGCTCTCGCCGAGGCGCTCGATGAGCAGGCCGTGCCCGACCTCACCGACCTCGAGGGCGTGCGCGAGGTGTCGGTGCAGGGCGCCGTGGGCGATCGCGTGACGATCACGCCGGATGCCGCTGCCCTCGCCGCGCGCGGCCTCACGAACGCCGCCATCACTGACGCGCTCGACGCCAACGGCGTGCTGCTGCCCGCCGGCACGATCACCGAGGATGACCGCACGCTCGCGGTGCTCTCGGGCGTGCGTCTGACGAGCGCCGACGAGCTCGCGGCGCTCCCCCTGCTCGGGGCCGAGGGCGGCGCGACGACGATCGGCGACGTCGCCGAGGTCGCGATCGTGAGCGACCCGGTCACGAGCTACAGCCGCGTCAACGGCGAGAACGCCCTCACCCTCGGCGTCACGAAGACCCCGGCCGGCAACACCGTCGACGTCTCGCGCGCCGTGCAGGATGCCCTGCCCGCGATCGCCGAGGCCATCGGAAACGGCACCGAGTTCACGATCGTCTTCGATCAGGCGCCGTTCATCGAGAAGTCGATCGAGTCGCTCGCGACCGAGGGACTGCTCGGTCTCGTCTTCGCCGTGATCGTGATCCTGGTCTTCCTGCTCTCGATCCGCTCGACGATCGTCACGGCGATCTCGATTCCGACCTCGGTGCTGCTGACCTTCATCGGCATGCAGGCCTCGGGCTACACGCTCAACATCCTGACGCTCGGCGCTCTCACGATCTCGATCGGCCGCGTCGTCGACGACTCGATCGTCGTCGTCGAGAACA
>JAOASR010000010.1 GCA_030158585.1 Microcella sp.
TCAGCAACGACGTGCGCGACCACCGTGGGTTACACCACTATGCGGGACTCCACTGCCGAGCGCGTCGGCCCGGTCAGCACTCACCACCCGCCAGAGCTTCGAGTGGCTGCGATCCTCCCCGCCCGGCTCGACGATCCAGCCCTGTTTGCGCAGCGCTGGCGCGTCCCGCTTGAGCACCGTCGTGACCTCACGGGCTGACTTCGGCCACCCGCGCGGCACCTTCCACGCCGGGTCGGTGGGCGTCACCTTGTCCAGCAGTGCCGAGGCGGTCGTCAGCTCGTCCAGCGACACCCGCAACAGTCGCTCGGTGAACGGCGACGCGGTGAGCGTGTCGGCGGCCAGCTCGGCAGACTGCGCCGAGTAGCGGGCGAAGCCGTCACCGCCGAGCACGCGGTCGACGGCGGCCAGCACTCGAGCGAAGTCAGCCATACGCGGGGACGACTCCAGGCGCACGGCGGGCAGCTCTTGCAGGACGAGCACGAGCAGGTCGAGCAGCGCGCCGAGGATGCCCGGCAGTGCCGCGCGCCAGCGATCCAGCAGGGATTGCTCGTCGACGCGGTGCCCGTCGGTGATGCGCTCGAGCTGAACGAGCAACATGCGCTCGGACAGATCGCCCCGCAGGCCCGCGAAGTCGATGCCGGTGAGGATCACCACGCGCCGAAACGCGAACACCGACAGCCCCCCGTCTGTGTACAGCTGGCGGCGCACGTCGCCCTCACCGGTGACCGCTCGGCACAGCGAGTCGCTGAGCCAGTCGCTCACCGTCGAGAGGTTGTCCAGTGCCGCAACCCACGAGCCCGCAAACGCGGTCACGAGCCCGTCAGCGTCGCGCGGCGGTTTGCGCAGCGGCACCGGTGACGGGTCGGTGAGGTCGACGAGTAGGCGCGTGGCGGTCGACTTCCCCGTGCCCTGCTCCCCGGCCAGCGTCAGCACAGGGTGCGGCATGTTCGGCAGGTAGGTCGAGACGAGGAACGCCAGCAGCAGTGGCCGGTCGTGCTCGGCCACGTTCAGGAATTGGAACAGGTCCGACACCTGCCCGCCCCTGCTCGGTGTCACGTAAGCGCCGGTCAGTTCGGTGCGCCGGAACGTCACCGGGGCACCCTGCGTCGCTTCCCAGCCCTGCGCGGTGATTCGCAGCACCGTGCCCGCAGCGTCGCCCGTGTCGACGTAGATCACCCCGTCAGCCTCGGCCACGCGTAGGTGTAGCTCGGTGGGGTCGAGGTCTTGAGCGATGCCGTGCAGGGTTGCCAGAGCGTCCGACGCTGCCTGCTGGGATGCCGCGCGCCCCTCTGCCTCGTAGAAGTCACGAAACAGCGCGTGACGCAATCCCAGGCGACCGCCTCGCAGCGGCAGAGCGATATGCGTTCGGGTGCCGCGCGAGGTTGCGAACGGTTCGCCCTCGGGCGTCACCCCGAGTGAGTACCCGCGTTGAGCAAGCTCAACAAGACGAGTCGCGGCAGCGGGTCGCTCTTGCTTGTCGGGGGCTCGCTCGGGTACCTCCCCGTTCCGACTCTCGTCGTCCGGTGGCTCGGGCAGGTTGTCAACGTTCGGCGCGCTCACGCTGTCACCCCCGCCCGACGAGCCGAGGCAATCGTCTGACGAGCCTCGGCCGCAGACAGCCCAGCGACCACAGCGGCCCGCTCGAGCATCGCCAGCGCGTCGCCGTCGTGGCCCTCTTCGATCGCTCGGCAGGCGGCCCAGTACAACCCCCGGTTTCGGTTGCCCTCGGCCAGCCTCTCGACGTGCCGCACAAGGAACATCACCCGCTCGGCCGCGACAGTCGTCGCAGACGGCCGAGGTCGGGGCGCATCCGTCACCACCGGGCGCAGAAGCGCCAGCACAGCGGCGGGCAGCGCCACCGGGGCGCGATCCTCCCACGTGTAGGGCTTGCCCGTGAGCGGGTGCACGCTGGGCGGCACCACGCAGTAACCCGTGCTCGTCTTGAGGTCCACCCCTGCGGGCAATCGTCTCGACGACAGCGGGCCGCCCGGGTGGAGGTAGTAGCGGTGTTGACCGCCCGTACCCCGCCCCGAGTGCACGGTCAGAGTCTCGGGCAGGGTGATGCCCGAAGCGGCCTCGAGGTCGGCGACGGTCCCACCGTTTTGCGGGTCGAAGTCGAGCACGAGCAGCTGCGCGGGGACACGGGCGCCGATGTTGTGAGTAGCACCACCGGCCCACCACTCGGCGACCTGCGCAGGATCGCGGCTGGCATCCTTCACACCGTGCGCAGTCGTGGGCACCTTCCCCCGGAGCGGGATCACGTTCCACCCTGCTCGGGCAAGCTCGAGCGCGTCTTGCATCGTCGGCATCAGCGGTCATCCCTTCCGCCATAGACGACCCAGGGCGGTAGCAGCGCGTTTCGCTTCAGCCACAGCAGGCCGGTCTCGATGTCGGTACGCGTGGCGACGAATGACAGCGGTTGGCTGGCCATAAGCGCGGCGGCAGCCCGTCGAAACTCCGACCCACGCGGGTAGCGCGCCACGTGCTTGGGCAACGCGTGCAGGAGCAGGTACACGTACTGAGCCGTCAGGGGCGCGTTAGTGCCCCCGTTTGCCTGCCGTAGGAGATTGACTGGCCAGCGGCGCGGCGTCCGATCCTCGTCGGGCTTGAGCAGGACGTCGAGTGCTCTGCTCGCCATGCGCGCCTCTCGGTCGCGGTGCGGCAGCGACTCGCTCACGACTGCGCCTTACGGGCGTGGTTCTCGAGGTAGTGGCGGTTCGCCTCGAGTGCGGCCATGTCCCGTGTAGCGAACGGTCCGCGCTCGAAATAGCAGGACCGGTGCCGGCAGCGCACGATGTTGTCGCGGATCGCCACATGCTGCGGGCGGGCGATCTCTTCCCGAGGTCGGCCCGTGCTCATCGCCGGGCCTCAGGGCGCGCGGGGCGCGTGTTCTCGGTGATGAAGTGGTCAAGGTCGGATGACCACGCCATGACGCGTCGGCCGATCTTGACAGTCGGCACGAGGCGGTTCTGCGTCAGTCTGCGCACGTTGCGCTCGGTGGTGTGGAGGTATTCGGCGATCTCGGGGAGGGTCATCAGTCGCCCCCGGGGGTCGCCGGTCGAGTGGTTGGTCATTGTGGTTCCCATCGGTCAGGTGACCGCGCGAGCTGCGGGAGCTAATGGGGTGCCATGAACACAGGGGCGGTTGCCACCACGGCGCAGCGCGGCGCGGTCGTGCAAACGGGAGAGGGGCCCGAGGTGGTGCGCGCCTGTGTCTAGGCGCGGGCGTTCGGCGCACCAGGAGCGCGCACGAGTAGCGCGGCGGATGCTCGAGGCGAGGCGGGGAGAGAGTCGGCGCTGTCCAGACGGGTCGTCAGAGGAGCGACCCGAGCAAGCGCACGCGAGGCGTCGATGCTGGCGAGCGCCGCATCGAGGGCGGCGCCGAGTT
Organism: Microcella sp.; assembly: GCA_030158585.1. Lineage (GTDB taxonomy): Bacteria > Actinomycetota > Actinomycetes > Actinomycetales > Microbacteriaceae > Microcella. The sequence continues at coordinate 3,388 of JAOASR010000010.1, forward strand.
TTGCCCACTCGGGCGCGGGACCGCTGTCGGTCATCTGGCGCAGGAGCCGGGCAAGGGTTGCCAGGAATGACCGCGACGAGTGCTCGGCGGTGAGGGCTGCCAGCGTCGCCGAATCAGCGCGCAGCTGGGCGCCGGTCACGCGGGCGCGCCTGGCGCTTTGGCGGCCTCGGGCGCGGTCAGCGTGTCGGGCCCACAGTTCCGCGACTACCGGGGTCGGACGGATCGCGTCGGCGATTGCCTGGACTCCCTGCGCCAGCGGTCGGATTCTCGACAGCGCGAGAAGGTCGGTCGGGAGTAGGTGCGCGGGGATGACCGGCAGCGAGCGCGGGCGTCGGCTGGCGGGCGTCCCGCTCGGTCCGAGGTGCGCTGTGCTGGTCACGTTCTCGTCTTTCGTCGTGTGTGGTGGTGCTGGGTGAGTGGGTCGCCGACTCCCGAACCCCGAGCAGTCGGCGACCCGTTGTCACCTGCGGCACATGCCGCGGTGAGTGCGACCGGTCAACGTGCGCCGGTGAGGTTCTGGAGGTGCGCGCGAACGCGCTGCAGTCGCGCGTCGGTGAGGAACGGCGCGAGCAGTTCCTGCTGCGCCACGGCCGCGCACGGGCCGCACGAGTTCATCGAGCGTGGCTCCCCCTCGGGCGGAGTTACCCAGTGGGACGAGACACGGGCTCGGACCTCCCCGCAGACGGGACAGGTCTTGGCGAGCCGGTCGGCCTCGGCAGCCTCGGCGGCGAGCCGGGGGGCCTCGACCGCCTCGAATGCCTGAGCGCTGCGCGACAAGTGTTCGGCGCGGCGAACAATCGCCCCAGGCTGAGCATCGACCGGCGACTGGTCGGCCTGCGTAAAGAACGTCTTGCCCGGGTGCCGCTCTTGCAGCAGCTCGTAGCGCGCGGCTTCGATGTACGGGCCGGTGTCGGGGATCGCGGCGGCATAGGCGCGCTTGTATTCCGAGGTGTCGGTCAGGGTCTTTCGGGTCTTGAGCATCGAGGGGCCTTTCTGGGCGGTGTTCGGTGAGCGGGCCGCGCTTACGGTGCGGATGTTTCGAGTGTGGAAACCGATGTGAACCAAAAGTCCCGTTTCGGCGCGAATGGTCGCGCGCGGCGTGTCGCGGTCGGTTGTGGGACGTTTGCGGTCGTCGGTGCCGGTGGTGTGGTTTGTTGAGCGGGGCCTTTACGGGCTCTTCGGACATCCGGTGGGGGGGTCATGGGGTGAGTCCGCCGGCGGTGAGGAGCATGCGGAGGCGGTAGTTCTCGCGGTTGCGATAGCCGCGGGCGAGGCGGCGGTGGAGCTCGATGATCCCGTTGATCGCCTCGGTGCCGCCGTTGTTCGCGCGGCTCGTGGTGAAGTACGCCAGGAACGCTGAACGCCAGCGGCGGAGGGTGCGGCCGAGGCGGGCGATCTCGGGGATCGGGCAGGTGTGGAACGTGTCGACCACCCTCTCGGCGATCCGCCGCCCCTCGGTCAGGTCCTTCGCGTGGTAGGCAGAGCGCAGCTGCTGTGCGCACTGCCACGCGACGAACACCTCGTCGTGCGCAGGATCGGCCTCGATTGCCGCGGTCAGCCGGATCCGCTGCTTGTCGGTGAGGTTCTCGGCCCCGGCACGGAGGATGGTCTGAATCCCGTAGAGCGGGTCGCCCTTCCGACCGCGATGCCCGAGGGTGTCTTGCTGGACGCGGCGGCGGACCTCGTCGACGGCGGCGGTGCCGAGCTTGACGACATGGAACGCGTCCAGCACAGCGACCGCGTCTTCGAGCGTGTCATCGATCGCAGTCTTGTAGCCCGCGAACGGGTCCAGCGCCGCCACCTTCACGTTCTTTCGGAACGCTTCGCCCCGCTCGCTGAGCCAGGACGCGTATGCCTTCCCCGATCTGCCCGGCACGAGGTCGAGCAGCCTGGCCCGCGTCTTCCCGGTGCTGTCGCGGCTGAGGTCGACCATGCCGGTCAGTTCCTTCGGGCCCCGCTTGCGGTGGTCGACGTGATGCCAGATGTGCTCGTCGACGCCGAGCGTGGTCACGTTCTCGAACCGGGACTCGTCGGCTGCCAACCGCACCAGTTCAGGCTCAACAGCCCGCCACACCGTCTTCCACGATGTCCCGAGCTGACGACGTAGTCCTTCGATCGTGGCGTGCTCGCGGCGCAGCTGCCCGATCGCCCAGTCGACGGCTCGCCTTGTGAGCGACCCGCGCCGAGCGACCAGCGAGGGAAGCTGCTCCACGAACGTCTTCTTGGCACAGCCCACGTCGCCGCATCGCCAGACCCGTTGCCGCCAGACGATCCGCACCCGCGTCACGCCCGGCACGTCATGCAACACTCGACGGCGGCGCCCTCGACCGATCGCCACGACCCCGCACAACGGGCACCCGGTCGGCGCCGCCGGTGTCGAAACGGTGACGATCAGCAGCCCGTCGCGGCGGTCAACGTGCTCGACATGGACGCCGTCGAGACCGACCAGCAGATCGCAGCGGTAACACGGATCAGCGGCAGAGCGCGCGTCAGCGCACCCCGAAGTAGGGTGAAGCACGTCGAGGTCCTCGTGATGGATCAGCAGTTGGCGCTACTGATCCTCGGGGACCTCGACCCCTACCCGCCGACCATCACCCGGCGAGCCTCACCCCCACCGCATGTCCGAAGAGCCCCCAATTCCCTTGGTCACCCCGGTGTGAACCATGCACCCCGGGCGGGCCATCCCCGTATCGGTGCACACCGTGCGTAGCGAGCTTTCCCGGAATCTCCTTGTGTCCTGGCGTTAACACGGGTGTCGTAGCATCGCATTAGCACCGCGACCACTCCTGAGAGTTGCACCCGGGATGAGGTGAATGCATCGTGACGGCACCGGGGTATGAGTTCAGCGTCTGGGAGCGCTACGCCACCGAGTTCACACTGGCTTTCGGTGACAATCCGTCGCGCATCCGGGCGGTGCGGGTGGCCTACTTCGAGCACGAGTTCGATGTGGACTTGATTGCGCAGCTCAGCGGTTTTCCTGTTTGGAGAATCCGACAGGCGTTGTCCCAGGGACTTCCACAGGCGAGCTGAAGAATCGTCGACCAGAGTCCCAGAACTGCTCGCCCATCTACCATCCCCTTGCGGGCACTGCGCGGTGAGGGGACGTCAGCGTGCGACGGTTCGGCCCGGGCGCGATGTCTCCCCTTTCACGTCTGAGTGGCCATCGGTCTGATCGGGCCATGAGCAGGATCAGTTTCGCGCGTCGCCCCCGCCCTCTGGTTCCGCGCTGCGGGCGTCATCGTCGTGGCAGGCTTCTTCGCGTCGTTGGTTACCGGTGTCTGCTGCCCCGGCGCCCCCGCCAGCGGAACATCGACGTGCGGAACGTTCGAGCGCTTGACCGCCGGGATCGACAGATCACGTGGCTCTGGCTCGCACGGACGGTCATCGTAGGCGCCATCGCGGCGCTCGAGGTGGGCGTCTTCGGTCGAGTCACCCTTGGCCGACTTCCTTGCGGGCATGGCACTGTTCGGGAGCTCGAGCGGACGCAGGGAGGTCATGAAATTGCCTTTCGCGGATAGCGGAGGCGATGAACGCTGCGTTCACCTATGGTTGGGGTCGTGGTCGCATTGCGCCCATACGATGTGCGGCGAACCCGAAAGGTGATCACCGGCTACATGAACTCGCCCCTCAACGAGCCGCCGCTCGGCGGAACCATCGACCACATCCTCTCGATCCTGCCGTCGCTCGTACCGAGCGCGCAGCGCGTCGCCCGCATCTGCGCCGAGCGACCCCACGACGTGGTCGACATGTCGGGCGCCGACCTCGCCGAAGCCGCCAACACGTCGCCGGCCACCGTCAGCCGCACCGCCCAGGCGCTGGGGCTGCGCAGCTTTCAGCACCTGCGCATGCTGCTCGTGCGTGACCTCGCCGCCGACGCCACCGCCGCGCCCGACGCACCCGCCGGCACCGAGGGCTTTCTGCGGTGGCTGGCCGAGGGGCGGGTGGGATGCTGCAGACCGCGCTCGCCTCGATCGACCCGGTCGCGTTCGACGCCGCTGCCGACGCCATCGCCCGCGCGCCGCGCCTGCTGATCTCGGGCACCGGCGCCTCGCACGCCGCCGCCCAGGCGTCGGCCGTCGCGTTCGCCGTCAACGGCCGGCCCTGCGAAGCGCCCGCTGACGGCGTGGTCGCCCACCTCACCGCCCGCGTGCTCGCCCCCGGTGATGTGTGCCTCATCGTCAGCTCGAGTGGCGCCAACTCGGTGACCCTCGCGGTTGCGGACGCCGCCGTCGACGCCGGCGCCACCGTGATCGGGGTCACGAGCTTCGCCCGTACCCCGCTCACCACCCGCGCCGACCACCTGCTCGTCGCCGGTGCGCGCTTCCAGGCGTGGGATCAAGGCATTCTCGGCAGCGGGCTCGTACAGCTGCTCGTGCTCAACGCCCTGCAGATCGCCGTCGCCGACCGCATGAGCGACGCCGCCGACCGCGCGCGCCTCGCGGTGCGCGAAGAGGTGCTCGACATCGTCGCCGACGACGGCTCCGACGCCGAGGCATCCGACGTGCCAGACGTTATCGACCACGGCGATGGGCGTTGGCACTCCGTTTGCAGGAAATTCACTTTCCTCGATTGCAATAGCTCTGCAAGCGGATTTCGCGGGAAGGCCCCGGTTCGTCAGGTCGCTTGCAGAAGGCGACTCATGGGAACGATCCAGCTCTCTGGTGTCGGTCGCTCCTTCAAGAGCACCGCCGCCGTCAGTGATATCGACCTGATCATCGAAGACGGCGGGTTCGTCGTCTTGCTCGGCCCCTCGGGCTGCGGCAAGACCACCCTGCTGCGCATGATCGCCGGCCTGCTCGAGCCCACGGCCGGCCGCATCCACCTCGACGGCGACGACATCACCGACCTCCCGTCGAAGAAGCGCGACCTCGCGATGGTCTTCCAGAGCTACGCGCTCTACCCGCACCTGAGCGTGCGCAAGAACCTCGCGTTCCCGCTCAAGACGCAGCGCCTCGGCGCCGCCGAGATCGCGACCCGCGTGCAGGAGGTCGCCGACAGCCTCGAGATCGGCCACCTGCTCGACCGCAAGCCCAAAGAGCTCTCGGGCGGGCAGCGCCAGCGCGTCGCCGTCGGCCGCGCCCTCGTGCGCAACCCCAAGGCGTTCCTGATGGACGAGCCGCTGTCGAACCTCGACGCGAAGCTGCGCACCCAGACCCGCCACGAGCTCACCGCCCTGCACCGGCGCCTCGGCGCCACGTTCGTCTACGTCACCCACGACCAGGTCGAAGCCATGACCATGGCGACGAAAATCGTGGTGCTCAACGCCGGCCGCATCGAGCAGTACGGCACCCCCGAGCAGGTGTACGACCGGCCCGAGTCGGTGTTCGTCGCCGGCTTCCTCGGCAGCCCGGCCATGAACCTCGTCGACGCCCGCATCGTCACGATCGACGGCAGCATCGCCGTCACCGCCGACGGCATCGCCGGCGGCCTGTGGCCGGGAGACGTGCCCGACCTCGATGTCGTGCTCGGCGTGCGGCCCGAGAAGCTCACGATCGCGTCTGCGCACGCGGCATCCGACACCCGGGGCGTGCGCATCGCCGGCCGCATCGACCTGGTCGAGAACCTCGGCGGTGAGCAGATCGTCACGTGCCTCGTCGCCGGGCGCGAGGTCTACGTGCGCACCTCGCGCGAGGTCATCGCCACCCCCGGCGACGACATCGTGCTCACCGCCGCGCCCGAGAACGTGCACCTGTTCGACCGGGCCTCGGGCCGCCGGCTCGAGTGGGTCGCCGATGCACCCGTGGCCGACCCGGCCGCGCACGAGCTCGTCACCGCCTGAGCCGCCTTCCCTCCCTTCGTTCTGCCCCTCACCCCTACCCAGGAGAAATCATGAACACCCGTGCCCGTCGCGCCGTCTTCGCCACCGCGGCGATCGTCGGCGCCGCCGCCCTCGCCGGATGCGCCGGCTCTGCCGCAGGCAGCGCGCCCGCGGCATCCGGCTCGCTCACCGAGCTGACCGACGACCAGCAGGTCGAGATCGTCTTCGAGTCGTACAACCTCGCGAACGTCGGCACCTTTTCGGATGCCATCAACCAGCTGCTGGACGAGTTCATGGACGAGAACCCGAACATTACCGTCGTCGGCCAGCCCAGCTCGTCGACCAGCACCGCCGCGAGCGTGCAGCAGCAGCTGCTCGCCGGGCAAGCGCCCGACATCGCGCAGCTGACCTTCAACGAGCTCGACTTCGCCGCCACCACCCTCGGCGCGCAGAACCTCAGCACCCTCGTGGGCGACGAGGGCCTCGCCGATCAGTTCGGGGGCGACTACCCCTACCACGAGCGCGCCGCCGTGCTCGCCGACTGGGACGACGCCACCTACGGCCTGCCCTACGTCTTCTCGACTCCCATCCTGTGGATCAACGAAGACCAGTTCACCGCCGCAGGCCTCGACCCCGAGACCGTCGATCTGTCGACGTGGGATGCTGTCGCCGACGCCGCCGCGCAGATCACCGAGTCCACCGGTGCCCCCTCGATGAGCGCGTCGTGCGTGATCACCGGCGGCAGCTGGTGCATGCAGGGCCTCTTCCTCTCGAACGGCGCCCAGGTGCTGAGCGATGACCGCACGACGATCGAGTTCGGCTCGGACGCCGCGATCGATACGGTCGCGACCTTCACCGAGATGTACGAGGACGGCGTGCTCACCAACGAGGACTTCACCAGCCAGTACGAGGCGTTCGCGCAGGGGAAGACCGCGATCCACGTCAACAGCTCGGCCCTGCAGGGCGCGTTCATGATGGGCGCCGAGGCCGGTGGCTGGACCCTCGACGCTCACACCCTGCCCGCGTTCGGAGACCAGGCGGTCGTGCCCACCAACTCGGGCTCGTTCCTCGCGATGTTCGCCACCGACCCCGCCAAGCAGGCCGCCGCGTGGGAGCTCATGCAGTTCATGACCAGCCCCCGCGCCTACGAGATCATCTCGACCCAGATCGGGTACCTACCGCTGCGCAGCAGCATGGCCGACGAGGGCGGACCGCTCTATGACTGGGTCGAAGCCAACCCGCTCGTGAAGCCCAACCTCGAGCAGCTCGACGCGCTCGAGCCGTGGGTGTCGTACCCCGGCGACAGCTACGCCCAGGTCGACCAGGTGCTCGCCACCGCCATCGAAGACGCGGTCTTCTACGGCGCCGACCCGGCCGCCACTATGACCGAGGCCGCCGAGCGCGCGCAGGGGCTGATCGAATGACCATCGACCTCGACCTGACGCCTTCGGCGACGGATGCCGCGGCCGCTTCGTCGCCGGATGCCGCGACCGCGGCGCCTCGTGAGCGTCGCCACGCCGTGGCCGGCCTCTACAACCTGCGCGACACCGGCGGCTACCGTGCAGCCGGCGGCACCAGCCGGTGGGGCAAGCTGCTGCGGTCAGATGCTCTGCACCGCATCGACGCGACCGGTCGCGACCGGCTGGCCGAGATCGGCGTCGCCCACATCATCGACCTGCGCGGCGGCGACGAGCGCGCCACAGCGCCGAGCGCGGTCGACGGGCTCGAGGTCACCGTGCACCACCTGCCCGTGTTCGACGACGCCGACCCGGCCGCGCAGGCCACCACGCACGTCGGACTCGTGCCCGTCTACGACCACATCGTCGACGAGCGCGGGGCGCAGCTGGTCGACGCGATCCGGGTGATCATCGCGGCTGACGACGACGACGCGGTGCTCGTGCACTGCACCGCCGGCAAAGACCGCACCGGTCTCGTCGTGGCCTTCGCGCTCGCCGCCGCCGGGGTCGACCGCGACGACGTCGTGGCCGACTACGCCGCCACCGCCGAGAACCTGCGCGGCGAGTGGTCAGACGCGATGACCGCCGTCTTCGAACAGCGCGGCATCGAACTGACCGCGGGAATGGTCGAACTCATCACCGAGAGCCCCGCCGAGGTGCTCGAGGCGCTGCTCGAGCGCATCGACCGCGAGCACGGGTCGATCAGCGCCTACCTCCTCGCCCACGGACTCACCCCCACCGAGCTCGAGCGTCTCACCGCCGTGATCATCGACCCCGCCGCCACCGCGGTCTGATCGGAAGGAACACACACCATGTCGCACATCGCGAGCCAGCATCCCGCTCCCGAGCACTTCATCCTGCATGTCTCTGACACCCACTTCGTGGGCGACGGCGACCTGCTGCACGAGCGCATCGACAGTGACAAGAACCTCGCAGAGCTGTTCGACGGCTTCACCAAGGCCAACGCCCGCCCCGAAGCGATCGTGTTCACCGGCGACCTCGCCGACACCGGCCGCCCCGACGCCTACGAGCGCCTGCGGGCCATCGTCGAGCCCGCCGCCGAGAAGCTCGGTGCCCAGGTGATCTGGGTGATGGGCAATCACGACGAGCGCGTCGCGTTCCGCCGCGGCCTGCTCGACGAGGAGGCCGACCAGTCCGAGCCCGTCGACCGCGTCTACGACGTCAACGGTCTGCGCATCATCGCGCTCGACTCGACGGTGCCCGGGCAGCACCACGGCGAGATCAGCGACGAGCAGTTGGCGTGGCTGCGCCGCGAGCTCGAAGTCCCCGCGCCCGACGGCACCCTCATCGCGCTGCACCACCCGCCCGTGCCGAGCCCGATCGGGCTCATCGCCCTGATCGAGCTGCGCGACCAGGAGCGCCTCGCCGAGGTCATCCGGGGCACCGACGTGCGCGGCATCCTGGGCGGTCACCTGCACTACTCGACCACCAGCACGTTCGCGGGCGTGCCCGTGTCGGTCGCGTCGGCGACCTGCTACACGCAGGACCTCGCCGTCGCCTACCCCGGTGCCCGCGGCCAGGACGGCGGCCAGTCCTACAACCTCGTGCACGTCTACGGCGACCGGGTGCTGCACTCCGTCGTGCCGATCGGGCAGTTCCCGACCGTCTACGAGATGACTCCCGAGATGCTCGAGGCGTTCATGAACATGACCCCCGACGAGCAGCTCGCCGCCGTCAACGCGTCGGCGGGAGAGTAGTCAGCCCATGTTCGTCACCGTCTCCGCTCCCTTGGCCGCCGCTGCGCCGGCCGAGGGAGCGGGCGCGGCTCCGGCCGAGGCATCCGCGCCCGTCGTGCGCCGCTCGCGCTTTCGGCCCCAGAGCCTGCTGCCCTACCTGTATGTGCTGCCGGGCACCGCGTTCCTCATCCTCTGGACCTACAGTCCCCTCGCCCAGACGTTCGGCCTGTCGTTCTACGACTGGAACCTGCTGCCCACAAGCCCCAAGACGTTCGTCGGCGGGTCGAACTACGCCGAGGTGCTGGCGCTGCCCGAGCTGCACACCGCGCTGCTGAACACCGTCGTCTACATCGCCGCGTTCTTCGTCTTCTCGCTCGTGCTGCCGATCGCGATCGCCGTCATGTCACGGCAGGTGCGGGGGCGAATGCGCACCTTCTATCAGGCGCTGATCTTCGTGCCGTTCCTCATCACCCCCGTCGCCACCAGCGCCGTGTGGCGGTGGCTGTTCGCCGAGCAGGGGGCATTCGCCACCGTGCTCGCGCACTTCGGCGTCGACATGCCGAACGTCTTCCGCGACCCCGACCTCGCCATCTGGGCCGTCATCGTCATCGTCGGGTGGCAGATGCTGGGCTTCGGCGTGCTCGTGATCGCCGCCGGCTTCGCCGGCATCAGCCCCGAATACGGTCAAGCCGCCGCACTCGACGGTGCCGGCGCCGGCCGCATCTTCGGACGCATCACCTTGCCGCTGCTCTCACCGACCCTGGTCTTCCTGTCGCTCATGACGATCCTCCTCGCCGCGCAGTGGACCTACCCGATCATCGACCTGCTCACCCAGGGCGGGCCCACCAACTCAACCACGAACATCTACTACCTGCTGTACCAGTTCGGGTTCCAGAACTTCGACGTGGGCATCTCGTCGGCGGCCGGGGTGATCTTCTTCGTCGGGTTCGGCGTGATCGCACTCATCTTCCTCGAGCTGCAGGAGCGGCTCAGCTTCTACGACAACTAGGACCACCCATGTCATTCGTCACCGTCACCGGGCCGGCGCTCGCCGCCGACACCGTGCTGCACAAGGGCGCTCGCGTGCGGGCGGCTTCCGCTTCGGCGGAAGATGTCGCCGTGGCATCCCGCACCCGCCTCGGCACCATCGCCGGCCACGTCGTGCTGATCATGCTCGCGCTGTTCAGTGTCTTCCCCGTGTACTGGATGTTCGCCACCGCCTTCCGCGCCCCCGAGAACGCGCTCGACCAGACGCTGCTGCCCTGGCCGCTCAGCCTCGAGAACTTCGCCTACGTGTGGAACACCATCCCCATCGGCAACATGCTGTGGAACACCTTCGCGATGTCGATCATGCTCGCCGTGGCGCAGCTGCTCATCGCCGTGCTCGCCGCCTACGGGTTCGCCATGTGGGACTTCCGCGGGCGCAAGCTGCTCATGTTCCTCTTCATCGGGTCGTGGCTCGTGCCGTTCCAGGTCACGATGATCCCCAACTATGTGCTCGTGTCGCAGATGGGCCTGCTCGGCACCGTCGGGGGCGTCGTGATCCCCCAGCTCGCCGGAGCCTTCGCCGTGCTGCTCATGGTGCAGCACATGCGCGCCTTCCCCCGCGAGCTGATCGAAGCCGCACACCTCGACGGGCGCTCGAGCTGGGCCACGCTCTGGACCGTCGTCGTGCCCAACATGAAGCCGGCGCTCGCCGCGCTCGGGATCATGGCGTTCATCTCGGCGTGGAACGAATACCTCTGGCCGACGCTCATCATGCGCCAGGGCGATGCACTCATCCAGGTCGGCGTGCGCAGCTTCTTGAGCGCCGAGGGAAACAACTGGGGCGCGACGATGGCCGCCGCCGGGCTCGCCTGCGTGCCCGTGCTGCTCATCTACGTGTTCCTCCAGCGATACGTCGTCGACGCCTTCGTGCGATCAGGACTCAAGTGAGGCACCGTCCCTACGGCTGAACTGACCAAGCCACCCAAAGCAGCGACGTCTTGCACCGATCCCCTTGCGGGCGACGAACGCAAGCGGGAGGTCGCGGGCGATCTTCCGGGCGTCGTCAAGCGTGCCCCTACTCGTTGACTTCCCATGGCTGGCCGAAGCTGGCGCCGCGTACGACCGACCAAGCTTCTACCGCGCGCTCGCACGAGTCAATCGTCGCCCCACAGTCCCGTCACGTAGTAGTCCTCTGCGTCGGTGTAGATCGAATCGCCGACCCGCTCTTCAACGTTCGGGAGTCCGGCGAGCTCATCGGATGCGCCGTCGAGAACCAACTCATATACGGAGCACTGCAGAAGGACCGGGACTAGCGTCACCTCATGTACGGCGTACTCGTGCTCCGGAGCACCGTCGTCGTCGTATTCGACGTGCAGGCTTCCCTCGTCGCGCGCCCGGACGTGCGTTAGCCAGGGTCGTTGTCAAGGGGGGATGCAGACGACGGCTGTCAGCGCATTGTTGATCTGGAGGTACTGATGATCACCGCAGATCAACAAAGGCTGGTGTTCGAGCCGCTCGGCCAGGGCGCCTGGCGGCTGTGCGACGCCGGCATCGACGAAGCAAGCGCCGAGCGCTTGATCGCCTACGTGGAGCGCGCGGCGAGCGGCGGGTACGAGGCGATCTGGATGCGGCCGGGTCTGCGAGCCAGCCATCACGCGACGCGCGAAGACGTTCGACTGACTGCCATGGCGCAGCGGAGCGGGAAGGTCGCCTCGACGCGTTCGAAGCCGATCCCGATCCCGCATCTCACACCGCTGCAGTCCCCGCTAGCCCGAGGACTCCCCGGCGCCAACTGACGAGCCGCACCCATCGCAATGGCGCGGGCCTGCGACTGGGCTCGGGGTCGCGCTTCTGAGTTGAAGCCGCCGCCCACTGTTGTGGAGGCGCGGGCACTCGCATTGAACCGATCGCACGGCACCGCGTTAGACCAACACAGCTGTCCGGTTGGCTGTCGGCTCGGGCATCAGGTACATGCCCTCACCCCATGACCCCCACCGAATGTCCGAAGAGCCCCTTTACGCGCGATGTTCGGTGGCTGGGTCGCCCTGACTGCGCGGATGTTTCGACGTTAGAAAGCGGCGGGGCGTAAAAGTCCCGTTTGTGCGCGAATGGTCGCGTTTGGTTCGTCGCGATCGCGTGAGGGCGGATTCACCCCCCGGCGATCCGGTGCGGGTGTTGCGGGTGTCGCGGGTGTTCGATGCGGGCAATCTCAGGGCGACGAGCGTCCAGGGGGGTTGATAAGTCGGCGGCGAACCCCTGGGGGACATGTGCAGCTCGTCGCCGAGGTCGTCGCTCGTCGGGTGCCAGGGGCAGGGGTTTCGGGCAGCGCGGCTGCGGGCACCGGTTGGCTCTCGGCTGCGCCACGAGGTGACCCAGGTGCGGGCAGGGGAGTCACCGGGCAGCTCCTCCCACCTCGAGGCGTGGCGGATGCGTGGTCGGGGGTCTCTCCGGTGCGGGTGTTGCGGGTGTCGCGGGTGTTCGATGCGGGCAATCTCAGGGCGACGAGCGTCCAGGGGGGTTGATAAGTCGGCGGCGAACCCCTGGGGGACATGTGCAGCTCGTCGCCGAGGTCGTCGCTCGTCGGGTGCCAGGGGCAGGGGTTTCGGGCAGCGCGGCTGCGGGCACCGGTTGGCTCTCGGCTGCGCCACGAGGTGACCCAGGTGCGGGCAGGGGAGTCACCGGGCAGCTCCTCCCACCTCGAGGCGTGGCGGCAGTGGTGCGTCGCGGTGGTGACTGCACCGGGCTAGGTCGTGGCTGCCGAAATCACACGGCGCGAAGTTTCGGCGCCCCGGTGCTCGCGGTCGAGAACATCGCATCCAGTCGCTCGGCGAGCACTCGGTCAGAGTCGTCGGCGGCGTGCGCGTAGATCGCTGCGGCGCGCATGGTGGTGTGTCCGAGGCGGGCCTGCACCTCGGGCAGGCTTGCCCCTGCTCGATAGGCGAGCGTCGCCCCGGTGTGGCGCAGGTCGTGCCACGTGAGGTCGTCGCGGTCGATCACGGCGCGCGCCTGCCGGAAGTGTCGAGACAGGTAGGTGGAGGTCACCGGGTTACCGTCGGGGAGCGTGAACAGTAGCGCCTCGCGATCCTCGGGCACGTGCGCCTCGAGGTGGTCGGCGAGCGCGGCCATAGCGAACGCGGGCAGGTGCACGACTCGGTTGCTCTTGGTGGTCTTGGGCTTGCCGAACACGATGGGCTGACCTGGCACGCATTGCAGAGCGCGGTCGACGCGCAGGGTTCCCGCCTCGAGGTCGACGTGCCGGCGCGAGAGGGCGAACAGTTCCCCGTAGCGCAGTCCCGACCATGCGGCGAGGGTCACGGCGGCGGCCAGGTTGCGGGGCATGAGCGCGGCCAGCTGCGCGACCTCGGCAGGGGTCGCGGTCGTGCGCTCCCGGTGCTGTCCCGAACCGGCTTTCGCAATCTGGCAGGGGTTCGACTTCAGCAGCTCGTCCTGCACTGCGGTGTTGCAGATCGTGCGCAGCAGTCGGTAGGCGTGCGCGGCGGCGGTGCGGCCAGCGTTCGCGGGCCCCCCGGTGTAGGTGCGTTTCGGCAGTGGCGGCACAGGCGTGCCTGCTGCGTTCCACGCCTTCAGCACCTCGGGCGACAGTCGACCGGTTGGCGCGACGGCCATGCCACGGGCACGCGCCCAGCGGCGGGCGGGGTGTTCCTCGCGGGAGCCCTCGCGGTCGTAGCGCTGGCGCGCGCTCTGCTGCGCCTCGGTGTAGAGCACCGAATACCAGGCACGCACGAGCGCAGGCGTGAGGTCGCCGACGTTCACACTTCCCAGCTCGATGCCGTCACGACCGTCACCACCGATGCGAGGGAGCACCCAACGGTGCAAGCTGCGTCGGTAGCTGTCGACGGTGCGCGCGCCGAGGTCGGGGCGGGAGTCCAGCCACGTGCGGGCGTACTGCTCGAGCGTGATCGCCCCGGCCAGCGGGTCGCGCCACAGTCCCCGCGACCGGTCGGCGCGCTCGGTCGCGAGCCACGAGTGCGCCTCATCCCTCGTGGCGAAGGTGTGCGGCGCGGTGAACTTGCGACCGTCCTTCCGGTACGAGGCGCGCCAGCGTCCCGAGGGCAGTTGCTCGGCCGTGCCCAGCGGTGCCGGGGCACGTCGCGCGGCGGGCTTGCGGCGGGTCACGACGACACCGCCGAGAGGGCGTCACGAGGGGTGCTGAGCGGGCATGCATCGACGCGGGCGGTCGGTGCGGGGGAGTGCTTCGACATGGCTGGTCCTTCGACGAGTCCACGTGAGTCCACGGGAGTCCACGAAGGGGGCTTAGCTCGCCTTCACCACTGTGCTGCAGGGCCCTACTCCCCAGTGTTTACTGGGTTTTTGGAGAGGGGATGACGGGAATCGAACCCGCACCATCAGTTTGGAAGACTGAGGCTCTACCATTGAGCTACATCCCCACGAGACCGAACCGGCCGCGTGCGGAAGTCAGCGTATCGCATCCGTCATGACGCTCGGCGGCGCCCGCGCTCGGCTCGGCTAGACTTGCCGAGGCCGTTTTGCGTTCGACCTCGCGTCTTCCGCCCAACTGGTCGTTGGTCGCCAGTCATCGGGGCGTAGCTCAGCTTGGCTAGAGCGCCCGCTTTGGGAGCGGGAGGCCGCAGGTTCAAATCCTGTCGCCCCGACCAGACTCATTCGCCCCGAAAACCTTCAGGAGAAACCCCAATTGGTCCAGTCCACGGTTGAGAAGCTCAGCGCCACCCGCGTCAAGATCGCCATCACGGTGTCGCCCGACGAGCTCAAGCCCAGCATCGATCACGCGTACAAGCACATCGCCGAGTCGGTGAACATTCCGGGCTTCCGCAAGGGCAAGGTGCCGCCGCCCATCATCGACCAGCGCGTCGGCCGCGGCGAGGTCATCAACCACGCCGTGAGCGAGGGCCTCGACAAGTTCTTCCGCGACGCCGTCAAGGAGAACGAGCTGCGCACCCTCGGCCGTCCGTCGGCCGATGTGACCGAGTGGCCGAGCGAGAAGGACTTCTCGGGCGACCTCAAGGTCGAGATCGAGGTGGATGTCCGCCCCGAGTTCGAGATCCCCGCCTACGAGGGCATCGAGCTCACGGTCGACGCCGCCGAGGTCAGCGACGAGGAGGTCGAGGCCGAGCTCGAGAACCTCCGCGGCCGCTTCGGCACGCTCATCACGGTCGACCGCCCCGCCGCGACCGGCGACTTCGTGCAGGTCGACCTCGTCGCCACGGTCGGCGACACCACGGTCGACACGGCCAACTCGATCTCGTACGAGGTCGGCTCGGGCCAGCTCATCGACGGCATCGACGAGGCGCTCGACTCGCTCAGCGCGGGCGAGAAGACCACCTTCGAGTCGGTGCTCCTCGGTGGCGACCACGAGGGCGAGACCGCCCAGATCGAGGTCACGCTGCAGTCGGTCAAGGAGCGCGAGCTTCCCGAGGCCGATGACGACTTCGCGCAGATCGCCAGCCAGTTCGACACGATCGCCGAGCTGACCGCCGACATCCGCGAGCAGGTCAAGCGTCAGAAGTCGTTCGGCCAGGGCGCGCAGGCGCGCGACCTGCTGCTCGAGAAGCTCCTCGAGCAGGTCGAGATCCCCGTGCCCGAGGCGCTCGTCGAGACCGAGGTGCACCGTCACCTCGAGAACGAGAACCGCCTCGAGGACGACGTGCACCGCGCCGAGGTCACCGAGTCGACGCAGAAGACGTTCGTCAACCAGATCTTCCTCGACGCTCTCGCCGAGAAGGAGGAGGTCAAGGTCAGCCAGCAGGAGCTCACCCAGTACCTCATCCAGGGCGCCGCGCAGTACAACATGGAGCCGGGCGAGTTCATCAAGATCCTCGACCAGAACGGCCAGATCCCGCAGATGGTCGGCGAGGTCGCCCGTTCGAAGGCGCTCTCGATCGCCCTCAGCAAGGCCAAGGTCGTCGACAGCAAGGGCGAGGCCGTCGACCTGTCGGCGTTCACCGCCGCCGCGGTCGCCCCGGTCGCCGACTCGGTCGTCACCGACGAGCACGAGGGTCACGACCACGACGACCACGAGGGCCACGACCACTAGTCGACCCGCAGTAGCACGACGGGCCCGGAGCATCGCGCTCCGGGCCCGTTCGCGTTCGCGTCGTCGTTCAGCGCGGCACGCCGAGCCGCAGGCCGAGGATGAGCCCGCCGTCGTCCTCGACGGCGACCTCCGCGAATCCGAGGTGCCGGTAGAACGCGATCGCTCGAGCGTTGTCGGCGTCGACTCCGAGGTGCACGCCGCCGATGCCGCGCCGCTCGAGCCGGTCGATGAGCCGCTCGATGAGCATCCGCCCCAGGCCCTGCCCCTGCGCGCGCGGCAAGAGGTTGATGTGCAGGTGGGCGGGGAACGGCTCGGCGATCGCGGCCGACGTGACATCGGGGCGGTGGATGCTGCGCACGAGCGCCTCGTCCGACGCGCGCCGCACGGCACCCAGCGGGTACCGCTCACGCAGGGCCGGCCACCAGTGCTGCTCGCACCACACCTCGAAGTCGGAGGTCGACCCGACCCCCACGAGATAGCCGCAGACCCCGTCGTCGTCGACGACGACCTCGCCGAGCGCCGGGTCGAAGGTCGCCTGCGGTCCTGCCCAGTGGTGACCGAGCAGGTCGGGGTCGTCGTGGTCGGCGCTCGCGTCGCGACCCGCGCGACCCGTCTGCCGGCACACTCGGTACAGCGCCGGCAGGTCGGAGGCGGTCAGCGGCAGGAGGCGCACCATCGCGCCACGGTAGCGCGCGCACAGCGGAGCCGAAACCGCGCATTGCTCGGCGGGTGCGCGCAGGAGTAGCGTGCGGTCAGCCCTGCACCATCTCTCACCCACCCCTGAGAGGCACGCCATGACCGCGCGCATCGTTCTTCCCGCCCTCGCCGCCCTGCTGGTCGGCCCGCTGCTCGCCGGCTGCTCGGCCGACGTCGACACGAGTGGGGCCGTTCGCGTCGACGACCCGGCCCCGACGACCCTCACCGCGCAGGAGCTCTCGATCGCGGCCGAGAGCGTCGTCGCCGAGCAGGGCTTCGACGTCGTCATCGACTGCGGCACGGCCGACGTGCCGCTCGTGGTCGGCACGGTCGTCGAGTGCTCAGGTCTCGAACCGGCGAGCGGAGCCGAGGGCTCGTACACCGTGACGATCACGAGCGTCGACGGCCTCGACTACAGCATCGACGTCGTCGGCAGCGAGGCGACACCGAGCGAGCCGAGCGAGCCGAGCGAGCCCGCGGCGGCCCTCGAGTCGGCGCAGGCCTTCGCCGAGCTCGTCGCGAGCCTCGTGGCCGAGCAGGCGGGTGAGGATGCGGTCGTCGACTGCGGCGTCGACGACATCGAGATCTTCGTCGGGCAGGAGGTGCGCTGCGCCTACGAGACGGCCTCGTTCATGGGCGTCGCGATCGCCACGGTGACCCTGTTCGACGGCGAGAACTACGAGATCTCGGTCGTCGACGAGTAGCGACGCTCGGGCGCGGGCGGCGCACGCGCCCTGCCGCGCCGGCGTGGTCGGCGACGACCGACGACCACGCGCGCGACGCGTTCTCTGCCCACGGCGAACACGGCCGGGCTCGCGGGTTGGCTTCTGTAGATTCGAACCACGAGACGAACAGGAGCTCAACCCCATGGCCGAACCGGCAATGCCCAACAGCGTTTTCGATCGACTCCTCAAGGACCGCATCATCTGGCTCGGTTCCGAGGTGCGCGACGACAACGCCAACGAGATCGCGGCGAAGCTGCTGCTCCTCGCTGCGGAGGACCCGCACAAGGACATCTACCTGTACATCAACTCGCCCGGCGGCTCGATCACGGCCGGCATGGCGATCTACGACACCA
>JAOASR010000011.1 GCA_030158585.1 Microcella sp.
GATGTACGGCCAGATGACGGCCGGCTCGTGGATCTACATCGGCACCCAGGGCATCGTGCAGGGCACGTTCGAGACCTTCGCCGCGGTCGCCGACCAGAAGTTCAACGGCACGTTGGCCGGCACGATCACCCTCACCGGCGGACTCGGCGGCATGGGCGGCGCCCAGCCCCTCGCCGTCACGATGAACGGCGGCGTCGCCCTGTGCGTCGACGTCGACCCGAGCCGCATCGCCCGCCGCATCGAGCACCGCTACCTCGACGTGCGCGCCGATTCTCTCGAGCACGCGCTCGAGCTGGCGTTGACGGCGCGGGATGCTCGGCGCGCGCTCTCCATCGGCATCGAGGGCAACGCCGCCGCGGTCTTCCCTGCCCTGCTCGCGATGGGCGCTCCGATCGACATCGTCACCGACCAGACGAGCGCGCACGATCCGCTCGCGTACCTGCCGCTCGAGCACACGATGGACGACTGGCACGCGGCGCGCGAGCGCGACCCGCGCGGGTTCGCGGCCGCGGCGCGCGCGTCGATGGCCGTGCAGGTCGAGGCGATGGTCGGCTTCCAGAAGGCGGGGTCTGAGGTCTTCGACTACGGCAACAACATTCGCACCGAGGCTCGTGACGCCGGGTTCGCCGACGCGTTCGCCTTCCCCGGGTTCGTCCCCGCGTACATCCGCCCGCTCTTCGCGCAGGGCAAGGGGCCGTTCCGCTGGGCGGCGCTGAGCGGTGACCCCGCCGACATCGCGGCGACCGATCGCGCCGTGCTCGAGATGTTCCCCGAGAACGAGAGCCTGCAGCGCTGGATCCCGATGGCGCAGGAGCGCATCCACTACCAGGGCCTGCCGGCCCGCATCTGCTGGCTCGGCTACGGCGAGCGCGACCGCGCGGGCGAACGCTTCAACGACATGGTGGCGAGCGGCGAGCTCAGCGCGCCCGTCGCGATCGGCCGCGACCACCTCGACTCGGGCAGCGTCGCGAGCCCGTACCGCGAGACCGAGGCGATGAAAGACGGCTCCGACGCGATCGCCGACTGGCCGCTGCTCAACGCGCTCGTCAACACGGCCTCCGGCGCGACCTGGGTGTCGATCCACCACGGCGGGGGAGTCGGCATCGGCCGCTCGATCCACGCCGGCCAGGTCGTCGTCGCCGACGGCACGGCGCTCGCCGGCCAGAAGGTGCAGCGCGTGCTGACGAACGACCCCGGCATGGGCGTCCTCAGGCACATCGACGCCGGCTACACCGAGGGCGAGGGCGTGGTCGAGCAGTACGGCGTGCGCATTCCGATGCGGGAGCAGGGCTGAGCGTGTTGCCCCACGACCCGCTCTGGCCCCGCGCCGGCGACTGGGCGGCGTGGGCGCCGGGCTCGCGGGCCGATGCGGTGCTGGTGGGCATCCCGACCTGGCGCACCGCGCTCTCACCGGGGCAGGCGCACACGACGCCCGCGGCGATCCGGGATGCCCTGCGGTACTACTGCGCCGACGCGCTCGCCCGGCCCGACGGCGGCGTGCTGACGGTGCTCGACGCCGGCGACGTGGTCGAGCCCGACGGCGAGGGGGAGGAGGCCGCGACCGCGCGCGTCGCCGAACTCGCGGCCACCGCATCCCTCGTCATCGTGCTCGGCGGCGACAACGCGGCGACGGTGCCGGCGGCGCTCGGGGCGTGGGGCGACCGCCTCGCGACCGCGGGCCTCGTGACGCTGGATGCTCACCACGACCTTCGCGATGGCGTCAGCAACGGCTCGCCGGTGCGCCGACTGCTCGAGGCCGGCCTGGTGGGGGCTCGCGTGAGCCAGCTCGGCATCGAGCCGCTCGCGAACTCTCGGGAGTACGCGGCCCGCGCCGCCGAGCACGGCATCACCGTGGTCACCCGGGCCGAGCTGCTGCGCACCCCGATCGAGGCCGCGATGACGGCGGCGCTCGACCGGGCCGCGTCGGCGGGCGGACCCGTGCACGTCGACCTCGACCTCGACGTGTGCGACCGCAGCGTCGCGCCCGGCTGCCCGGCGAGCGTGCCCGGAGGCCTCAGCGCGATCGAGCTGCGCACGGCTGCGCGGCTCGCGGGCGCGCATCCGTCGGTGGTGAGCATCGACCTGACCGAGCTCGACGCCGCGCGCGACACCGCCGACCAGCGGACGGTGCGCCTCGCCGCGCTGTGCGTGCTCGAGGCGCTCGCGGGGCTCGCGGCCCGACCCAGTCGCCCATGAGTCGCCGCGCCACTCGCCGCGCACCCGGCCGCCGCGCCGCTCGCCGCGCACCGCACCCCCGCGAGAGGATGCCCGCATGACCTCGGTCGTCATCACCGACATCGGCGAGCTCGTCTCGTTCGAGCCCGAGCGACCCGTCCGCCACGACGCGGCCGTCGTGCTCGTCGACGGCATCGTCGCGTGGGTGGGCGACGCGGCCGACGCCCCGGCCGCCGACAGTCGGGTCGACGCGCGGGGCGGGGCGGTCATCCCGGGATTCGTCGACAGCCACAGCCACCTCGTCTTCGCCGGCGACCGCGCCGACGAGTACGCGGCGCGCATGGCGGGGCAGTCGTACTCGGCGGGCGGCATCCGCTCGACGGTCGCCGCGACGCGGGCCGCGCCCGACGACGAGCTGCGCGCACGCCTCGCCGCGCTCGTCGCGCAGGCGCGCGCGCAGGGCACGACGACGCTCGAGATCAAGAGCGGCTACGGACTCACGGTCGCCGACGAGCAGCGCGCCCTGCGCCTCGCGCGCGAGGTCACCGACGAGACGACCTTCCTCGGCGCCCACGTCGTACCGGCCGAGTACGCCTCCGATCGCGGCGCCTACGTCGACCTCGTGTGCGGGCCCATGCTCGAGTCGTGCGCCCCCCACGCCCGCTGGGTCGACGTCTTCATCGACTCGGGCGCGTTCACGGTCGACGAGGCGCGGCGCATCCTGCAGGCGGGGCGGGATGCCGGACTCGGCCTGCGCGTCCACGCCGGCCAGCTCGCCGCCGACGGCGGAGTCGCCCTCGCCGTCGAGCTCGGCGCCGCGAGCGTCGACCACTGCACGCACCTCACCGACGCCGATGTCGCGGCACTCGCCGACTCGGCAACCGTCGCCACGCTTCTTCCGCTCGTCGAGTTCTCGACGCGGCAGCCCTATCCGGATGCCCGGCGCCTGCTCGACGCGGGCGTCCAGATCGCGATCGCGACCGACTGCAATCCCGGCTCGAACTTCTCGTCGTCCATGCCGCTCGCCGTCGCTCTCGCGGTGCGCGAGATGGGAGTCACTCCGCTCGAGGCGCTCGAGGCGGCGACGGTCGGCGGGGCTCGCGCGCTTCGGCGCTCGGGGGTGGGGGAGGTGCGCGTCGGCTCGAGTGGGGGAGTGGTCGTGCTCGACGCGCCGTCGCACTCGTGGCTGGCATACCGGCCCGGGGTGCCGCTCGTGCGCGAGGTCGTCGGCGGGGTGCGGTAGCGCCGGCTTCGCCGAGCGTCGTTGATCGCCGGCTCCGAGTGGAGTGCGCCGGTTTCGCCGGGCGCGGGTGCACGTGGGCTCCGAGTGGAGTGCGCCGGCTTCGCCGAGCGCGGCTGCCCGCTGGCTCCGACGGGCAACTCAGGCCGACAACCGGGGGCCGAGACGGCCCCCGGGGCGATGTCGCCGCAGAGGCCCGAAAGGGCCTCCGCTCTAAGGCGACACGCCCGGGTTGCAGCACCTCCTCGCCTGTGGCAGACTCTTCTAGTTCCACACGCCGCGCGTTCGTGCGCGGCTCACTGCCAGGCAGTGCATAGGACGAGCAGCTCGCAGGTGCGGGTCGCGATGAGCCTAGGCCGCAGGCAGAAGAACACGACTTAAATCGACAACCAACAAGCACGGGGATATCTCTGTGCCTGGCGAGGGCGACACGCCCGAGCGCGGGGGTCGGTGACGAGCAGAGGTCCAATCCAGCGAGAACAGCGGACCGGAAGCGATTCCGGCCGGCTTGCGGCAGCAGATCGATGTTTGACAGAAGAACAGTGGTGCGACAGCGAGAGCGCTCCGCGCAGGTGTGCCCGTCAGGGTTCATCACGTCCAAGAAGGAAGAGAGTTGAGCATGGCGGGACAGAAGATCCGCATCCGGCTTAAGTCGTACGACCACGCAGGTCTCGATGCATCGGCGCGCAAGATCGTCGACACCGTGACCCGTGCAGGCGCCACCGTGGTCGGCCCCGTGCCGCTGCCGACGGAGAAGAACGTCATCGCCGTCATCCGGTCGCCCCACAAGTACAAGGACAGCCGCGAGCACTTCGAGAAGCGCACGCACAAGCGTCTCATCGACATCATCGACCCGACGCCGAAGGCGGTCGACTCGCTCATGCGCCTCGACCTTCCCGCCGACGTCAACATCGAGATCAAGCTCTAAGGAACCC
>JAOASR010000012.1 GCA_030158585.1 Microcella sp.
CCGCGGAACTGGTGACGGGGCACGCGGCCGCCGTCGCGCGAGAACGTGTCGTAGATCGTGAGGCCGACCTTGATGATGAGGGCGCCGCGCTCCTTCTTGGCTCCGCCCTTGACGCCGACGAACTTGAGGGGCGCGGAGAGCAGGCTCGAGAAGGTCGAGAAGATCGGGATGGTCGTGCGCAGCGGTCGCACGTAGTGGGGGGCGAGGCGGAGGAGCGCGTTGCGCTCGTGCACCGACTCCTGCACGAGGCGGAACTCGCCGTTCTCGAGGTAGCGGATGCCGCCGTGCACCATGTGGGAGCTCGCGGCGGAGGCGCCGGCCACGTAGTCGTCGCGCTCGATGAGGGCGACGTCGACGCCGTTGAGCGCGAGGTCGCGGAATGTCGCGATGCCGTTGATGCCCGCGCCGATGACGAGGACGTCGGCGGTGGGGCGGTCGGTCAGGGCGGCCACGGTCGAGCGGGTGGGGAACGACTTCTGTGTCGGCATCGGTGGACTCTTCCTCGATCCAGCCGACGGCGAGTCGGCGGTGAAATAATCCTGGGGCGGTCGCGAACGTCCGACCAAACCGAGTGCACATACGTGCAGAGAGTCGGAGAATTCGATGGCGACGACGGCTCAGCCCTCCGGGAAGATGCGGGATGCCCTCCGAGCAGCGCACCTGTACTACATGCAGGACCTCACGATGGATGCCATCGCTCGCGAGCTCAAGACCTCGAGATCGTCGGTTTCTCGGCTCATTTCCTTCGCTCGCGACACCGGGCTGGTCGACATTCGCATCCGATCGCCGTTCGAGCTCTCGGCCCGCTGGGAGCAGGACATCGCGCGGTGGTTCGGCGTCTCAGCGCACGTGGTGCCGGTTCCCAGCGGTTCCTCTGATGTCGATCGACAGGACCGAGTTGCACGCGGGGCTGCACGGATTCTCAATCAGTACT
Organism: Microcella sp.; assembly: GCA_030158585.1. Classification (GTDB taxonomy): domain Bacteria; phylum Actinomycetota; class Actinomycetes; order Actinomycetales; family Microbacteriaceae; genus Microcella. The sequence goes on from JAOASR010000012.1 coordinate 935, forward strand.
TCGACTCGAACATGTCGATGGGCGTCGCGTGGGGCTCCACGATGAGCGCCATCAGCCGACACCTCGTGCCCAAGGAGACGCACAACTCCGACATCGTTCAGCTCAATGGCGCGGGCAACACGCATACGACCGGCATCGACTACGCGAGCGAGATCCTGCGCCGCTTCGCCGAGTCGTACTCGGCGCGTCTGCAGCAGTTTCCGGTGCCCGCGTTCTTCGACTCCCCCGAGACGCGCGAGCATCTTTGGAAGGAGCGCAGCATGCGCCGGGTGCTCGACATGCAGGCGCGACTCGACATCGCCCTGTTCGGCGTCGGCTCTCCCTTCGCCGACATTCCGAGCCACGTGTACATCGGCGGCTACCTCGACCCCGAGGACTACCAGACCCTCAGCGACCAGGGGGTGGTCGGCGATGTTGCGACGGTGTTCTTCCGGGCCGACGGCTCGACCGACGGCATCGACCTCAACGCGCGCGCGACCGGGCCCGACTTCGAGGTGCTCCGCCGCATCCCTCGCCGCGTGTGCGTCGTCTCGGGCGTCTCGAAGCTGCCCGGACTGACGGGGGCGCTCGCCGCCGGCCTCATCACCGACCTCATCATCGACGAGGCAGGAGCGCGCGCGCTCATCGATCTGGCGGGTGGGCCGGCGCACCCTCAGACGGGCGCCGTGACGGTCATCGAGATGACGAATGATGACGCCGAACAGTTCTCAGGAGGCGTTCGGGAATAACCCAGGGCCGCCTGCGTTCAATACACTCGAACACGAAACGCACTTCGGGGTCGGTGAAAGTCCGAGCCGGCGGTCATAGTCCGCGACCCGCAGTCGAGCCCTCGGGCCTGACGGCGGTTGAGCTGGTGGAACTCCAGCACCGACGGTGAGAGTCCGGATGGGAGAAGTGCGGCGTTCGGCAGTCTTGCCGCGCGCCCGCGACCCCGAAATGCCCCGATCACCATCGAAGGGCCCCGGGAATGACCGCCATCGCCGCACCGCTCGACGCCTCGCGCGTCGAGTTCGCGATGCGCCGCGCGCTCTCGCTCGCCGAGCACGGCCCCGCCGTCGGCGAGAACCCGCAGGTCGGCTGCGTTCTGCTGGACGCCGACGGCGCGATCGTCGCCGAGGGCTGGCACCGCGGGGCCGGCACCGCGCACGCCGAGGTCGATGCCCTGAGCAAGGTCGCCGACGCGCGCGGCCTCACCGCGGTCGTCACGCTCGAGCCCTGCAACCACACCGGCCGGACCGGCCCCTGCGCGCTCGCTCTCATCGAGGCGGGCGTCTCTCGCGTCGTCTTCGCGCTGCCCGACCCGAGCGAGGTCGCCGGCGGCGGCGGCGACCGTCTGCGAGCCGCGGGCATCGCCGTCGAGCAGGGCGTGTGCGCCGCCGAGGCCGAAGAGCTGCTGCGCCCGTGGCTCACCAGCGCTCGCCTCGGCCGCCCCTTCGTCACCGTCAAGTGGGCCTCGACCCTCGACGGCCGTGCCGCAGCGGCCGACGGCACGAGCCAGTGGATCACCGGCACCGCTGCCCGCCAGCGCGTGCACGAGCAGCGCGCCCGCCACGACGCGATCGCCGTCGGCACGGGCACCGTGCTCGCCGACGACCCGAGCCTCACCGCCCGCGGCGACGCCGGCGAGCTGCTCGCCCACCAGCCGATCCCTGTCGTCTTCGGAACGACCCCCGTTCCCGCTGACGCGGTCCTCCGCCGCCACCCGGCCGGCCTCATCGAGGTGGGGCACCGCGATCTCGACGCCGCGCTTCGCGACCTGGCGAGCCGCGGCATCCGCCGGCTCTACGTCGAGGGGGGCCCGACGCTCGCGAGCGCCTTCCTGCGCGCCGGGCTCGCCGACGAGGTGCTCGTGTATCTCGCACCGATGCTGCTCGGCGGGCCGCGCACGGCTCTCGACGATCTGGGCGTCACGACGATGTCCGAGGCGCGTCGGCTGAGCATCCACTCGATCGAACGGCTCGGCGACGACCTGCTCGTCACCTGCCGACCCGTCACCCACCCCGCCACCCCGCACAGCTAGGACCACCATGTTCACCGGAATCATCGAAGAGCTCGGCGAGATCACCGCCTGGGAGACCCGCGGCGACGCCGGGCGCGTCACCGTGCGCGGCCCGCTCGCCGTGAGCGACGCGAAGCACGGCGACTCGATCAGCGTGAGCGGCGTATGCCTTACCGTCGTCGAGCAGGGCCCCGACTGGTTCTCGGCCGACGTCATGGGGCAGACGCTGCGTATGTCGAACCCCGCCCAGTGGGCCGCGGGTCGCACCGTCAACCTCGAGCGCGCGGCTGCTGTGGGCGACCGCCTCGGAGGTCACATCGTGCAGGGCCACATCGACGGCACCGCCGCGGTGATCGACGTGCGCGACGAGGGCAGCTGGCGCGTCGTGCGCTTCGCGCTCGCGGCCGAGCATGCTCCGCTCGTCGTCGACAAGGGCTCGATCGCCGTCGACGGCATCTCGCTCACTGTCAGCGCGGCCGGCGACGACTGGTTCGAGGTCTCGCTCATCCCCGAGACGCTCGAGCGCACGACCCTGGGGCGCCGCGTCGTCGGCGACCTCGTCAACATCGAGACCGACATCCTCGCTCGACACGTGGCGCGACTGGCGCGCCTCGACGGAAGGATCCCCGCATGAGCATCGGAACCATTCCCCAGGCGCTCGCCGCCCTTCGGCAGGGCCGGCCCATCCTCGTCGCCGACGACGAGAGCCGTGAGAACGAGGGCGACATCATCCTCTCGGCCGAGCTCGCGACGCAGGAGTGGGTCGCCTGGACGGTCAAGCACTCGAGCGGCTACCTGTGCGCGCCGATGACGAACGAGCTCGCCGACGCGCTCGCTCTGCCGCTCATGGTGCCCGACTCGGAGGACCCCCGTCGCACCGCCTACACGGTGAGCGTCGACGCGGCCGACCGCATCTCGACGGGCATCAGCGCCCGTGACCGCGCGCACACCCTGCGCGTGCTCGCCGACCCCGCGTCGACGCCCGCGAGCCTCATCCGCCCCGGCCACATCCTGCCGCTGCGTGCCGTCGACGGCGGCGTGCGCGAGCGCGCCGGCCACACCGAGGCCGCGGTCGAGCTCATGCACCTCGCGGGACTGCGCCCCGTCGCCGTCATCGGCGAGGTCGTCGATGACGACGGCGAGATGATGCGCCTGCCCGAGCTCATCGAGTTCGGCAAGCGCGAGGAGGTCGTCGTCGTCACGATCGTCGACCTCATCGCCTACCTCGAGTCGGGCGAGGAGTTCGCGGCCGGATCGCCGAACCTCGCGCCCGAGCAGATCAGCAGCGTCTCGTTCGAGGTCGCCACTACGGTGCCGACCACGCACGGACCGTTCTCGATGCGCGCCTACCGCGACCGCAAGAC
>JAOASR010000013.1 GCA_030158585.1 Microcella sp.
CGATGGTACTGCGAGGGAGACCTCGTGGGAGAGTAGGACACCGCCGGACTTCTTTCGAAAGAAGCCCCTCCATTCGTGGAGGGGCTTCTTTTCGTTAAGGGGCGAGAGGCCTGCGTTCGACAACTCACGCTGGGCAGCGGATGACCGCAGGTTCCGGCGTGGACCTGAGTGCTGGGCGGCTCGAGACTCCGGATCAGCCGCGGTCGGGGAATCCGTGCGGCAGCGCGGCGAGCGTCGGCGCGAGCTGCTCGAGCCGCGCTCGTTCGAGCTCGAGCGCCGTGGCCTCGCGCTCGCGTCGGAGCACGGAGACCGCGGCGAGGAAGAGCTCGGGGTCGGCGTCGGGGACGGGCGACACGTGCACCGCGACATCGCGCGCCAGAGCATCCGCCAGCCGCTGACGAGTCGCCGGCGTATGACCGCCGGCCTGCCCCAGGAACTGGGCGATGCGACGCGAGAGTGAGTCGGGCAGACGTGCGACATCGGCCGTCGTCGCCCAGTCGGCGAGCTCGACGGGCACGCCGTAGGTGCGGGGCTCGATGCGGGCGACGCGCTCGTACTGCGAGTAGGTGCCCGCGAGCAGATCGCCGAGGCGCTTCGCGCGAGCGTTGACCATCGCTATGAGCACGGCGGCGCCGCCGAGCGTGATCACGAGTTCGAAGAGACCGACGAACGAGCGGATGAAGGCATGACGGAACGAGATCGCGCCCCCGTCGTCGCGCACGATGCGGTCGCCGAGGGCCCAGCGCCCGAGCGACTTGCCCTGCGTCGCGGTCTCGACGACCGCGGGGAGGACGACGAGGCCCACGATGGCCGTCGCGATCGCGATCGCAGTGAAGAGGTTCTCGGGCACGCCGAGCGCGGGGGCCGCGTTGAGCATGAGCCAGAGCAGCGTGCCCGTCACGGCTGTGTAAAGGAGATAGTCGATCGCGGCGCCCGTCGCACGCAGGGCGATGCTCGTGGGGCGCAGCTGCAGCGCGACCGCTTCGCCGGTAAGTAGTTCACGCTCGACATCGACGTCGCTCGCACCGGCCATCGGAAGCGGCGCAGAACCGGACATGCCATCATCTAAACAGATGGATCTCGACGCATACTCCGCTGCCCACGCCGACGAGTGGGATCGCCTCGACGCCCTCGCGCGCCGGCGGCGCTTCGCGGGGCGCGACGCCGACGAGCTCATCGACCACTACCAGGCGGCGGCGACGCACCTCTCGGCCATCTCGACGACCGCGGGCGACGTTCCGCAGCGCGAGAGGCTCTCGGTTCTTCTCTCGCGGGCCCGCTTGCGCTTCACCGGCGCGCAGGCCGAGCCGCTCGCGCAGCTCGCCCGCTACGCGACGCGAGAGGTGCCGGCGGCGCTGTTCCGCATCCGCTGGCTGACACTGATCGTCGCCGCGGTCTTTGCCGTCGTCGCGACCCTGTACGCCGTGTGGATCGCCGCCAACCCCGAGGTGCTCGCGCGGCTCGGCGACTACGAGACGCTGCGTCAGTACGCAGAGCAGGACTTCGTCAACTACTACTCCGAGTCGTCGGAGGCCTCGTTCGCCGGCCAGGTCTGGGTCAACAACGCCTGGATCGCCGCGCAGTGCGTCGCCTTCGGCATCACGGGCTTCTGGGTGCCGTTCGTCGTGCTGCAGAACGCGCAGGGCGTCGGTCAGAGCGCGGCGATCATGGCTGAGTTCGGGCGCCTCGACGTGTTCTTCCTCAACATCGCCCCGCACGGTCAGCTCGAGCTGTACTGCATCTTCGTCGCGGCCGCGGCGGGGCTCATGATCTTCTGGGCCTGGGTCGCACCGGGCTCGCGCACGCGGCTGCAAGCCCTCGCCGAGGACGGCCGCGCACTCTTTGCCGTCATCGGCGGCCTCGTGGTGGGCCTGCTCGTGAGCGGCGTCGTCGAGGGCTTCGTCACGCGGCAGGAGTGGCCCGACGTCATCCGCATCGGCATCGGCACGCTCGCGCTCGCGTGGTTCCTCTGGCTGCAGTGGGTCGTCGGCCGGGCGGCGACGGGCGACGGCGAGACGGGCGATCTCGACCCGATCAGCCGGGGCGCGCGCGTCGTCGTCGCCGACTGACGCGCCGAGCTGCTCCTTCTCACTTCTCAAGTTGCGCCCTGCGGGCGCTCGACACGCCGTGTCTACGAGACCTTCTCGACACGCATGCCGGGAATGCATATGCTCGGCATGCAGTCACCGATCGGATGCTCCGGTCGGCTGTCGAAGGAGTCTCCATGTCGGTGCGTCACGGCCTGCTCGCTCTGCTCTCGCAGGGGCCGAGCTACGGCTACCAGCTGAAGGTCGAGTTCGAGCGGCGCACGGGAGACTCGTGGCCCGTCAATGTCGGACAGGTCTACAACACCCTCGACCGTCTTGAGCGCGACGGACTCGTCGAGCGCGGCGAGACCGACGGCGATGGTCACGTCTTCTACGCGATCACCGAGTCCGGGGCCGCGGAGGCGCGCTCCTGGCTCGAGGGGCCCGTGGTGCGCGGTGCGGCCGCGCGAGACGAGCTCGCGGTCAAGCTCGCGCTCGCCGTGACCCTGCCCGACGTCGACCCCGAGGCGATCATCCACGCTCAGAGGGTCGCCACCATTCGCTCGCTGCAGGAGCTCACGCGATCGAAGGCGGCGGGCGGCGACCCGGACTCGCCGGAGGAGTTCGCCTGGCAGCTCGTCGTCGACGCGCTCATCTTCCAGGCGGAGGCCGAGGTGCGGTGGCTCGAGCACTCGGAGGCGCGCATCCGACGGCTGCAGGCGCGAACGAGCGCGGGAGGCGCGGCCGGCGGCACCACGGCGTCCGCTCCCCGCACTGCGCCCGCAGAACTGCCGGCCCCGACGACGGCGAGCGTCCGATGAGCCGCGACCGCATCGGCGCGAGCGAGCTGCTGCGCCTCGACGCCGTCTCGATGCACTACGGCGCGGGCGAGAACTCGGTCACGGCGCTCTCGGGCGTCGACCTTTCGATCAAGCGCGGCGAGCTCGTCGCGATCATGGGCGCCTCGGGGTCGGGCAAGTCGACGCTTCTGACGATCGCCGGCGGGCTCGTGACGCCCACGAGCGGCGAGGTCATCATCCACGGGCAGTACCTGCGCGACGCGAAGCCGGCGCAGCTCGCGGCGATCCGTCGCCGCACGCTCGGCTTCGTCTTCCAGGACTTCAACCTCGTGCCGGCGCTCACCGCGGTCGAGAACGTGAGCCTGCCGCTCGAACTCGACGGCTGGAAGCGCTCGAAGGCTCGGCGCGCAGCCCTCGACGCCCTGCACCTCGTCGAGCTCGACGACCGCGCCGACCACTTCCCCGACGACCTCTCCGGCGGCCAGCAGCAGCGCGTCGCGATCGCGCGCGCCGTCGTCGGCGGGCGTGCCCTCATCCTCGCCGACGAGCCCACCGGAGCGCTCGACTCGCAGACGGGCGAGCTCGTTCTGCGGATGCTGCGCTCGCGCATCGACGAGGGCGCGGGCGGCATCCTGGTCACCCATGACGCGCGGCACGCCGCCTGGGCCGACCGCATCGTGTTCCTCCGCGACGGTCGCGTGGTCGACGAGAGCCGCCGCGACGACGCGAGCTCGCTCCTGGCGGCGGGCGCGTGAGCGAGTCGCGCACCGCGCGGCCTCCGCTGCGATTGGCGCTGCTGCTCGCGGCCCGCAACGCGCGACGTTCGCTCGGGCGGAGCATCCTCATCGCGCTCATGATCGCCGTGCCCGTCGCGGGCATGTCGGCGACGGCCGTCGTCGTCGCGAGCTCGAATCCGACGCCGAGCGAGCTCGCCGAGCTGCATCTCGCTGACGCTGGGTCGATCATCCAGGTCGTCGGTGCGCCCGGCACCGTCGCCCGACAGGCTGCGTTCGCGCCTCTTCAGGGCTACTGGGATCAGACCGATCCGACCGTGTCGATCGACGAGTTCGAGGGTCTCGTCGACCCCGCGTCCGTGATCGACGGGCGCGTAGTCGCGGTCATCGGCACCGTCGCGACCCTCGACACAGGGGAGCGGCTGCGCCAGGTGCAGGCGACGGCCGGCGACGTGTTCGTCGACGAGCTCGCCGGGCGCTTTGACCTGGTCGAGGGCCACGCGCCCGAACGCGACCGCGAGCTCGTCGTGTCACCGTCTCTCGCCGACGAGCTCGGCCTCGCCATCGGCGACGCCGTCTCGACGCAGCCCGACGGCGTCGAGCGCATGATCGTCGGCATCGGGCGCAGCGCCCACGACCCCGACGATGCCCTGCGCGTGTTCGGTACCATCAGCGGCCTCGACGCCGAGGCCGTCGGTGACCGCACGTTCGGAGCGACGTACTTCGCGCTCGACGCGGATCTTTCGTGGGATGACGTGCTGGCGCTCAACGAGCAGGGGCTGATCGCGACGTCACGCGAGATCATTCTCGGCGGCGGCCCGTACCCGGGAGCGATACCGCAGGACCCTCTCGCTTCCTTCTTCGGATTCCAGGGCCAGTTTCTCGCGCTCGCCGCGATGATCGGGGCGTTCCTGCTGCTGCAGGTCGTGCTGCTCGCCGGCGCCGCGTTCATGGTCGGGGCTCGCCAGCAGCAGCGCTCGCTCGCCGTGCTCGCGAGCGTCGGCGCTGACCGGCGGCTCATGCGCGCGGTGGTCACCACCGGCGGGCTCGTGCTCGGCCTCGTCGGCTCAGCGCTCGGAGTAGCCCTCGGCGTCGGAGCTGCGGCCGTCTTCATGGAGCTCACGCGCTCCGGCAGCGTCCTCCAATTTCCCGGCTTCCATGTCGACCTCGTCGTGATCGCGGCGACCATCGTCGTCTCGACCGGCGCCGGCTGGCTCGCGGCCGTCGTGCCGTCACGGGTGGCGACGCGCGTCGACATCGTGGCGGCGCTGCGCGGCGCACGCCGTCCGCCCGTCGTCGGCGCCGGTGCCCGACGGGCGACGAGCGCTGTTCTCGCGGTCGGTGCCGCCGTGCTCGCGAGCGGTGGTGCGCTGCTCGTCGTGCTGCGCACCCTCGAGGAGTACCCGCCCATCGTCGACGGCATCGCCGTCGCGGCGATCGCGCTCGGCGCCGTCATCCTGCAGGTGGGCGCGGTGCTCGCGCTCCCCATGGTGCTTCGGTCGGTCGCGCGCGCGACCTCCTCCGCCCGCACCTCGGTGCGTCTCGCCGCACGCGATTCCGCCCGCAACTCGGGCCGCACCGTGCCCGTCGCAGCCGCGGTCATGACGACGGTCTTCCTCGCGAGCTTCCTCATGAGCGTGTTCGGCGCCGTCCAGCTCGAGAACGAGAAGTGGTACGCGCCGCAGGCGCCCCTGGGCAGTGTGGTCATGTCAGCGAGGGACGTCGATCCGATCACCGACGAGATCATGGCGATCGACGACCTCGATGCACTCCTCGCAGGCGTCGGCGAGATCGCAGGTGCGCCGGCGACTCTCGTGCAGGGCGTCTACGTGCGTGAGTACTGGTTCGACCCAAGCACGGGCCAACCGCTGACGCCCCCGGAGGGAGCCACGGTGCTCACGGTCGGCATCGACGAGGACGCCGTGTGCCCGGCGTACTTCGGCCCGCCTCTCGACGCCACCGCCGACGAGCTCGAGGCGTTCGACGCGGCCGCTCTGGAGGATCCCCGGTGCGCTCCCGGCGTCGACGCGGGTCTGTTCTGGACGAATCCGCTCCTCGGCGACAGCATCCGCGTCGGCACCGCGGGCGAGCTCGAGGTCGCGACCGGGATGTCGCTCAGCGCCGAGTCCCGCGCGGCCCTCGAGGCGGGCGGGGTCGTCGCGCTGCATCCGGCCTACGTGATCGACGGCGAGTCGGAGCTCCGCTGGATCGACGCCGAGCGTTTCTCCTCGTCCGGGCTGCACGCTCAGCGGCTCGAGGCCGTTCGCTCCGAGACGCTCACCGCTGTCGTGCAGGAGCCCCCGACCGCCGTGCGCGGCGCCCTGCTCATGTCACCCGAGACGGCGCGCTCGCTCGAGCTCGAGGTCACCCCGCTCTCCGCGATCGCCTACCCCGACGAGATGCCCGGCCCTCGCGAGGAGAACGCGTTGCTCGAGCTCTCGCGCGAGCTCACGGGAGACCCGTGGTCGCTGCAGAGCGTGGCGGAGTCGGGCCCCGACGACGTCGTCGGGCCCGCCGCCTGGACACTCGTCGCGCTCAGCGGCGCGATCGCGCTCACCGCCTCGGCGATCGCGATCGGTCTCGCGCGCATCGACGGCCGGCGCGACGAGGCGATTCTCGGGGCGATGGGCGCGACGCGTCGCCTCCGCCGCTCCGTGAGCTTCTGGCAGGCGGTGCTTCTCGCGGGCATCGGCGCCGTCGTCGGTGCGAGCCTCGGCCTCCTCGCGGCCGGAGCTCTCGCTCTGCCTGGCGGCCCGATGCTGTTCGCGCCGCCGCTGCTCCAGCTCGGGATCGCCGCGATCGGCGTGCCCCTGCTCATCGCCGTCGGCGCCTGGCTGTTCGCGGGCCGGGCCACGGCGCTCCCGACCGATCGCTCCGCGATCGCCTGACCGTCGGGCGGCCGGCCGTTCTTCGACGCCCCCCCGGACGGCTCCTCGACCAAGTGAAGGGAGCGAGCGGTGTTCCGACGGCGTGTCGCCGTCGCCACGCCGACTCGCGCGACGCGGCTCCCTTCATTTGGTCGAGGGCGGCGAAGGGCGGCGGGCGGCCGCGCGCGGTTACAGCCGCCCGGCGGCCTTGTACGCGAGGTACCGGTCGGCGACGGCGGGCGGCAGCTCGAGCGGCGCGGCGGTCACGACGTCGGCGCCGAGGCGCTGCACGGCCGCGGCTACGCGCTGAGCATCCAGCATCGCCCGCTCGGAGGCCGCGGCGCGGTAGACGGATGCTCGATCCGAGCGATCCGCGGCCGCCGACAGCAGCGCGGGGTCGGTGACGGCCGCGACGAGCACGAGGTGCTTGCGGGTCAGCTGCGGCAGCATCGCGAGGAGTCCGCGCGTCGAGCCGGGCGACTCGAGCGGCGTCGCGATGACGACGAGCGCGCGCTGCGAGGTCATCGAGCGCACGAGGCCGGGCACGGCCGTCCAGTCGGTCTCGAGCAGCTCGGGGTCGATGGGCGCCATCGTGTCGACGAGCTTCGCGAGCAGGTCGGCGCCGCGCGCCCCCTGCACGCGCCCGCGCACGCGGCGGTCGAACACGGCGACATCGACGCGATCACCCGCACGATCGGCGAGGGCCGAGAGCAGCAGCGTCGACTCGAAGGCCGTGTCGATGCGCGTCTCGTCGGCGATGCGCGCGGCGGCCGTGCGCCCGGAGTCGACGATGACGACGACGTGCCGGTCGCGCTCGGGCCGCCACGTGCGCACCATGAGCGTCGGCGCGGGCGACCCCGCGGGCCCCGGCCCACCGGCCCGTCGAGCGGTCGCCCGCCAGTCGATCGAGCGGACGTCGTCGCCGCGCACGTATTCGCGCAGGCTGTCGAACTCGGTGCCCTGGCCGCGCACCATGATCGAGGTGCGGCCGTCGAGCTCGCGCAGGCGCGCGAGCCGCGAGGGCAGGTGGCGCCTCGCGGCGAACTCGGGCAGCACGCGCAGGGCTCCCGGCACGAGGATGCTCGCCTGACGCCCCGCAAGTCGCATCGGCCCGATCGCGCGGATCGTCACCATCGCGGCTCGCCGCTCGCCGCGGCGCCACGGCGTCAGCACGCTGCGCACCGCGCGACGCTCGCCCGCGGGCACGTCGAGCCGCTGGCGTCGCGGGGTCGCGCCGGCCGAGGGCTCCCATGCGTCGCGGATCATGCCGCGCAGCCGTCGCCGCGAGCCGTTCGTCACGAGCAGGGTGACCTCGACCGACTCGGTCAGGCGCACGCGATCGGGGCCCGATCGGGCGAGAACCGCCGCACGCGGAGACGCCGCGAGCGCAGCATCCACCGCCATGAGCACGAGGCAGAGAGCGACCCAGCCGACGTACGCCCACCCGTTCGCGAGCAGCACGACAGGGACGACGCCGAGAGCGACGAGCGCGACGAACCACCCCGTGATGGCCATGGTTACAGCGGAACCTGGGTCTGCTGCACGACCGAGCGCAGAATCGTGTCGGCCGAGACGCCCTCGAGCTCGGCCTCGGGGCGCAGACCGATGCGATGGCGCCACACGGGCAGGATCATCTGCTGCACGTGGTCGGGCGTGATCGCCTCGGCTCCCGAGAGCCAGGCCCACGCCTTCGCCGCGGCGAGCAGCGCCGTGGTGCCGCGGGGGCTCACGCCGAGCCGCACCGAGGGGCTCTGGCGCGTGCCGCGCGCGAGGTCGACGATGTACGCGAGCAGCTCGGGCGTCGCGCCGACCGTCGCGACCGAGGCGCGGGCCGCGGCGATCTCGTCAGCGCCTAGCACCGGCCGCAGCCCGGCGGCGGTGAGGTCGCGCGCGCTGAAGCCGTCGGCGTGGCGCTGCAGCACCTCGATCTCCGACTCGCGCGGCGGCAGGTCGAGCACGAGCTTGAGCAGGAACCGGTCGAGCTGCGCCTCGGGCAGCGTGTAGGTGCCTTCGTACTCGACGGGGTTCTGCGTCGCGGCGACGACGAACGGCACGGGCAGCGGGTGCGTCTCGCCGTCGACGGTGACCTGCCGCTCCTCCATCGCCTCGAGCAGAGACGACTGCGTCTTCGGCGGCGTGCGGTTGATCTCGTCGGCGAGCAGGATGTTCGTGAACACCGGCCCGCGCCGGAACTCGAAGTCGCCGTTTTTCGCGTCGTACACGACCGAGCCGGTCACGTCGCCCGGCATGAGGTCGGGGGTGAACTGCACGCGCGTGGTCGTGAGGCTCAGCGCGTGGCTGAGCGAGCGAACGAGCAGCGTCTTCGCCACGCCCGGCACGCCCTCGAGCAGCACGTGCCCGTTGGCGAGCAGCGCGACGATGAGCCCGCTCACGGCGGCGTCCTGGCCGACGACGGCCTTGCCCACTTCGGTGCGCACGTTCGCGAAGGATGCCCGCAGGTCGCTCTGATTCATCGTTCTCCTCTGATCACGGGGTCGGGCCCGGTTCGGGGGTCGGGTCGGGGTCGGCGGGGCGTGCTCCGCGTCGACGGGGGATGCTCGAGCCGGCGTCGCGCGCATCGTCGACGAGCGCGACCCGCCGCTGCACGAGCCGCTCGAGCTCGGTGAGCGCATCCGACAGGCGCACGAGCTCGCCGTCGTCGCGCGGCTCGCGGTCGAGCAGCAGCGCCCGCAGCTCGCCCGGAGTGCGGCCGGTGATGCCGGCGACCGCCGCGATGATGTCGTCGACGCCCGCCGCGCTGCCGAGCGCGAGCCCCTCGGCGAGTCGCCGCAGCGTGCCGACGCGCAGCGCGTCGAGCGCCCGCAGTCGCGAGCCCTCGCGGGCGTAGAGCCGCGCGCGGCCCTCCATCGTCTCGGTCGTGCGCACGACGACGGGCAGGTTCTCGATGACGACGGGGCCGAGGCGGCGTCCGCGCCAGAGCGCGGCGGCGAGGCCGACGGTGAGGGCGAGCCACGCGAGCGGGTTCACCCAGCCGGGGTAGAGCTCAGACAGCGGGGTCTGCCCGCCGACGATGTCGGCGGTGCCCGCGACGTACCAGATGACGGTCGGATGCTCGCCCGCGAGCCCGAGCGCGAGGGCCGCGTTGCCCTCGCGGCCGATGAGGCCGTTCTGCACGACGCTGCCCGCGCCCAGCAGGTGCAGGTCGCCCCCGGAGGGCTGCTCGAGCGTGACGAGCGCCGCGCCGCCCGACCCCTCGAAGCACGACGCGGCGCCCGTCGCGGCCGAGGCGTCGAGGCTCACGCCGTCGGCCGTGATCGAGCCGGCGCGCTGCGCGGCCGGCAGGGAGCATCCGGCGTCATCGCGCACGTCGTCGACGGTCTCGACGCCCGGCGCGACGGTCGGGGCGAGGGCGCCGACCGCGAGGGCGGGCGGCTGCACCACGACGAGCGAGGCGGCCGCGCCGTCGAGGCGCTCCCACTGCTCGGCCGACAGCACGGCCTGCGGGTCGGCGGCGACGAGCGTCGTGCCGGCGGGGTCGTCGATCGAGGCGAGAGCCTCGTCGAGGGTCTCGGCCGCGATGACGTCGACGCCCTCGTCGCGCAGCACCTCGACGAGGGCCTGCGAACCGACGGGAGCGGGCTCGTCGTCGAGGAAGCTGTTCGCCTCGCCCGCGACGCGCGAGGTGAGGCCGTAGACCGCGGCGAAGGCGATGAGCAGCACGGCGACGACGATCCAGAAGAGCCAGCGCCGCAGCGTTCGACGAGCGGTCGGGGTGACGATCGTCGGGTCGGCGCCGACGGCTGCTCCGGTGATGGTCATCGCGGCACCGCCCCGGCGAGAGAGGAGGACGCGTCATTGGCGAGCACGGGCGTGGCCGCCGCGAGGCGGTCGTCGAGCGCCCGCACGCTCTCGTAGCCCTCGCGCGTGCCCTCGTGGTCGAGATAGCGCACGCCGTCGAACAGGTCGGCGGCCGCCTCGAGCTCGCTCGCGGCGTCGGGGAAGGCTCGCGCTCCCTGCCGGGCGACGGCGTGCGCGGTCGTGCCAGGGAGGAGCGCGACGAGCGTCCGCTCGTCGAGGGAGCGCGCGATGGCCCGGTACCGGTCGGCGATGGCCGCAGCCCAGTCGTTCCGGGCGGCGGCGGCCGCGGCATCCCGTCGCAGCTCGCGCGCCGTGCGGCCGTCCTGCTCGCCGAAGAGGTCGGGCGCGAGGCTCGACCGTCGACGCCAGCGCGGAAGTCCGTAGACGAGAAGCGCCACGAGCACGGCCGCGACCACGAGCGCGAGGGCCACGAGCAGCGCGCCGAGCGGGAAGCCCGCGCCGCCGCCGAACTGCAGCCCGGCGAACCACTCGACGATCGCCTGCGTCAGCAGATCGAACCACGTCGGCTGCGCCTGCGCGTACTCGAGCTTCGACAGCTCGTCGAGCAGCAGCTCGCGCGCCTCGTCGGCGTCGGGCTCGAGCGGCGCGGTGACGAGCGCGGCGACCGTCACGACGTCGACGGCAGGTACGGGTCGGGCGTGGGCGTGCCGAGCGCCCGGGCCTCGACCGTGCGCTGCAGATCGATGTCGAGGCCCTCATCGCGCATGCGGGAATCGACGTACAGGAGGGTCGCCGCGGCGGCGAGCAGCACGGCCCCGATGGCGCCCACGACGGCACCGAGGGCGATCGCGACGAGGTTGAGGCCGATGAGGAAGGTGGTGTCGGTCGCGACGTCGCCCGTGGGGTTCACGAGAGCGCCCGCGAGACCCGCGGCGAGGCTGAACGGCGCCGTGACGATGCTCGCCGCCGTCTGCACGACGACGGTCATGAGCAGCAGGATGCCGAACGAGCGCCAGAAGCGGCCCTTCACGAGCGCCCATGCTCGCGAGATCGCGACCCGCAGCGCGAGCCGCTCGAGCACGATCGCGTGCGAGACGAAGATCAGCTTGATCCACAGCCACGCCGCGAGCACCGCCATGCCGAGTCCGCCGAGGATGCCCACGGCGACGCCCGCGACGAGGCCCGCGGTGTCGCCGATCGCGACCATGACGACGACGATGGCGATGAGGATCACGATCGCCGCGGTGAGCGCCGCGCTCAGCAGCAGCGACCACCCGATGAGGGCGCCCCAGCGACCGCGGCCGCGCGCCCAGATCTGCCGGAACGTCAGGCGCTCGCCGAGGGAGGCGCTCGCGACCTCGATCGCGACGACGCCCTGCAGGATCGCGCTCACGACGACCGACAGCGCCGCGGTGAGCAGTGCCGAGACGACGATGAGCGCGCCCGTGCCGATCGCGATTGCCTCGGCGTCCTCCGGTGCCGCGCGTGTGATGCGGTCGACGCCGAGCAGGGCCACGACCGTCACGATCGCGCCCGTGATGAAGGTCACGAGGGTCGTGAGGCCGACCCCGACGCCGAAGATGGGCCGCGGGTTGCGGCGCAGCACGCGGAAGGTCGTGCCGAAGATCGTGCCGAAGTCGAGCGGCCGCAGCGGGAAGAGCCCGGGCTTCGGCGGGGGAGCCCAGCCCGCCGCGGGGGCGACCGGGGGCTGCTGCTGCCAGGTCGGCTGAGAGGGGGCCGCACCGACGGGGCCTGCGCCGACCGGTTCGCCGGGTGCCTGCCAGCTCGGGCTGTCCGTCATTCCTGAGTCCTCACGCCGCCGGTCGTTCGCATCGAACGTATGCTCGCACACTCGTCTAGGCTGGGGCGAACACCCTTCGGGTGCGCCTCGAGGGGCGACCCCGAGCCGGCCGAGGAGGGCCTGAGAGCACCATGACCCCGCGCATCCTGGTCGTCGACGATGACATGGCGCTCGCCGAGATGATCGGCATCGTGCTGCGCGGCGAGGGGTACGAGCCGGTGTTCTCGCACGACGGCGCCGAGGCGGTCGCGGCCTTCGACGAGCACAAGCCCGATCTCGTGCTGCTCGACCTCATGCTGCCGGGCATGGACGGCATCCAGGTCTGCCGAGCGATCCGCGAGTCGAGCGGAACGCCCATCATCATGCTCACCGCGAAGTCCGACACGGCCGACGTCGTGCAGGGCCTCGAGAGCGGTGCCGACGACTACGTCGTCAAGCCGTTCAACCCCAAAGAGCTCGTGGCGCGCATCAAGACGCGACTGCGCCCCTCGCCCGAGGCGGCGGTCTCGACCCTGCCGATCGGCGACCTCGTCATCGACGTCACGGGCCACGAGGTCAAGCGCGGTGATCAGTCGATCTCGCTCACGCCACTCGAGTTCGACCTGCTGCTCGCTCTCGCGATGAAGCCCAACCAGGTCTTCACGCGAGAGATGCTGCTCGAGCAGGTCTGGGGCTATCAGTACAAGGCCGACACGCGACTGGTCAATGTGCACGTGCAGCGGCTGCGGGCGAAGGTCGAGCTCGATCCGGATGAGCCGCGCATCGTCATGACCGTGCGCGGCGTGGGCTACCGGGCCGGCGCCACCGCCTGACCCATGCCGCCTCTCGACTGGCGCCACTGGCTCGCTCGGGCGCGTCGGCTCTGGCGCACCTCGCTGCAGCTGCGCACGGTCGCGATCACGGTCGCGCTCTCGACGGTCGCCGTGACGATCATCTCGGGCTACATGTCGATCAGCATCGCGACCAACCTCTACGAGGCGCGCAAGCAGCAGGTCATCGCCGAGTCGCGCCAGGCGACCGCGAGCGCGCAGCAGCTCTTCGACTCGTCGGTCA
Organism: Microcella sp.; assembly: GCA_030158585.1. Taxonomy (GTDB): domain Bacteria; phylum Actinomycetota; class Actinomycetes; order Actinomycetales; family Microbacteriaceae; genus Microcella. The sequence continues at coordinate 13,063 of JAOASR010000013.1, forward strand.
CGCAGACGGGCACGATCGACCTCGAGACGGCGAACATCACGGCGCAGACGACGATCCGGTCGGCCACCTCGAACCCGGGCGGCACGCAGTACGCGATCGTGCGCACGCCTGGCCAGTCGACGGCGCAGATCCTGCAGCCGACGACGAACTTCCGGGGCATCGATACGTCGATCATCACGCCCGCGCTGCAGGAGCGCGTCTCTGCCGGTGACGGGGCGGTGTACGCGCAGGCCGTGACGCTCGAGCTGCCGTCGGGCACCGACCCGGGCATCGTCGTCGGTGGCGCGATCGAGGTGCCCACGGCCGGCCAGTACGAGGTGTACCTCGTCTACAACGTGCGCGACGTGCAAGACACTCTCGACTTCGTGCAGCAGACGCTCGTGATCGGATCGCTCCTGCTCGTGCTGACGATCGGGCTCGTGACCTTCTTCGTCGTGCGGCTCGCGATCGAACCGGTGCGCATCGCCGCCGACACGGCCGAGAAGCTCGCCGCTGGCCAGCTCGAGGAGCGCATCCCCGAGAAGGGCGAAGACGTCATCGCGACCCTCGCCCGGTCGTTCAACCGCATGGCCGACAGCCTCCAGCGGCAGATCACTCAGCTCGCCGACCTCTCTCGGGTGCAGCAGCGCTTCGTCTCCGACGTCTCTCACGAGCTGCGCACCCCGCTCACGACGATCCGACTGGCGGGCGACGTGCTCTACGACCAGCGCGACCAGTTCCCGCCGACGACGGCGCGCACCGCCGAACTGCTGCACACGCAGGTCGAGCGCTTCGAGATCATGCTCGGAGACCTGCTCGAGATGAGCCGGTTCGACGCCGGCGCGGCCCAGCTCGAGACCGAGCCGACCAACCTCGTGCGTCTCGTCGAGGACTCGATCGAGGGCATCCGCCCCCTCGCGGAGGAGAAGGGCAGCGAGCTGCGTCTCGTCGCTCCGGGCGGCTACTTCGAAGCCGATGTCGACGCTCGACGCCTGCGACGCATCCTGCAGAACCTGCTCGGCAACGCCGTCGACCACGGCGAGGGTCGCCCGGTGGTCGTGTACGTCGACTCCGACACGAAGGCGGTCGCGATCGCGGTGCGCGACTACGGCATCGGCATGAGCCCCGACGAGCTCGAGCGCGTCTTCGACCGCTTCTGGCGCGCCGATCCGTCGCGGCAGCGCACCACGGGCGGCACCGGTCTGGGCCTCGCGATCGCGACCGAGGATGCTCACCTGCACGGCGGCGTGCTCGACGTCTGGTCGGCCGAGGGTGAGGGCACATGCTTCCGTCTCACGCTGCCTCGGCGCCCGGGCGCCCTGCTCGGAGAGTCGCCGATCGACCTCCCGCCCGCCGACCCGCTCGATGGCGCGCTCGCGAACGAAGAGGGGGGTCGGTCATGACTGAGTCGTCGACGGTGCTGCCCGGTCGCGGCTCGCGCCGAGCATCCCGCACTGCGCGCTGGTGGAGCGTCGTGGTCGCCGTGCCCGCGCTGCTGCTCGCCGCGTGCGTGCAGGTGCCGTTCTCGGGCCCCGTGCAGCCGGGCGGCGAGATCGAGCAGGACTTCGACGCCGAGTTCGACTTCCTTCCCTCCGGCCCGGCCGAGGGGGCGAGTCAGGAGGAGATCCTCGCGGGCTTCCTGGCAGCCACGGCGGCGTCGCAGAACAACTTCCGCATCGCCCGTCAGTACCTCGCCGACGAGGTCGAGCAGGGTTGGAATCCCTACGCCGGCACGCTCGTGCGCAGCCGCGAGGGCGTCGTCGAGCGCATCGACGAGACGACGCTCGGCTACACCGTCGCGCTCACCGCCGAGCTCGACGGCCTCGGCCGCTACAGCCCGGCGGGCGAGGGCGCGCAGGAGCTCGAGCCGTTCCGCTTCGTCGAGGAGGGCGGCGAGTGGCGCATCGCCGAGCTGCAGGACGGGATTCTCATCTCGCAGCAGGCCTTCCCCTCGGCGTTCAGCCAGCACTCGCTCTACTACTACGACGCCGCGTTCCAGAACCTGGTGCCCGACCTCCGGTGGTTCCCCTCGCGCGCCGAGGTCGCCTCGCGGGTCGTGCGCGCACTGCTCGAGCCGTCGACGAGCTGGCTCGAGGGCGCTGTCGTGTCAGCGGTGCCCGAGGGCACGGCGCTGGCCGCTCCCGTGACGATCGTCGGCGGCATCGCCCAGGTCGACCTCACTGACGAGGTGCTGCTCATCGACGACGGCCAGCGTCGCGCTCTGCGGCGCCAGCTCGAGGCGAGCCTGCGCGGCGTGAGCGGCGTCGCGGGCGTTCAGATCACGGTCGATCAGAATCCCGTGCAGATCGCCGACGGCCCGCTCGGCCTCGACGTGCCGCCGCAGGTCGACGCGCGACTGCTCGTGCGCACCGACGAGGGGTTCGGCTTCGCCGGCGCGGCCGGCGTCGAGCCGATCGACGCTCTGAGCTCGCGCGTGATCGAGCTCGGCGCTTCGGCGGTGACCCTCGGTCCGAGCGGCACTCTCGCGGCCGCGCTCGCGGGCGAGGGCGTCTGGTCGGTGCGCACGGGGGATGCCCCGCCCGCGCTCCTCGATGCGCGACCTGGCCTCATCGCCCCGAGCGTCGACGGCTACAACTTCCTGTGGAGCGTCACCGCCGACGGCGCCGGCGGAATCCGCGCGACCGAGCTCAACGGCACCACGCACGCCGTCGAGGCGTCGATCACCGCCGGTGATCGCATCGTCTCGATCGACGTCTCGCGTGACGATGCGCGCGTGCTGCTCCTTCTTGACGGGGGCACGGGGCCTCGGCTGGTGGTCGCGGCGATCATCCGCGACGCCGAGTCGAACGTGCCCGTGCGTCTGGGGCAGTTCGAGCAGCTGCCGATCGTCGAGGGCACGCCGATCGACGCCGCGTGGGTCGACGAGGTGCGCGTCGCAGCGCTCGTCGCCGACGACGAGGGCGTCGTCGCGCAACTCTTCGAGATCGGCGGTCGCACGCGCTCGCTCGGGCGGCCCGCGGGAGCCATCCAGCTCGTGGGCGGCAACGGCGGCACCGAGGGTCTGCGTACTCTCACGGCTGACGGCGCCGTGCTCGAGCCGCGCGGCTCGGGCTGGCAGGCGACGGGCACGCGCGCTCTCTTCCTCGGGGTGCAGCAGTAGCCGCTCCTCCCACGACGCATCCTCGCAGCGGGTCTCCCCGATCGGCGACGAGGGAGGGGTGAGCCGACGCGGCGGGCGCGACCCTGCCGTCATGACGTCGAGCGAGATGCGCCCCCGGTGGTCGCTGGGGGTGCGGGCCCGCGAGGCGCTGCTCGACGTCGCGGCGCTCGTCGCGCCCGTCGACTGCGCAGGATGCGGTGCTCACGACCGCGCGCTGTGCCCGCCGTGCGCTGCGCAGCTGGCTCCGGCGCCGCGCACGGCGCTGCTCGAGGTCGCACCCGGCTGGTCGATCCCGCTCGCGGCCGGGACCCTCTACGACGGTGTGGCGCGGGCCGCGATCCTCGCGCTCAAGGAGGAGGGTCGCACCGAGCTCGCGCGGCCCCTCCGGCTGCCGCTCCTCGCCGCTCTCGACCTCGCGTACGCGCACCCGGCAGCCCGCGCGGCTCTGCTCGTTCCGGTTCCCGGCTCGCGCGCGGCGCTCGGCCGCCGGGGCTTCCAGCCGGTCGAGCTCCTCGCCCGCCGGGCGGGACTCGCGGTGACCCGCGCCCTCGAGCTCGCCGCCGAGCACGCCGGGCCGGGGGCGGGCTCGAGCCAGAAGCAGCGCTCGCTCGCCGCCCGCACGGCCGAGCGCCGAGAGCCCCTCGTCACGCGCGAGGTGCGCGGTCGCGCCGTCGTCCTCCTCGACGACGTCGTGACGAGCGGGGCGACGCTGCGCGCTGCGGCGCGCGCCCTCCGCGCGGCGGGAGCCGAGATCGTGGGCGCTGCCGCGGTCGCCGCGACGCCCCGTCGCATCGGCGAGTCGGCCATCCGCTGGCATTCGATCGCGGCTGTCAGCGAACCCATAGCTGTTCCTTCGCACACGGACCCCGAACGACCGTGACATCGGAGGGGGAGAGGACTAGCGTGACGTCATGGAAGGCGTGATCACCGCCTGACCGCAGGCGGCACGCTCAACGGTCAAGGAGGTCGACGTGGACATCACCATCACGGGTCGCAACATCGGGATCACCGACAGGTTTCGCGACTACGCCACCGAGAAGGCGGAGAAGGTCTCCCACCTCGCCGATCGTGCGCTCGTGCTCGAGATCAAGGTCTCGCGCCACCACGAGAAGACCGGCGGGCACGCCGGAGACGACCGGGTCGAGATGACGCTCGTGGGGCCGGGCCCGGTGGTGCGGGCCGAATCGGCCGGAAGCGACAAGTACGTGGCGTTCGATCTCGCGATCGACAAGCTCCTCGAACGGCTGAGACGCGCCAAGGACAAGAAGAAGGTGCACCGCGGTCAGCATCGGCCCGTGTCGCTGCGCGAGGCGTCGGCCGACGGCTTCCGCGTCATCGACATCACGCCCGCCGATCCCGAGACCATCGCGCGTGTCGCGACGGGCTCGGTGCCCGTGGTCGATGAGGCGACGACCGAGGCCGACGAGGCCTATTCGCCCGTCGTGGTGCGCACGAAGGTGTTCCCGGCGGCGTCGATGACGGTCGATGAGGCGGTCGACCAGCTCGAGCTCGTGGGCCACGACTTCTTCCTCTTCATCGATGCTGAGACCGACCGTCCGAGCGTCGTGTACCGCCGCACGGGCTGGAACTACGGCGTCATCGGCCTCGAGTCCGAGGAGGAGGCCCCGGCGAAGAGCCGCCGTCGCGGCTGATCGCCCGCCGTTCGATCGCAGGATGCCCGGAGCGCCGGGTGCGTGCACGTCACGCACCCGGCGCTCTCGCGTTCGCCGCCCCGCCTGCGCCGAGCGCACCTTGCTAGCATGGGCGCGCCGCACCTCGCGGTGGGCCGCCGCATGCCCGGGAGTAGATCCCGACGGCGTCCCCGAGACCTGAGGGCTCGCGCTCGCGCGGGCTCGATGAGTGGAGTTACCGAAGTGGCGAATGTTCTCGAGCGTGTCCTCCGGGTCGGCGAAGGCCGCATCCTCCGTCGGCTGAAGGCGTACGCCGACGCGATCAACCAGCTCGAGGACGACTTCACCGACCTCAGCGACGACGAGCTGAAGAACGAGACAGCCGAGCTGCGCGAGCGCTACGGCAACGGCGAGTCGCTCGACGACCTGCTGCCGGAGGCGTTCGCCGCCGTCCGCGAGGCGGCCAAGCGCACGCTCGGCATGCGCCACTTCGATGTTCAGCTCATGGGAGGCGCGGCTCTGCACCTCGGCAACATCGCCGAGATGAAGACCGGTGAGGGCAAGACCCTCGTCGCGACCCTCGCGGCCTACCTCAACGCCATCCCGGCCCGCGGCGTGCACATCATCACGGTCAACGACTACCTCGCGAGCTACCAGTCCGAGCTCATGGGCCGCATCTTCCGAGCCCTCGGCATGACGACCGGCTGCATCCTCTCGGGCCAGACGCCCGAGGTGCGTCGCCAGCAGTACGCCGCCGACATCACGTACGGCACCAACAACGAGTTCGGCTTCGACTACCTGCGCGACAACATGGCCTGGCAGTCGACCGACATGGTGCAGCGCGGCCACTTCTTCGCCGTCGTCGACGAGGTCGACTCGATCCTCATCGACGAGGCCCGCACGCCGCTCATCATCTCCGGCCCATCGTCGGGCGAGGCGAACCGCTGGTTCCAGGAGTTCGCGCGCATCGCCACGCGCCTCGTTCCCGGGGAGGACTTCGAAGTCGACGAGAAGAAGCGCACCGTCGGTGTGCTCGAGCCCGGCATCGAGAAGGTCGAAGACTATCTCGGCATCGACAACCTCTACGAGTCGGCGAATACCCCGCTCATCTCGTTCCTCAACAACGCCATCAAAGCCACGGCGCTGTTCAAGCGCGACAAGGACTACGTCGTCATGAACGGCGAGGTGCTCATCGTCGACGAGCACACCGGTCGCATCCTGGTCGGTCGCCGCTACAACGAGGGCATCCACCAGGCGATCGAGGCGAAAGAGGGTGTCACGGTCAAGGCCGAGAACCAGACCCTGGCCACGGTCACGCTGCAGAACTACTTCCGTCTCTACTCGAAGCTCTCGGGCATGACCGGTACCGCCGAGACCGAGGCGGCCGAGTTCATGAGCACCTACAAGCTCGGCGTGGTGCCCATTCCGACCAACAAGCCGATGCAGCGCATCGATCAGCCCGACCTCGTCTACAAGAACGAGCAGGCCAAGTTCGAGCAGGTCGTCGAAGACATCGTGCGTCGTCACGAGAAGAACCAGCCCGTGCTCGTCGGCACGACGAGCGTCGAGAAGAGCGAGCTGCTCTCGCGCATGCTCGCCAAGCGCGGCGTGCGTCACGAGGTGCTCAACGCCAAGAACCACGCGCGCGAGGCCGCGATCATCGCTCAGGCCGGCCGCATGGGTGCGGTCACGGTCGCGACGAACATGGCCGGCCGCGGCACCGACATCATGCTGGGCGGCAACGCCGAGTTCCTCGCCGTGTCGGAGATGAACTCGCGCGGGCTGAGCCCCGTCGACACTCCCGACGAGTACGAGGCCGAGTGGGATGCGGTGTTCACCCGCGTCAAGGAGCAGGTGGCTGTCGAGGCCGACAAGGTCATCGCGGCCGGCGGGCTCTACGTGCTCGGCACCGAGCGTCACGAGTCGCGCCGCATCGACAACCAGCTGCGAGGCCGCTCCGGCCGCCAGGGAGACCCGGGCGAGAGCCGCTTCTACCTGTCGCTGCAGGACGACCTCATGCGCCTGTTCAACGCGGGTGCGGCCGAGGCGCTCATGAGCCGCTCGAACGTTCCTGATGACCTCGCGATCGAGTCGAAGGTCGTGAGCCGCGCCATCCGGTCGGCGCAGTCGCAGGTCGAGGCGCGCAACGCCGAGATCCGCAAGAACGTGCTCAAGTACGACGACGTGCTCAACCGCCAGCGCGAGGCGATCTACACCGACCGCCGCCACATCCTCGAGGGTGACGATCTCAAAGACCGCGTGCAGACCTTCATCGAGCAGGTCATCACCGAGATCGTCGAGACCCACACCTCCTCCGGCCACAGCGACGAGTGGGATTTCGAGCAGCTCTGGACCGAGCTCAAGACGCTCTACCCGATCACTCTCACGATCGACGAGGTCATCAGCGAGGGCGGCTCGAAGCTGAACTCGGCGTTCCTCATCCGCGAGGTCGTGAGCGACGCCAAGCTCGCCTACGAGCGCCGGGAGGAGAGCCTCGGCCGCACGGCGACGCGCGAGCTCGAGCGCCGCGTCGTGCTGAGCGTCGTCGATCGACGCTGGCGCGACCACCTCTACGAGATGGACTACCTGAAAGACGGCATCGGTCTGCGCGCCATGGCGCAGCGCGACCC
>JAOASR010000014.1 GCA_030158585.1 Microcella sp.
TGTGGGTCGTCGACCCCAAGCGCGAGCACCTCGCGATCGACGAGGCCAAGAAGCTCGGCATCCCCGTGATCGGCATCCTCGACACGAACGCCGACCCCGACGAGCTCGCGTACCCGATCCCCGGCAACGACGACGCGATCCGCTCCGTCGCGCTGCTGACGCGCATCATCGCGGATGCTGCTGCCGAGGGCCTCATCCGCAAGCACCAGAAGCCCGAGGCCGAGGGCAACGTCTCGGCCGTCGAGCCGCTGGCCGAGTGGGAGCGCGAGCTGCTCGAGCAGAGCGCCGCCGCCGAGGCGCCCGCCGCCGCCGCTGCTGACGACGCCGCGCCCGCCGCGGAGGAGCCGGCCGTCGAGGCCGCGCCCGCCGAGGCCGAGGCCGAGGTCGTCGCCGAGCCCGAGGCTGCTGCTGCTGCTGCCGAGGAGCCCGCCGAGGCCCCCGCGGAGGAGCCGGCCGTCGAGGCCGAGCCCGCCGCCGAGACCGCTTCCTGACCCCGAGACCTACGAGAAGGAGTCCATCCATGGCCAATTTCAGCCTGGAAGACGTCAAGAACCTGCGCGAGCGCCTCGGCACCGGCATGGTCGACACGAAGAACGCTCTCGTCGAGGCCGAGGGCGACCTCGAGAAGGCCGTCGAGATCCTGCGCCTCAAGGGTGCGAAGGGCAACGCGAAGCGCGCCGACCGCTCCACGAGCGAGGGCCTCATCGCCGCGCACGAGACCGCCGGCGCCGCGACGCTCATCGAGCTCGCGTGCGAGACCGACTTCGTCGCGAAGGGCGACAAGTTCGTCGCTCTCGGCGACAAGGTTCTCGCCGCCGTCGCCGGCGCGGGCGCGTCGACCGTCGAGGAGGCCCTCGCGGCTCCCGTCGACGGCACGACGGTCGCCGCGGCGATCGACGACGAGGCCGCCATCATCGGCGAGAAGTTCGAGCTGCGTCGTGTGGCGCGTGTCGAGGGCGAGAAGTTCGCCGTCTACCTGCACCGCACGAACAAAGACCTGCCGCCGCAGGTCGGCGTCGTCGTCGCCTACACGGGCGATGACGCTGAGACGGCGCGCAGCATCGCGCAGCACATCTCGTTCGCCGACCCGCAGTACCTCTCGCGCGACGAGGTGCCGAGCGACGCCGTCGAGAACGAGCGCCGCATCGTCGAAGAGATCTCGCGCAACGAGGGCAAGCCCGAGGCCGCCCTGCCGAAGATCGTCGAGGGTCGCGTCGGCGCCTTCTTCAAGCAGGTCGCCCTGCTCGAGCAGGACTACGCCCGCGACAACAAGCTCTCGGTCGCTCAGGTCCTCAAGGACGCCGGTCTGACCGTGACGGGCTTCGCCCGCTTCAAGGTCGGCGCCTAAGCAGTGCTCGAACGGGGTCCGGAACGCGTGAGCGATCCGGACCCCGTTCCCATGCGCGCTCCGAACTCACTACCCTGACAACGCACCCCCCACGAGAAGACAGAGGACCCTCATGACCGAACGCCGCCGACGTGTGATGCTCAAGCTCTCGGGTGAGGCGTTCGGTGGTGGCTCTCTCGGCGTGAACCCCGACGTGGTCGGCGCGATCGCGCGCGAGATCGCCGAAGCGGCGAAAGACGTCGAGGTCGCGATCGTGGTGGGCGGGGGCAACTTCTTCCGCGGCGCCGAGCTCAGCCAGCGCGGTATGGATCGCGGCCGCGCCGACTACATGGGCATGCTCGGCACCGTCATGAACGCCCTCGCCCTGCAGGACTTCCTCGAGCAGGCGGGCGCCCAGGTGCGCGTGCAGTCGGCGATCCAGATGACGCAGGTCGCCGAGCCGTACATCCCGCTGCGCGCCGAGCGCCACCTCGAGAAGGGCCGCGTCGTCATCTTCGGCGCCGGTGCCGGCCTGCCCTACTTCTCGACCGACACGGTCGCCGCCCAGCGCGCCCTCGAGATCAGCGCCGACGAGGTGCTCGTCGCCAAGAACGGCGTCGACGGCGTCTACTCCGACGACCCGCGCCGCAACCCCGGCGCCCACAAGCTCGATGAGGTCAGCTATCAGGAGGCGCTCGTGAAGGGCCTCAAGGTCGTCGATTCGACCGCCTTCAGCCTCTGCATGGACAACCGCATGCCCATGGTCGTCTTCGGCATGGAGCCGCAGGGCAACATCGCGAAGGCGATCCGCGGCGAGCGCATCGGCACGCGCGTCTCGGCGTAGCTCGCCCGCGCGGCACTCGGGCGCATCCGGCCCCTAGGCTGAGCGCGTGCTCGCCGCCCTCCTCATCGCCGGGGGAGCCCTCGCCCACGCGGCGTGGAACATCGTGCTCAAGGCCGCCCCCGCGGGGGGCATCCGTTTCGTCGGTCTCACCGTCGCCGTGGGGGTCGTCGCCCTCGCACCGCTCGGGGCTCCCTCGCTCGTCGCCGACCTGACCGCGGCACCCGCTCTGACCGGCGTGCTCGTGGTCAGCGGCCTCCTGCACTGCGGGTACTTCCTGCTGCTGCAGCGTGCGTACGCCGTCGCGGACGTGTCGGTCGTCTATCCGCTCGCGCGCGGCACGGGGCCGCTGCTGAGCGTCGTCGCGGCCGTGCTCCTGCTCGGTGAGCGACCCGCCCCGCTCGCGCTTATCGGCGCCGCCGTCGTCATCGCGGGCGTCGTCGTCATCGGGCTGGCAGGGGCGAGGGCGGCGACGGCGAGCGAGGGCGCGCCGACCGCGCCGATCACGGATGCCCGGAGCCGCCGAGCGCGCGGCCTCCTTCTCGGATCGGCGGTCGGAATTCTCATCGCGGGCTACACGCTCGTCGACGCGATCGCGGTCACGATCGCCGATCTCGACCCCCTCGGCTACTTCTGGGGAAGCCTCGTGGTGCAGCTGGTGATCCTCGGCCCCACGCTGCTCACGAGGCCACGATCGACGGCCGCGACGCTGCGACGGCACGTGCGCGCGGTGCTCGCTGTGGGCATCCTCTCGCCGCTCGCCTACGTGCTCGTGCTCGCCGCCTACCAGTTCGCCCCGGTCGCGATCGTTGCCCCGGCTCGCGAGGCGAGCGTCGTGCTCGTCGCGCTCGCGGGCTGGCTGCTGTTCCGTGAGCCGCACCCGGCGCAGCGTCTGATCGGCAGCGCCGTCGTGCTCGCGGGCGTGGCGCTGCTCGCCTCCGGCTGAGCCCCGCCCACTACACTCGTCAGCGACCCACGAAGGAGTTGCCCGTGATTGCCGATGTGCTCGCCGAAGCCACCGAGAAGATGACCAAGGCCCTCGAGGTCGCGAAAGAGGACTACGCGACCGTGCGCACGGGCCGTGCGAACCCGCAGCTCTTCCAGAAGATCCTCGTCGACTACTACGGCACGCCGACCCCGCTCGGCCAGCTCGCGAGCCTGCAGAACCAGGATGCCCGCACGCTCGTCATCACGCCCTACGACAAGAGCGCGCTGAAAGAGATCGAGAAGGCGATCGTCAACTTCCCGAACCTCGGCGCGAACCCGAGCAACGACGGAACGATCGTGCGCGTCACGATGCCCGAGCTGACGGAGGACCGTCGCAAGGAGTACGTGAAGATCGTCAAGGGCAAGGCCGAAGATGCGAAGGTCGCCATCCGAAACATCCGCCGCAAGGCGAAGGAAGACCTCGACAAGCTCAAGAGCGAGGTCGGTGACGACGAGGTCGCGCGCGCCGAGAAAGAGCTCGAGGCCCTGACCAAGAAGCACACCGATGCGGTCGACGAGGCGCTCAAGAAGAAGGAAGCCGAGCTGCTCGAGGTCTAGATGGCCGACTCAGCACCGGGCGCTCCCGACGCCGCGAGCCCCCTCGATCCCGTTCCCGCTTCCGCGGCCAAGCGTCGACGCGGAGCCGCGGCGCGCGCCGACGTCGAGGCGAAGCTCCACGATGTCGAGAGCGCGCTGCTCGATCTCGAGACGCGTGCCAGAGAGATGGATGCCCGCATCGAGGCTCGCGCGGGCCGCAACCTGCCCAAGGCCATCTTCTTCGGCCTCGTGCTGGGGCTGAGCCTGCTGTTCAGCCTCATCGTGGTCAAGCAGGTGTTCATGCTCTTCGGGGCCGCTCTGCTCGTCTTCACCGTGTACGAGCTCGCGAGCGCCCTGCGGTTCGCGGGGCGCGATATCCCGCGCATCCCTCTCGTGATCGCGTCTCTGGCGATCGTGCCGTCGGCCTTCTACCTGGGCGCGGAGGGGCTGTGGTGGTCGTTCCTGGCCGGGGCCGCGTTCGTGAGCCTGTGGCGCCTGGTCGAGTCGGTGCGCCCGTCGATGCGGGGCCCGGCGGTCTCGCTGCGCACCGATCTGGGCGCCGGCGTGTTCGTGCTGGCCTACGTGGCGCTGCTCGGCGGCTTCGCGATCGTCATGACGGCCGAAGACGGCGGCCAGTGGTGGACCCTGGCTTACCTGATCATCGTCATCTCGATCGACACGGGCGCCTACGTCTCGGGGCTGTCGTTCGGCAAGCACCCGATGGCGCCCCGCATCAGCCCGAAGAAGACGTGGGAGGGCTTCGCGGGCTCGGTGCTCGCCGCCCTCATCGCCGGAGTGCTGCTCGCGCTGTTCATGCTGGGCGAGCAGTGGTGGGTCGGCGTCGTTCTCGCTCTCGCCCTCGTCGGCACGGCGACGCTCGGCGATCTCACCGAGTCGCTCATCAAGCGCGACCTCGGCATCAAAGACATCTCGACCTGGCTGCCCGGCCACGGCGGCTTCCTCGACCGTCTCGATTCGATCCTGCCCTCGACGATCGTGGCCTACGTGCTGTTCACGCTCCTCGCGTGAGTGCGCTGTCGGCTGACGCGACAGCTGTCGGGCAGAATACAAGCGTGAGCAGCACCTTCCCGATGGCCCGCAAGGGCAAGCCGGGGTACGACGTCGACGAGGTCGAGACCTTTCTGGCGGATGCCCGGCGCGCGTACAGCGCGATCGACGGGGGCGGCCTCGCGAGCGACGATATCCGGCACACGGCCTTCCGCGTCGTGCGTCGTGACGGCTACTCGGTGCGCCACGTGGATGCCGCTCTCGAGCGCCTCGAAGAGGCCTTCGCCGCGCGTGAGCGCGATCGTGCGATCGCCGAGCGCGGTGAGGAGGCGTACTTCCGCGAGACGCGCGAGATCGCGCAGGACATCGTCGACCGTCTCGCGCGACCGGAGGGCCGTCGGTTCCGTCGCGCGAGCGCACTGGCTCGCGGGTACCACCCCGCCGACGTCGACGCCTTCACCGCTCGGGTCTCGCGCTACTTCCAGGACGGCGACGCGCTCTCGGTCGATGCCGTGCGCACGATCGCCTTCCGGAGCCGCCTAGGCGGGTACGACGAGACGCAGGTCGACGTCGTGCTCGATGCCGTCGTGCGGGTCATGCTGGCTGTCCGCTGAGTGCGGCGAGCCCATCTCGGGTAGACTCGAAAGATCGTGGGTAAGCATGCAGCGCAGAAGACGCGTCGCGCGGCGACTCCGTTCCACTCGATCCTGAGTGGTCCTGGTCACCGTGGCGGGGCATCCCGTCAGCGACCCCAGGTCGAGCGGCACGTGCGCTCCCCGTGGTCGCTCCCCATCTTCAGCTCGATCGCCGTCGTCTCTCTGGCTCTCGTGTCCATCTCCGACACGTCGGCCCCGGCGATGGCCACCGAGAGCATGGCGCCGGGCGCCCCCATCGAGGGGCAGGAGTTCACGGCGTCGGCCGCCCACTCGATCGCCGCCGCGGTCGCGACCTACGAGATCGTCGAGCCAGAGCCCGAGCCGGTTCCCGCGGCCGCCAGCTCGTTCAGCGCCCCCGCGGTGGGGCGTCCCGACCCCGGCACGGCCCAGGCCATCGCCGCCGACATGGTCGCGGCGCGCGGCTGGGGTGCCGGCGAGTTCGACTGCCTCGTCGCTCTCTGGAACAAGGAGTCGGGCTGGAACGTCTACGCCACGAACCCGAGCTCGGGCGCCTACGGCATTCCGCAGTCGCTCCCGGGCTCGAAGATGGCGACGGCCGGCGCCGACTGGCAGACCAACCCCGCGACGCAGATCACGTGGGGACTCGGCTACATCCAGGGCCGCTACGGCACGCCCTGCGGCGCGTACGCGCACAGCCAGTCGGTCGGCTGGTACTAGCGGGGCCGGTCGTGCCTCGCTCGAACCGACCGCGGCACCGCCGCGCCTCGGCGCCCGCCACCCACGACGACGTCGGTCTTGACCGTGTGCGCCGCGGCCTCAAGCGCGTCGAATCCAAGCGGTCGGGCGAATGGAACGTGCAGCCCGTCACGGCGGCCGGAGCAGTCAAGGCGTACCTCTGCCCGGGATGTCGTGGTGAGGTGACCCCGGGCGTCGCCCACCTGGTCGCGTGGCGCGCCGATGGGCTCATGGGCGAGCAGGCCGACCTCGCCGACCGCCGGCACTGGCATGACCACTGCTGGCGCATCGCTCCCTGACTCGCGAGAGGATCCTCCTGTGACCGATCTCATCCGCGGCGGCTCGCTGCTGCCCGCTCGACGCGAGAACATCGAGCTGCGCACCGACGACGGGCTCACCCTCGTCGGCGAGCTGAGTCTTCCGCTCGAGCGCGACCCCGTCGCGACGCTCGTCTGCCTGCACCCGCTGCCCACGGCCGGTGGCTTCATGGATTCGCACATCATCCGCAAGGCGGCGGCCAGGCTGCCCGCGCTCGCCGATCTCGCGGTGCTGCGCTTCAACTTCCGCGGCGTCTCGAGCCCGCGCGGCACGTCCGAGGGGTCGTTCGGCCACGGAGACGCCGAGCGCTTCGACCTCGCCGCCGCCGTGCGCTTCGCCGAGGAACGAGGTCTGCCGAATCGCTGGCTGCTCGGCTGGTCGTTTGGCACCGAGGTCGCCCTCAAGCACGGTCTCGGCCACGACGTCGTCGGCGCGATTCTGCTGTCGCCGCCCCTGCACCGCACGAGCGACGACGAGCTCTCGGCCTGGGCGGGCAGCGGCAAGCGTCTCGTGGTCGTCGTCCCCGAGCTCGATGACTACCTGCGCCCCGACGAGGCCGAGAAGCGCTTCGCCGTCGTGCCCGAGCGCGAGCTCGTCGCCGTCGAGGGCGGCAAGCACCTGTGGGTGGGCGAGAACCAGACCTACCGCGTGCTCACCGAGGTCGTCGAGCGACTCAACCCCGCTGCGCTGCCCCTGCCGACCGAGTGGCCGGGCGCCTGAGCGACTAGAGCCGCTCCTGCCGGGGCACGACGACCTGGTCGATGATGATGAGCACCGATGCCGCGACCGGAATCGCGATGAGCGCTCCGAGCACGCCGAGCAGGGTGCCTCCGACGAGCGCCGCGATGACGACGACCGAGCCGGGCACCTTCACGGCGCGGTTCATGATGTTCGGGCTGAGCAGGTACGCCTCGACCTGCATGTAGATGAGGTAGTAGATCGCCGCCGCGATGACTGTCGACATCGAGTCGGGGTTCGCGATGAGCTGCGTCAGCACGATCAGGATCGAGCCCGACAGCGTTCCGACGAGCGGAACGAGCGAGAACAGGAACGCGACGAAGGCGAACAGCGCGGGGTACTCGGCGCCGATGATCGACAGGAAGACGAAGCTGAGCACGCCGTTGACGAGCGCGAGGCTCGCCTGGCCGACGACGTAGCGGCCCACGGCCGACGAGACCTGCTCGGCGATGCCGACGAACGTCGTGCGGCGCGACGCCGGCACGAGGCGGTAGAGCGCGTGCTTCATGCTCGCGAGCGACGCGACGAAGTACAGCGTCAGGATGAGGATGATGAGCCCGCCGAAGACGCCGGAGGCGATGCCGATGCCGACGCCGAGCACGCCGCCGCCGATCTCGGCGAGGTTGGCCGGGTCCTGCAGGAACTCGATCGCCCCATCGACGGCCTGCTGCACGTCGAGCAGCTCGATCGGCACGAAGGCCTGCAGCGTCACGATGAGCTCGTCGAGCGACCTGACCGACCCGAGCAGATCGACGATCTGCTGCACGAGGCGGCTGACCTGCTCGACGATGACGGGCACGATCGCGAAGATCAGCCCCGTGAAGAGGCCGAGCACGCCGGCGAGCACGGTGAGGATCGCGGCCCAGCGCGGCCACTTGCGCGACTCGAGCCACGACACGATGGGGTCGAGCCCGAGGGCGATGAAGATGGCGGCGCCGATGTAGGTGAGGATCGTCGCGAGCGACGCGATGGCCCCGCCGATGAGCAGAGCGACGAGCACGCCGAGTCCGCCGAAGAGTCCGAAGCGGAACGCGTTCTGGAGCTTCACGAGCGGGCACCTCTCATCGACTGCGGGATGTCCGCGCGGCTCCTCACGGATCGCGCGTCGAGAAGGCCCCGAACCGGTTACTCGTCGCTGATCGAGCCCGAGATCTTCTCTGCCTGCGACAGTACTCCGCGGAGTCCCTCCAGGTAGCCCGCCACGGCGTCGCGCTCGACGCGCAGTCGCGCCAGGCGCTCCTCGGCTTCCGAGACGAGGGCGCTCGTGCGCTGCTCGGCGTCGGCGACCATGGCGGCGGCGCGCTGCTCGGCGTTCTGCAGCACCTCTCGCGCGGTGGCGTCGGAGGTCGTGCGCAGCTCGTCGGCCTCGGCTCGGGCCGCGCGCGTGAGCGCCTCGGCCTCGGCGCGGGCCTCGGCTGCGGCGGCCTGCGCGGCGGTGAGCTGCGCCGTCGCCTCGTCGAGGTACTTCTGCGTCTGGAGGCTCGCCTCCTGCTGACGGCTCAAGTACTCGCGCTCGGCCTCGTCGCGGCGCGCGGCGAGCTCGACGTCGAGGTCGATGCGGGCCTGCTCGGCGGCACGCTCGAGAGCGGCACGCTGCTCCTCCGACTCTCGGGCCAGTGCGGCGCGGGCCTTCGCCGCTTCGTCGGCGAGCAGTCGCTCCTGATCGCCGCGGTCCTTGCTGAGCGCCGCACGGCGCTCGGTCTCGTCGGCCTCGAGGGCGGCGCGACGCTCGGCGAGCTCGTGCTCCACGGCCTTTCGACGAGCCTTCTCGTCTCGATCTGCGGCCGTGCGCAGGGCCGCGAGCTCGGCATCGAGCGCGGCGCGCGTACTCGCGGTCTCGTTCTCGAGCTCGGCGCGGGCCGCCGTGAGCTCAAGGGCCAGATCGCTGCGGGCACTTGAGAGCTCACGCTCGAGGTCGGCGCGCGTGGTCGTGCGCTCGCGCTCGAGCTCAGCGGCGGCTGTGCTCGCCCGAGCCTCGAGGTCGGCGCGCTGCTCGGCGACCGCCGCCTCGGCGTCGGAGCGCTGCTGGGTGGCGTACGCCTCGGCGGATGCTCGCACGTCGGCCACGTACGCGTCGGTCTCGGCGCGCAGGTCGAAGGCGTAGGCGTCGGCTGCGGCTCGCACCTCGAGCGCGGCCGCCTCGGCCTCCCTCTGCAGCTCTGCGGCGGCAGCTGCCGCCGCAGCACGGGTCTCCGACGCTGCCGCTGTCGCCGCGGCCCGCGTCTCTGCCGCATAGGCATCGGCCGACTGACGCACCTCGCGCACGTAGGCCTCTGCCGCCTCACGCGCGTTCGCGGCGTCGGTCTCGGCGCCGGTGCGCAGCTCGACCGCGCGAGCCTCGGCCTCGGAGCGCACGGTGGCCCCGTGGGCATCGGCAGCCGAGCGCGTGTCGACCGAGTAGGCGTCGGCGGCCGATCGGGCCTTCTCGGCGTACGCGTCGGCGTCGCCGCGCAGCTGCGCGTCGTAGGTCTCGGCGTCGCCGCGGACCTGCGCGACGTACCGGTCGGCCTCGGCGCGCGCGCTCTCGACCTCGCTGCGCAGCTCGGCGCGGCCCGAGGTGAGCTCGGCGTCGAGGGTGGCGCGCGTGCGGCGCTCGAGGTCGGCGAGGGCGGCACGCGTCGTCGACTCGAGGGTCTGCACCTCATCTCTGCGGCGCGCCACGTCCAGCTCCCATAGCGCTCGCTCGCGTTCGAGCTCGGCATCGAGCGCCGCGCGTCGAGTCGTGAGCTCGTGCTCGAGCGCGGCGCGGCCCGTCTCGATGTCGGCGGCGAGCTGCTCGCGCTGCAGGGCGCTGTCGCTCTCGAAGCGCGCACGCTCCTCGGCGGTCTGGCGAGCGAGCTCGCCGGCGGCAGCGCGAGCGTCAGCGGCCTCGCGGTCGGCGACGACGCGCAGCTCGGCGACGTCGCGCTCGGCCTCCGCACGCAGGGCGCCCGCCTCGCGCTTGGCCATCGCGCGGGCCTCGGCGGCCTCGGTCGCAACGGCGCCACGAATCGCCGCGGCTTCGCGCGTCGCCTCCTGCACGAGCTGGTCGGCGTCGTCGCGAGCCCGCTCCAGCATCTCTTCGGCTGAGCGGGTCGCCGACTCCATGGTCACGCTCGCGCGCTGGGCGGCGTCGGCGACGAGCTGCTCGATGCGCTCGGCGGCCTCCGCCTGCATGCGCTCGACGTCTGACTGCGCTGCCACCCGAACGCGCTCGGCGTCGATGTCGGCCTGACTGATGAGACGGGTCGACTGCTCCTCGGCGAGTCGGAGGGTCTGCTCGAGCTTCGTGCCGAGACCCGCGTAGGTGGGTCGGCCGACCTCGTCGAGCTCGGCCTGCAGATCGTCGACGACGGCCTGGAGGCGCTTGAGCTCCTTGGCCGTCTCGGCGCGGTCGGAGTTGGCCTTGATGACGTCGCGGCGGAGCTCCTGGATCGCCTTGTCGACCTCGTCACGCTTGTAGCCGCGCATCTCGGTTCCGAAGTCGCTGTCGATCGCTGCCACGTGTGGTCTCCCTGTGTCCGATAGGCGAACGGATTCGAGTGTATCCGCCCCGTTCTCGCGTCGCTTCTGCGGGCATCCTGTGCGCGACCCAGGGCAGTGAGAGCGATTCCGGTAAGCTGGAATGTCTTTGTTCTGCTGGCCGGAGCGCTCGAGATTCGAGACTCCGTCCGAGATCCGCGGCGTGAGGGTGCGACCACCGTCCGCCGTGGACGGTCGGGACGCGCGCACATCACCGCGTCGGGCCAGCAAGAGAGGAGTGAACCCGTGCGATTCATCATCGCGATCGTGCTGTTCGTCGTCGCCTTCGTCGGCATCGGGCTCGGCATCGCCGAGCGCACCGTCTTCGCCGAGGCCGATCGTGTGACGCAGACGGTCGAGCTCGAATCTGCGGCGAGCGTGACCGTCGTTGACGGCTCGGCGCTCAACGCCTTCGACGGCCGCCAGACCGTCGCGATCCGTGGCGGAGTGCAGGGCTCCTCGGCGCCGAGTCCGACGGCGTCGCCGTCCACGTCGGCCTCTCCCGAGGCAGCACCCGCCGACGCTCCGGCCGCGACGGAGGAGATCGCGGCCGTCTACGGCACCACGACCGACGTGATCGGCTGGGTCGGCAGCGCCGGGTACACACTCGTCACCTGGGATGCCGAGACGCAGACGTTCGTCACCGAGGAGATCGCCGGGGACGAGGCGACGGTTCCCACGCCGATCGGCAGCGATCTCTGGTACGGAGAATTCGAGGGCGAGGGCGAGCTCGGGCTCACCATCAATGTCCCGCGCGATGTCTCGCTCCTCATGGTGTCCGACGGCACGCTCCCCGCGCCTCAGGAGTTCTCGGTCACGTGGCCGCTCGACGTCTCGTCTCCTCTCGCCACCCCGCTGACGCTCGCGGGGTTCGCGGCGCTCCTCCTCGGTCTCCTGGCGCTCATCTGGGCGCTCCTGCACATGCGCCGCCAGCGCGGCCCCCGACGCAAGAGCCCGCGCGGGCCGAAGATGCCGCGCGTGCCCCGTCCGTCGCGATACCGGCCGGCGAAGACGAGCACACTGCTGGGTCGGCCGAAGGGCCGACGGGCAGTGCGTCGCGTCGCACTCCTCCCGATCGGCCTCCTGGGCGCCGTGCTGCTCAGCGCGTGCGGCCTGGGTGACGGCGTCAGCCTCTCCGAGCCCACGCAGGCCGCGACAGCGAGCGCCTCGGCCGAACCGGAGGAGGAGCTCCCGCCCGTCGCCGTGACGACCCGTCAGGCCGAGCGCATCATCGATCGTGTGGCGACCACGATCGCGGAGGCCGACGCCGCAGGCAACGGCGACCTCGCCTCGGCCCGACTCGCCGGCCCCGCCCTCGAACTGCGACAGGCCAACTACGCCGCGCGCGCCAACAATGGCGAGATCGCCGCGCTGCCGGCGATCCCGACCGGATCGGTTGAGCTCGTCCTGCCCCAGCAGACCGATATCTGGCCTCGCCAGGTCTTCGCCGTCGTGACGAATCCCGACGACGAGAGCGTTCCGCCCGTCGCCATGGTGCTGACGCAGGCCACCGCGCGAGAGCAGTACAAGGCCACGTACATCGTCACCCTCGAGCCTCAGGCCGTTCTGCCGGAGGTGCCGCCTGCGTCGCTCGGAACGGCCTTCCTGCCGCCCGAGACGCCCTTCCTGCCGATCCAGCCGGCGACGATCATCCCGTCGTACGCCGAGATCCTGCTCCTGGGTGAGGCGGGGGCACCCAACTTCGCTCAGTTCGCCGCAGAGGGCGACAGCCTGCGCGCGCAGATCGGTTTCGAGAAGAAGGAGGAGCGCCGCGCCGCGATCCCCTCGACCGCCGCGATCGACTTCACGAACGCCGCGAGCGATGCCGAAGTCGTCACCATGAGCACGCTCGACGCGGGAGGTCTCGTGTTTGGCTACCTGACCGAGACCGAGACGGTCACGCCGACCCAGTCGGGCGCCGCGGTCAATGCGAGCGGCGCGGTCGCGGCACTCGCCGGCATTGAGTCGAGCGAGCGCGGCATCACCGCGACCTACGGCGTGCAGGTGCTCTTCTACGTTCCCTCGCTCGAGAACCCAGACGACCCCGTGGTGCTGCTCGGCTACACCCAGGGTCTCGTCGCTGCCTCGGAGGTGCAGTGATGGATCCCCGTTCCCTTCCCGCCGCGATGCGCGGCGCCGTCGACCTCTCTGGGCTCGTGCGCCAGGCGAGCGCTCCGCCGCCCGCCCAGCGTGGGGCCGCACCCGGCGCGCCCGCCGCGTCGTCCGCCGGCGCGGGCGTCGCTCGTGAGGCCGACGACGCGAGCTTCGGCGCCGTGCTCGAGCTCTCGCAGCAGGTTCCGGTCATCGTCGAGTTCTATGCCGCCGGCATCGAGCCCGTGCTCGATCCGCTCATCGCGGCGTACGGCGGCCGGCTCGCTCTCGTGACGGTCGACGGCAACAGCGCCCCCCAGGTCGCTCAGGCGTTCCAGGTGCAGCAGGTTCCGGCCGTCGCCGCCGTCATCGGCGGTCGCCCGCTGCAGCTCTTCGTCGGCATGCCTGCCGACGAGGAGGTGCGCCAGGTGCTCGACCAGGTGCTCGAGCTCGCGGCGCAGCAGGGCGTGACGGGCACCGTCGAGGCGGGCGACGCGGCGACTGAGCCCGTCGACGAGCCGTTGCCGCCTCTCCATCAGGAGGCCTACGACGCCATCGCCCGCGGCGATTACGCGGCCGCAGCATCCGCCTATCGCGCAGCGATCGCGCAGAGCCCGCGCGATGCGGACGCCGTCGCGGGCCTCGCGCAGGTGAGTCTGCTGCAGCGGCTCGAGGGCGCCGTCGCAGGCGAGCTGCGCACCGCCGCGGCCGAGAAGCCCCATGATGCGGATGCTCAGCTCGCGGTCGCCGACCTCGACCTCAGCGGAGGCCACGTCGAGGACGCGTTCGCGCGACTACTCGACGTGTTCCCGAGCCTTGACGCCGACGGCAAGGGCACCGTGCGCCAGCGCCTGCTCGATTACTTCGAGATCGTCGGCGTCGACGACCCGCGCACGATCGCCGCGCGCCGCCGCCTCACGGCGCTGCTCTACTGAGCCGCCTGCCGCCTGCCGCCGCGTCACGCAGGCACGCGAGAGGGCCCGGGTCTCACGACCCGGGCCCTCTCGCGTGCGTCGACGACTACTCGGGGACGAGCCAGAGCCCCGCGAGCGGCGGCAGCGTGAGCTGGGCCGAGGCCGGTCGCCCGCCCCACGGAGAGTCGGTGCTCGTGACGACGCCGAGGTTGCCGACGCCCGAGCCGCCGTACTCGTGCGCGTCGGTGTTGACGACCTCGCGCCAGGCTCCCGCGTGGGGGAGCGGCAGGCGGTAGGGGCCGACGGTGTTGCCGCTGAAGTTGAAGACGCCCACGAGCGGGCTGCCGTCGGCGCCGCGGCGCTCGAACGCGATGACGTTGTTGCCCGCGTCGCCGCCCTCGAGCCACGAGAAGCCTTCGGGCGAGTTGTCGAGCTCCCACAGCGCGGGGGTCGAGCGGTAGACCGCGTTGAGGCGCGCGACGAGCGAGTGCAGCCCGCGGTGCACGGGCTGGTCGAGGATCCACCAGTCGAGCCCGCGCTCCTCGCTCCACTCGCTCGGCTGGCCGAACTCCTGGCCCATGAAGAGCAGCTGCTTGCCGGGGTGCGCCCACATGAACGACAGGTAGGCGCGCATGTTGGCGAGCTTCTGCCACTGGTCGCCGGGCATCTTGCCGAGCAGCGAGCCCTTGCCGTGCACGACCTCGTCGTGGCTGATGGGCAGCATGAAGTTCTCGCTGAACGCGTAGAGGAACGAGAAGGTGATCTCGTGGTGGTGATGCGAGCGCCACATCGGGTCGCGCTGGAAGTACGACAGCGTGTCGTGCATCCAGCCCATGTTCCACTTCATGCCGAAGCCCAGGCCGCCGTCGCTCGTCGCGCGCGTGACGCCCGGCCACGAGGTCGACTCCTCGGCGATCATGACGATGCCGGGCACGCGCTTGTAGGCGGTTGCGGTCGCCTCCTGCAGGAAGCTGATGGCCTCGAGATTCTCACGGCCGCCGTGCTGGTTCGGCAGCCACTGGCCCTCTTCGCGCGAGTAGTCGAGGTAGAGCATGCTCGCGACGGCATCGACGCGCAGGCCGTCGATGTGGAACTCCTCGAGCCAGTACAGCGCGTTGGCGACGAGGAAGTTGCGCACCTGGCTGCGGCCGAGGTCGAAGATGTACGTGCCCCAGTCGGGGTGCTCACCGCGTCGGGGGTCGGGATGCTCGTACAGGGCCTTGCCGTCGAAGCGGCCGAGCGCCCACTCGTCTTTCGGGAAGTGCGCCGGAACCCAGTCCATGATCACGCCGATGCCGGCCTGGTGGAGGCGGTCGATGAGGTAGCGCAGGTCATCCGGGCTGCCGAAGCGCGACGTGGGGGCGAAGTAGCCGGTGACCTGGTAGCCCCACGAGGGGCCGTAGGGATGCTCGGCGAGCGGCATGAACTCGATGTGCGTGAAGCCGAGCTCGGTGACGTACTCGATGAGCGGGTCGGCGATGTCGCGGTAGCCGAGGCCCGGCCGCCACGATCCGAGGTGCATCTCGTAGACGCTCATGGCGCCGTCGTGCGGGTTCGAGGCAGCGCGGCGCGCCATCCAGTCGCCGTCGCCCCACTCGTAGTGCGACTCTCCGACGATCGAGGCGGTCGCGGGCGGCACCTCGGTGCGCTGCGCCATGGGGTCGGCGCGCGTGACCCACGCGCCCTCCTCGGTCATGATCTCGAACTTGTAGGTCGAGCCGGCGGCGAGACCCGGCACGAAGATCTCCCACACGCCGTTGTCGTCGAGGCGCCGCAGGGCGTGCATCGGCCCGTACCAGCCGTTGAAGTCGCCGATGACGCGCACGGCCTGGGCGTGCGGGGCCCAGACGGCGAAGCCCGTGCCGTCGACGCTCTCGTGCTGCTTGCGGTGCGCCCCGAGGATGTGCCAGAGCTGCTCGTGTCGCCCCTCGCCCCACAGGTGCAGGTCGACCTCGCCGACGCTCGGCACGAAGCGGTAGGGGTCGTCGGCCGTCCAGTCGGGGCCGCCGTCGTAGCTCGCGCGGACGGTGTAGGCCTGGCCCTGCTCCGGCCCGCCGGGCAGGAGCCCGTGCCACAGGCCGTCGGCGTCGTGGTCGAGCGCGTGCTCGGAGCCGTCGGCGCGCACGACCGTCACGGTCGCGGCGAGGGGGCGCACGACGCGCACGACCCAGCCCTCGTCGCCGTGGTGCTGGCCGAGGGCGTCGTGGGGGCGGGGGTGTCGAGCCTCGACGAGCGCGCGGCGGTGGTCGGGGTGCAGAGCCGGGGGGCCGGCGGGCGCGACGGGCGCCGACGGCGGGGCCACGGCATCCCCGGTGGGGCCGGCGGTGCCGGGCACGGTCGTGTGCGTCTTCTTCTCGATCGCCATCAGAGGCCCTTCGGGTAGTCGATGCGGAGGATGTGCACGGGTTCGGTGAACGCGTCGAGGCGCACGTAGTTGTCGGTGCCCCAGCGGTAGCGGGCGCCGGTGATGAGGTCTTTCACCTCGAACGTGCTGCCGGGCTCGAGTCCGAGCGCCTCGAGGTCGAGGTGCACGGTGGTCTCGCGCACCGAGTGCGGGTCGACGTTGGCGACGACGATGATCCCGTCGCTGCGGCCCGAGCGCACGAAGCGGCCGGGCAGCACCTTCGAGTAGACGAGGATCGCGTCGTCGTCGCTCCAGTGCACGCGCAGGTTGCGGAGCTGCCGCAGGGCGGGATGCTGCGCGCGGATCGTATTGAGCTGCGTCAGGAACGGCGCGATCGTCGAGCCGTTCTTCGACGCCGCAGCCCAGTCGCGCTGCTTGTACTCGTACTTCTCGTTGTCGATGTTCTCTTCGCTGCCCGGCCGCGCGACGTTCTCGATGAGCTCGTAGCCCGCGTAGACGCCCCAGGTCGGGCTCGCGGTCGCGGCGATCGCGGCGCGGATGCGGTACGCGGGGATGCCGCCGAACTGCAGGTACTCGGTCAGGATGTCGGGAGTGTTGACGAAGAGGTTGGGCCGCAGGAACGCGCTCGTCTCCTGGCTGAGCTCGGTGAGGTAGGTCTCGAGCTCCTTCCTTGTGTTGCGCCAGGTGAAGTAGGTGTACGACTGCTGGAACCCGACCGCGGCGAGCGACTGCATCATCGGCGGGCGCGTGAAGGCCTCGGCGAGGAAGACGATGTCGGGCCGGTCGGCGGCGATCTCGGCGAGCAGCCACTCCCAGAAGTCGAGCGGCTTCGTGTGCGGGTTGTCGACGCGGAAGATCGTGACGCCGAGGTCGATCCAGTACCGCACGACGCGCAGGATCTCGGCGCGCAGGCCCTCGGGATCGTTGTCGAAGTTGATCGGGTAGATGTCCTGATACTTCTTCGGCGGGTTCTCGGCGTAGGCGATCGAGCCGTCGGGCAGCGTCGTGAACCACTCGGGATGCTGCGTCACCCACGGGTGGTCGGGTGCGCACTGCAGCGCGAGGTCGAGCGCGACTTCGAGACCGTTCTTCTTCGCGGCGGCGAGGAAGGCGGTGAAGTCGTCGACCGTGCCCAGATCGGGGTGGATGGCGTCGTGCCCGCCTTCGGCGGCCCCGATCGCCCACGGGCTGCCCGGGTCGTGCGGCCCGGGGGTGAGCGTGTTGTTCGGCCCCTTGCGGTTGACACGGCCGATGGGATGGATGGGCGGCAGGTAGAGCACGTCGAAGCCCATCTGGGCGACCGCGGGAAGGCGGCGCGTGGCGGTGCGGAAGGTGCCGCTCGTCCACGACCCGTCTTTCTTGCGCTTGGCACCCTCGCTGCGGGGGAAGAACTCGTACCAGCTGCCGAGGCCCGCACGCGAGCGTTCGACACGCAGCAGCTGCTCGTCGCTGAGCGTCTCGAGGCTCATGAGCCGGTGGCGCGAGAGGGCTGCCACGACGCGGGCGTCGTTCGTGACGGCGAGCCGCGCCGCGGGGGTCTGCTTGGCGTTCTGGATCGCCTTGCGGGCATCGGCCAGCACCGCGTGATCGGGGGTGCCCTTCGCGAGCGCGCGGGCGCGGTCGAGCAGCTGGGCTCCCGCGAGGAGCATGACGTTGACGTCGACGCCTGCCTCGATCTTGACGGTCGCGTTGTGGTGCCACGTCGCCCAGTCGTCGGTGTAGCCGCGCACGTGCCAGCGCCACAGCCCCTCCTGGTCGAGCAGGGCGTCGGCGTGCCATCGGTCAGTGCCCTTCAGCCCCGGGCGCAGGGCGATCTCGGTCGTCTCGCCATCGGGCGAGAGCAGCACGAGGTCGCCGCCGAGGATGTCGTGCCCCTCGCGGAAGATCGTCGCCGCGAAGGGGACGACCTCGCCGGCGTACGCCTTGCTCGGCCAGCGGTTCTCGGGCTGCTGGGGGGAGAGGTGACGGATGGGGATCCGGCCGATGCGGGGGCTGAAGGGGGAGTGCTCGATCGTTGCCACCCCTCGACGCTACCCCTGAGTGGCGCTCGCTCGTCAGCGGATGTGCAGGGGCGACCCAGCAGAACCACGCCCATGCGAAGGGCGGCGAGTGACCCTCGCGCGGGTGTCGGCACAAGGGGGGACAGAAATGTACCCCGGCAGGGGTACGCGAATTCACTTCATTTCCAGCCGAGAGCCGCTCGAGCGGCGTACTGTCATCACAGCAGCACCGCAGGAGGAGGGAACCCGAACCCGCCGACTGCTCGACGACCATCCGAAGCGACCCGAATGCGGCGGATGCAGACGCAGGACCGAGACCCGCCGCCCGTGGCGGGGACCGGTCCTGCTCGTCGTTAAGGGCCCCGTCTCCTCTCGCACAGGTGGAACCGCTTCCAGACGCATCTCGCCTAGGCTGTTCCCTCGTGGGCGTCAGCCACCCCGCCCTGATCGAGGAGTGATGAGTGTGAAGGCGATCCGCCGTTTCACCGTTCGTACCGTTCTGCCCGAGTCTCTCGCCGCCGTCGGCGACCTCGCCGCCAACCTGCGCTGGTCGTGGCACGAGCCCACGCGCCGGCTGTTCGCGCGCATGGACCCGACCCGCTGGGATGAGCTCGAGCACGACCCCATCGCCCTGCTCGGCGGCATCGACCCGGCCCGCCTCGACGAGCTCGCGACCGACGCCGAGTTCATCGCCGAGGCCGAGGCGCTGCGTGACGATCTGCGTCGCTACCTCAGCGAGCCGCGCTGGTACCAGTCGCTCGAGAACGCACCCGCGCGCATCGCGTACTTCTCGCCCGAGTTCGGCATCGCCTCGGCGATCCCGCAGTACTCGGGCGGCCTCGGCATCCTCGCTGGCGACCACCTCAAGAGCGCCTCCGATCTCGGGCTTCCGCTCATCGGGGTAGGCCTGTTCTACAAGGCCGGCTACTTCCGACAGGCGATCGACCGCGACGGCTGGCAGAAAGAGAGCTACCCGGTTCTCGACCCCGACGGCCTGCCGATGCAGCTCGTGCGCGACGCCGACGGCGCCGCCGTGCTCGTCACCCTCGCGCTCCCGGGCGGCGACGCCCTGCACGCGCGCGTCTGGCAGATGACCGTGGGGCGCGTCGTGCTGCTGCTGCTCGACACCGACATCCACGAGAACGGCGACGAGCTGCGCGGCGTCACCGACCGCCTCTACGGCGGCGGCGGCGAGCACCGACTGCTGCAGGAGCTCCTGCTCGGCGTGGGCGGCGTGCGCGCGATCAAGCGCTACCTCGAGGTGAGCGGCACGCCCGCCCCCGAGGTGTTCCACACCAACGAGGGTCACGCCGGGTTCCTCGGCCTCGAGCGCATCAGCGACCTCATCGCGCAGGGGCTGACCTTCGACGAGGCGCTGCAGGTCGTGCGCGCCGGCACGCTCTTCACGACCCACACTCCGGTTCCCGCGGGCATCGACCGCTTCGAGCTCGGCCTCATCGAGCGCTACTTCTCGACCGACCTGCTGCCGGGCGTCGAGGCCGCCGACGTGCTCGCGCTCGGCGCCGAGGACTACGAGGGCGGCGACGCTGGCGTGTTCAACATGGCCGTCATGGGCCTGCGCCTCGCCCAGCGGGCGAACGGCGTCTCGCAGCTGCACGGCGAGGTCTCGCGCGGCATGTTCGGCGCGCTCTGGCCGGGCTTCGACACCGCCGATGTGCCGATCACCTCGGTCACGAACGGCGTGCACGCCCCGACCTGGACCGACCCGCTCATGTCGGGCCTCGTGAACGAGCGCCTGGGCCACTTCGACACGACGGCCGCCGACTGGGCGGGCCCGGCGATCACCGACGGCGACCTGTGGCAGGTGCGCCGCGCGATGCGCGAGCAGCTCGTGCAGGATGCTCGCTGCCGCGTGAAGGCCGCCTGGTCGGAGGAGAACCCCGGCATCGCGGCCCCCGCGTGGATGAACTCGCTCATGGACCCCGACGTGCTCACGATCGGGTTCGCCCGCCGCGTGCCCACCTACAAGCGCCTCACGCTCATGCTGCATGACGAGGATCGACTGCGTGCGCTGCTGACCGACCCCGAGCGCCCCGTGCAGCTCGTGATCGCGGGCAAGTCGCACCCGGCCGACGACGGCGGCAAGGCGCTCATCCAGCGCCTCGTGCAGTTCGCGAGCGCGCCCGAGCTGCGCGAGCGCATCGTGTTCCTGCCGAACTACGACATCGCCATGGCGCGCCTGCTCTACCCGGGCACCGACATCTGGCTCAACAACCCGCTGCGGCCGCTCGAGGCCTGCGGCACCTCGGGCATGAAGGCGGCGCTCAACGGCTCGCTCAACCTGTCGATCCTCGACGGCTGGTGGAACGAGTACTACGACGGCGAGAACGGCTGGGCGATCCCCACCGCCGATGCCGCGGGCGACGGCGCCGAGCGCGACA
>JAOASR010000015.1 GCA_030158585.1 Microcella sp.
TCCTGCCCCTGGTCGAACACGTTGACGACGTTGGGGTGCGCGAGCCTCGCAGCCGACCGCGCCTCCTGGATGAAGCGCGCCGTGAACTGGCTGTCGTCGGCGAGGTGACCGTGCATGATCTTGACCGCCACGAGGCGCTCGAGGCGCAGATCGGTGGCGAGGTACACGGTGGCCATGCCGCCGCGCGCGATGCGCGAGCGCACCTGGTAGCGACCGTCGATGAGCCGCCCGATCATGGGGTCGGACGTCGAGGTGCTCACTCGCCCAGTCTAGGTCGGGGCCCTCCGACGGCCATCGCGCCACACGGGGCGCGCGGGCCCCGGCCACCTGCGCCCGTGGCTAGCATGGGCCCATGCCTGACGCGGACCGCCCCGGCGGCAGCCCTCTCTCGACCTCTCTCGGCGCGGGCCAGGGCGGGCTTCGCCGAGTCGATGTCGACCCGAGTGACGACCGGGCTTTCGCGCGCTGGGTCAGCGCGCGAGCTCGCGCGTTCCACGAGCCCGACATCGAGTCGGACTCCGATCTCGAGCGCTTCGCGTCGTCTCGTCAGCGGATGCTCCGGGCCGTGCTCGACGACACGGAGGAGCACGCCGATATTCCGGTGGGCACCCTCAGCGCATGGGATCTCGGCGTGCGTCTTCCCGGCGCGCCGGGCCAGTCCACCCGAACCGTCTCAGCACGTGCGATCAGCGCTGTGTCTGTCGCGCCCACGCATCGCCGCCGCGGCATCGCGCTCTCGCTCATCGTCGATGAGCTGCGCGACGCGCGCCGCAGCGGTCTTGCGCTCGCCGTGCTCACGGCGACCGAGGCGGCGATCTACGGTCGCTTCGGCTTCGGCCCCGCGACGCACGGCACAGACTGCGCGCTCGACGTGCGCCGAGCGCGCTGGCTCGGTGATCCGCCGCCCGGACGCGTGCGCCTGGTGCCTCGCGACGAGCTGCGGTCGCTCGCACCTGTTCTCGACGAGGAGGCCCACGCGCGCGTGGCTGGCGAGGTCGTGCGCTGGGAGAACTTCTATGACCGGATGCTCGGCCTCACGCCCGACCGCCGCCGCGGTGCGGCGTCCCTGCGCGCCGTTCGCTACGACGACGAGGCCGGTCGCCCCCGCGGCTACGCGCTCTACCGGGTTCGACGCAGTGCGGCGCAGCCGCAGGTCATGGAGGCGGCGGTCGTCGACCTCGTCGCGGCGACGCCCGACGCCTACGCCGCTCTCTGGAGGTTCCTCAGCGAGCTCGATCTGGTCGATCGCGTCGTCGCGTCACTGCGCGATGACGACGAGCCCCTGCGCTGGATGCTCGAGGATCCGGCTGCCGTCGTCACGTCGAACGAGCGAGCTCTGCTCTGGATGCGGGTGCTCGATATCCCCGCGGCCCTCACCGCCCGGGGGTGGGCCGCCGCCGACACGGCCGTTCTCGATGTTCGTGATCCGCTGGGACTCGCCGCCGGCGTGTTCCGGCTGACGACTGACTCAGAGGGAGAGGCGCGCGTGACCGCCGTCTCCGAGGGAGCTGCCGAGCGTGAGCCGATGCTGAGCCTGGGCATCGCGGAGCTCGGCGCCCTGCTCGCGGGCGGCGTTCGGGCAGACACGCTCGCACGAGCGCGCCGGGTGACGTCTGATGATTCCGCGGCGGCGGCACGATTCGATCGGATGCTCGCCACGGCCCGCACGCCCCGCCTGAGCTCGCTGTTCTGAGCCGGGAGCCGCGCGCCGACTACGTCAGTTCGTAGAGCCAGGCCCAGGCCGACGATTCCCACTTGGCGTAGTGATCCGGATACGCCGAGATCTGCACCGCCTGCGCCGCCTGGGTGAGCGTCATGGACTGCCAGCCGCGGATGTCGAGCAGACCGCGCGTGACTCCTTCGCGGCCGACGTAGAACAGGCGAGCAGCCGTGGCCGGATCCTGCAGCTCGGCGGGAGTTCCCCATCCCGTGCTCGGCCGCTGCTGGAAGAGGCCCACGGAGTCTCGGTCGCCCCAGGAGAGGTTGCGCATCGATGACTCCTGCATGGCTGTCGCGAGAGCGATGACGATTCCGTAGTCGGGGACCCCGAGCTGGCGACCCACCTGGATGATCGTCGCGGCGTGCGTGCGGCCCTCGGCGTTGAGCAGCGTGATGGCGCCGGCCGAGGGGGGCGGGGTCGGCGCGACCGGTGCGGCGGGCGCCGCCGGAGCAGGTGCCGCGGCCTGCGGAGCGGGAGTCGGAGCGGGCGCGGGCGCCGGCGCGGCTGCGGCGGGAGCCGGTCCGCCGGGCAGCACAGGCCGCTCGGCGATGGGCATCGACGTCACGGACGAGACGGTCTCGACCGCGGGTTCGATCACGGGCACGCTCTCGGTGCCGGGGATGACGAGCGCCTGGCCGGGATAGATGATGCTCTTCCAGTTGAGGCCGTTGGCATCGAGGATCGACTGCGTCGACACGCCGAAGCGCGCGGCGATCGCCGAGACCGTGTCTCCACTGCGCACCTGGTACGAGCCGCCGGGTGAGACGGGCGCGGAGGGGGCTGAGGCCTTCGTCGGCGCGCCCGTCAGAGAGAGAACCTGTCCGGGGAAGATCACCGACTTCCAGCTCAGGCCGTTGAGGGCGAGCACCCCGGCCGTCGACAGCCCGAAGCGAGCGGCGATCGACGAGACGGTGTCGCCCGCCTGCACGGTGTACACCGCGGGCGCTGCGGTCGTCGAGACGGCCGCAGCCGTCATGGCGCCCGGCGTGATCGCGGCGCCGAACTGGGCGAGCGCGGCGCGGAGTGTCGAGGGGCCGAGCGCCTGCTGCGGCTTGGGGCTCATCGGCTTGCGCGGGGCGGCGTGGCCGGCCTCGACGGGACCGGTCAGGCCCAGGCCGAGCGTCAGGGCCCCCGTGAGCACGAGCGGCATGGTGCTGAGCGCGGCGCTGCGAGCTCGGGCCGCGGCGCGATTCGCGACCGGGTCGGCGACGACGGGCGGGCTGACGGCGCCGGGAGCGGCGGAACGAGGCGCGAGACCCCCGAAGACCGCCCGGGCGCGGGCCCTGGCTTCCTCCTGCTCGCGGATCAGCTCCGCGTCGTCACCGGTGGCCGTCGTGCTCATGCGGTCGAGCTCGATCATCACGCCGTCCCCTCCTGCTGGCGGTGCGGCCGACAGCGGCCGCAGGCGGATCCCCGTCCGCTGTTACACATTAACACCGGTGTCAATCACCGTGGCTGAAGTGACGCGGGTTTACATGTTCGTAACATACGGGTGCGTGCGCGAGCGTGGCCGGTTCATGGCACGCTGGAGCCGTGACCGCTGACTCCAGCCGCTGGCTGACCGTCCCCGACCTCGTCGAACTGCTCGGGGTCTCGCCCGGCCGCATCCACCGGCTCCTCGAAGACCGCACTCTGCTGGGCGTTCGCCGCGACAAAGTGCTCGTGATCCCGGAGGAGTTCCTCCGCGACGGCGAGCCCCTGCACGAGCTGCGCGGCACGCTCATCCTGCTCGCCGACAACGGCTTCACCGACGACGAGGCGATGGAGTGGATGCTCTCGGTCGACGAGATGCTCGGCACGACGCCGGTCGAGGCGCTTCGGCAGGGCCGCAAGGCCGAGGTCCGCCGGGTCGCGCAGGCGCTCGCCTAGGCGCCCGCCGAGAACCGAGCGGCGGATGCCCGTGCGCTAGTGGGCGCGGCGGGTGACCAGATCGGCGAGGCCGACGAGCTCGGAGCGGGCCGCGCGGCTGAGCGGAGCATCCTCGAGCGCGCCCGTCGCCTGGCGCACCGAGCGCGCGATCATCTGCTCGACCGTGTCGACGGCGCCGCTGTCGCGGATCGTCGCCTGCAGCGTCGAGATCTGGTGCTCCGACAGCTCGGGGTCGCCGAGCAGCTCGTCGATGAGACGCACCGCCGACGCGGGAAGCCCACGACGGGCGAGCGCGATGAGCACCGTGCGCTTGCCCTCGCGCAGGTCGTCGCCCGCGGGCTTGCCGGTGACCTCCGGGTCGCCGAAGACGCCGAGCAGGTCGTCGCGCAGCTGGAAGGCGACACCGAGGGGGAGGCCGAACGCGCGCAGAGCATCCACCTGCTCGTCGGTGCCGCCCGCCATCAGACCGCCGAGAGCGAGCGGCGCCTCGATCGAGTACTTCGCCGACTTGTAGGTGACGACGCGGTGCGCGCGGGGGAGCAGCTCGTCCTCGGGGGCGTCGCGCCAGGCGACCTCTTCGAGGATGTCGAGGTACTGACCCATCGTGACCTCGGTGCGCATCACGTGGAACTCGTGGCGGGCTCGACGCGCCGCGGAGCGGTCGGCGACGATCGAGAGCCCCTCGGCGAGGAGCTCATCGCTCCAGCCCAGCAGCACATCGCCGAGCATGAGCGCCGACGAGGTGCCGTACGACGCGGCCGACCCGACCCACTCGTGGCGCGCGTGCTCGGCCTCGAAGCGGCGGTGCATCGACGGCATGCCGCGGCGCGTGTCGGACTTGTCCATGATGTCGTCGTGCACGAGGGCGGCGGCGTGGAAGATCTCGAGGGCCGCGGCGAGGGCGATCACGGCGTCGAGCTCGGCGTGGTCGTCCATGTCGGCGAGCAGGTCGTCGGGGCGCACCGTGCCGGCGACGGAGTGCCAGCCCCAGTAGGCGAAGAGGGCGCGGAAGCGCTTGCCCCCTCGCAGCAGATCACGGGAGGCGTCGACGAAGACGTCGAGCTCGTCGGCGATGGTCGCGAGGTGGGTCGCGCGGTCGACCAGGAAGGAGTCCAACCGGGCGTTGACCAGGTCGACTAACCGCAATCTCTCAGGCACCCGCCTAGCCTATCCAGCAGGGCGAGCCTAGAATGGTGAGACGGTGGGAGCCTCCCAACCCGTTTCGTACCAAGGGGTCCACACATGCCGCTGTCGGAGCAGGAGCAGCGCCTCCTCGAAGAGATGGAGCGAAGCCTCTATCAGAACGACGCAGACTTCGTGGCGACTGTCTCCGGTCGTCGCGGTCGCCCGAACTACACGCAGATCGTTCTCGGCTCTCTTCTCGCCATCGCCGGTGTCGCGACGCTCGTCGCGGGTGTTATCGTGCAGCTCCCGATCGTGGGTGTCATCGGCTTCGCTCTCATGCTCGGCGGAGTGCTTCTCGTGCTGACGCCCGGGAAGGCCGCTGCGGGTGAGCAGAAGCCGACCGCGGCTGGTGCTCGACCGGCCGCCCCGCAGCGCAAGCGCTCCTCTTTCATGGACACGATCAACGAGCGGTGGGAACGCCGCCAGGACGGCGACTCGGGCCGCTAGCCCTCCCGCCCCGCACTCCTCCTCGGGGGTCGATCTTCGGATCGGCCCCCTTTTTCGTGCGCGCTCGACCCCTGGCCCTCCACGGCCCTCCCCATCCTCCACTTCGCTCCCCGCGCGGCTGATCGCCGACGGGCGGCAGCGCGCATCCCTGTGATGACAGGGGTTCGGCGCGCGCGGCGACCGGGTGCGCAGCTGGCGAACGCCGGCCGAGCCGCTCGAGCCCTCCACCGCCCTCCCCGCCGTGCATCCGCGAGAAATCGGGGGAGAAAGGCCCCCATTTCGGGCTACAGTGGCGACAAATGATGGCTAAGTGGAGTGTTGTGGAGTAAAGTGGAGGTCGCCTAGCACTTCAGGCCGGCGAAGGAAGGGGGAGCGGACCATGTTCCTCGGCACGCACACCCCCAAGCTCGACGACAAAGGGCGCATCATCCTGCCGGCGAAGTTCCGCGACGAACTCGCCGGCGGCCTCGTTCTCGCCCGCGGCCAGGAGCGCTGCATCTACGTCTTCAGCGCCGAGGGCTTCGCCGCGCAGGTCGAGAAGATCCGCCAGGCCCCGCTCACGAGCAAGCTGGCCCGCGACTACGTGCGCATCTTCCTGTCTGGCGCGAGCGACGAGCGCCCCGACAAGCAGCACCGCGTGACGATCCCCCCGGCGCTGCGCGACTACGCGGGCCTCGACCGCGACCTCACGGTCATCGGTGCGGGCGACCGCGCCGAGATCTGGTCGACCGAAGCCTGGAACGCCTACTACGCCGAGAAGGAAGAAGCCTTCTCGACCACCGAGGAGGAGGTGATCCCGGGCCTCTTCTGATCGCGAGGGTCGGACTCCCAGCCGTCATCGCCCTGACATCACTTCCCCGGTGCCAGGTCGACGGATGGGGATCCGGGCCTCGCGCTCATCACCGGAACGCTATGACCGAGACTCGCCACATCCCCGTCCTCCTCGAGCGCACGCTCGAGCTCCTCGCCCCCGCGCTCGAGCGCGAGGGCGCCGTCATGGTCGACGCGACGCTCGGCCTGGGCGGCCACACGGCCGCAGCTCTCGAGCGCTTTCCGGGTCTCACGGTCGTCGGCCTCGACCGCGACACCGACGCTCTCGCCGCCGCGACCGCTCGACTGGCGGGCTTCGGCGACCGGTTCCGCCCCGTGCACACCGTGTACGACGGCATTCGCTCGGCGCTCGACAGCCTCGGCATCGACGAGGCCGACGCGATCCTGTTCGATCTCGGCGTCTCCTCGATGCAGCTCGACGAGGCCGAGCGCGGCTTCGCCTATGCGCAGGATGCTCCGCTCGACATGCGCATGGACCGCACGTCCGGGCGCACCGCCGCCGACGTGCTCGCCACCTACCCCGAGGCCGAGCTCCGGCGCATCTTCTACGCCTACGGCGAGGAGAAGCTCGCGCCGCGCTACGCCCGACGCATCGTCGAGGCCCGCGGCCCAGCGCCGATCGAGCGCAGCACGCAGCTCAACCAGATCATCTTCGACGCGACACCCCGCTCGGCGCAGCGCACCGGCCACCCGGCCAAGCGCGTGTACCAGGCGCTGCGTATCGAGGTGAACGACGAGCTCGCCGCTCTCGAGGCCGCTCTTCCTGTGGCGCTCGACGCGCTGAGCGTGGGTGGCCGCATCGTCGTCCTCGCGTACCAGTCGCTCGAGGACCGCATCGTCAAGCGCGAACTCGCGGGGCGCGTGCGCTCGACCGCTCCGGCCGGGCTCCCCATGGAGCTTCCCGAGCACGCTCCGCGCTTTCGACTCCTCGTCCGCGGCGCCGAGCTCGCGAGCGAGCAGGAGCGAGCCACCAACCCCCGAGCCATCCCGGTGCGCCTGCGCGCCGCCGAGAGACTGCGAGCCGCCGCGTGAGCGCCCTCGTGGCCCCCCAGCCCTCCCGCGGGTCCGCGGCCCCGAGCCCCCGCCGGGCGCCGCGGCCCGTCGAGGTCGTCACCACGCGCGAGCAACGTCGCGCTCGGCCCCGCGCCGTCTACGCCATCGTCTCGACCGCAGGCGCGTTCGCGATCCTCCTCGCGCAGCTGCTGCTCTCGATCGCTCTCTCCGACGGCGCGTATCGCATCGCCGCCCTGCAGGCCGACGCCGTCGAGCTCGACCGCAGCGCGCAGGTGCTGACCGAGAGCCTCGACACCCTCCGGTCGCCGCAGAACCTCGCGGCCAACGCCGAGTCGCTCGGCATGGTCGCGAACTCCAGCCCCGCCTACCTGCGGCTGGTGGATGCGACCGTGCTCGGTGCTCCCGTCGCCGCGGGCTCCGGGGCGGGAGTGCTCGCCGGGCGCGACAGCATGATCGGCAATGTGCTGCTGACCGATGTGCCACTGGTGACTCCGGCGTCGACAGGGGAGGCCGCGGGCGTTTCTGCCGGGCCGTCGACGCCGGGGTCGGTACCCTCGGGCCCGAACGGTGCGAACGCCTCCGGTTCGACGGCGGCCCCTGCCGCTCCCGCTGCCCCGGCAGCGGGCGGGGCAGGAGCGACAGCACCGGCGGCGCCCGCCACGATCCCGTCGCCCGTCACGAACTAGACGAGTCCGACCAGACCATCGCACGAGAAGCAGCACGAGCACCACGGGGGAGGCAGCACGCGTGATCGCCGTCCGACGCACCCGCCGACGCCTGGCGCTCACCGTGCTCATCGTGGCGGCGATCCTCGTCGCCTTCCTCGTGCGCCTCGTCGACATCCAGGTCGTGCGCGCAGGAGAGCTCGCCGAGCAGTCCGAGGCGCGGCGGTCGATCCCTCAGGTCATTCAGGGCGCTCGGGGCGACATCCTCGACCGCAACGGGGTCGTGCTCGCCGACACGGTCTATCGCTACGACATCACCGTCTCGCCCCGATTCGTCGCGCCGTCCACGATCCTCGACGAGGAGACGGGAGATCGGGTCACCCGCACCGTCTGGGAGGCGCTGTCGCAGCTCGGCGCCCTGACCGGCCAGGATCCGGTCGCTCTGCAGTCGCTCATCGACACCGAGCTCGCCGCTGACCCCGACGACGACTTCGCGTATCTCGTTCGCGGAGTTGAGGCAGACGTGTACGAGGCCGTCCGCGATCTCCGCATCCCCTGGGTCTACTTCGAGCGCCAGGCGGCTCGGGCGTACCCCAACGGCCAGGTCGCCGGCAACCTCGTCGGCTTCCTCGGCACGGATGGTCCGCAGACGGGTCTCGAGCTCTCGGCAGACGCCTGCCTGGATGCCACTGACGGGAGCTCGACCTACGAGCGAGGGGCAGACGGAGTCCGGCTTCCGGGAACGACCGTCGTCGAGCAGGAGCCCGTCGACGGCGGTGCTCTGCAGCTCACGATCGATCGCGATGTGCAGTGGTTCGCCCAGCAGGCGATCGCCGAGCAGGCGACCGCGGTCGGCGCCGACTGGGCGACGGCGTTCGTGGTGCGCGTCGCCGACGGCGCGATCATCGCGGCGGCCGACTGGCCGACCGTCGACCCGAACGACGTCAACGGCACTCCCGTCGACAACCTCGGCGCCCGCAGTTTCACCGCTCCGTACGAGCCCGGTTCGACGATCAAGGCGCTCACCTTCGCCGCGCTGCTCGACGAGGGCGTGACGACACCTCTCGAAAAGTTCACCGTTCCCGGGCGCTACGCGACGATCCTGAACTACACGATCGGCGACGCCTGGGCGCACGGCGATCTTCCGCTGACGGCGGCCGGCATCCTCATGAACTCCTCGAACGTCGGCACGTCGATGGTCGTCGAGCGCACGAGCGTCGAGCAGCGCGCCGAGATGCTCCAGCGCTTCGGTCTCGACGAGCCCACCGCGGTCGGATTCCTCGGCGAGGAGGGCGGAGACATCCAGGACCCCGCCACGATCGACGGGCACAGTGCCTTCACGCAGATGTTCGGGCAGGGCATGACCGCGACGAGTGCGCAGGTGGCGAGCGCCTACCAGGCGATCGCCAACGGCGGCGTGCACATGCCGCTCACGCTCGTCGCCGGATGCCAGCACGCTGACGGCACGATGAGCATGCAGCCCACCGGCCAGGGCGAGCGCATCCTCTCGGAGGAGGCGGCCGACACGACCGTGGCGATTCTCGAGTCGGTCGTGACCGACGGCTTCCTGTCGAAGCAGCTGAGCATCCCCGGCTACCGCGTCGCCGCCAAGACCGGCACCGCCGAGGTCGCCGAGAACGGCCGCTACGGTGGGCAGCGCATCGTGTCGCTCGCCGGCATGGCCCCGGCAGACGATCCCCAGTTCGTCGTGGTCGTGACGCTTGCTCGGCCCGATACGATGAAGACGTCGGCTGCTGCGGCGCCCACCTTCCGGTCGATCATGACGCAAGTGCTCAAGACGTTCCGAGTGCCGCCCTCGACGCAGCCCGCTCCGCGTCTTCCGCTCACGTGGTAGGCCCCGTCGAGAAAGAGGTCGTCGTGCCCGGTCGCTCCAGTGCAGTCCTGCGGCCCGAGCATCCGACCCCGACGGCGCTCTCCGAGCTCATCGCGACGTTCTCGCTCGGCGTCGAGAGCGGCGACGCCGCGTCGGCACGGGTCTCGGGCGTCACGCTCTCGTCAGCTGACGTGCATGCGGGTGACCTGTACGTCGGTGTGGCCGGGCAGCACCGCCATGGTGGCGAGTTCGCCGCGAACGCCGTGGCGGCGGGTGCGGCCGCCGTGCTGACCGATCCTGCGGGAGCCCTGCTCGCCGGCGAGATCGCCGTGCCGCTTCTCGTGACCGACGATCCGCGGGCGCTCCTCGGGGCGATCGCGGCCCGGGTGCACGGCACCGATGTCGACCCTCCGCTGCTCATGGGCATCACGGGGACGAACGGCAAGACGTCGACCGCCTACCTGCTCGACGCCGTGCTGCGCCAGTCGGGGCTCGTCTGCGGGCTCTCGACGACCGCCGAGAGGCGACTGGCCGACGTGACCGTGGCGAGCACTCTCACCACCCCCGAGGCGAGCGACACCCACGCGATGCTCGCGCGAGCGCGCGAACTCGGAGTGCAGGCCATGACGATCGAGGTGAGCGCCCAGGCCCTCTCTCGTCACCGCGTCGACGGGCTGCTGTTCGACGTCGTCGGCTTCACGAACCTCAGTCACGACCATCTCGACGACTACGGCGACATGGAGCAGTACTTCCGCGCGAAGAGCGAACTCTTCACCGACGCACGCGCGCGACGCGGCGTGGTCTGCCTCGACACCGAGTGGGGGGCGAGGCTCGCCGCCGAGACGCGACTGCCCGTGACCACGATCGCCTCGGCAGCAGAGAGGCACGCCGACTGGCACGTCGAGGTCGTCGACGAATCGCAGGAGGGCACGACGTTCGAGCTCACGGGTCCTCAGGGCTTCGGGCTCCGAACGACGGTGCCGGTCATCGGTCAGCACATGGCGATGAACGCCGGTCTCGCGATCGTCATGGCGATCGAGGGGGGCGTCAGCCCCTCCCGCGTGTCGGAGGCGCTCGCGGAGAGCGTCATCGACGCCTATCTCCCCGGGCGGCTGGAGCGCGTGTCGGGCGACGGCGGACCGAGCGTGTTCGTCGACTTCGCCCACAGCCCCGATGCGTTCGTCTCCACGCTCTCCGCGCTGCGTCGGGTGACGCCCGGGCGCGTCATCATGATGTTCGGTGCCGACGGCGACCGCGACGCGACGAAGCGGCACGACATGGGCCGCATCGCCGCCGAGGGGTCAGATCTTCTCATCGTCACCGACTTCGACTCGCGGCTCGAAGACCCGGCGGTGATCCGACGGGCTCTCCTCGAGGGCGCGCGGTCGGCGACGACCGAGACCGAGGTCATCGAGGTCGCGGCTCCTGAGGAGGCCATCCGTGCGGCCGTCGCGCAGGCGGCACCGGGCGACTCGATCCTCTGGGCGGGCCCCGGGCACCAGGACTATCGAGACGTCGGGGGCGTCAAGCACCCGCATTCCGCGAGAGACGAAGCTCGAGCGGCGCTGCGCGAGGCCGGGTGGCCGACGCGATGAGCACGAGCCTGACGATCATCGACGTGGTGCACTCCCTCGACGGAGCCACGGTCGAGCTCAGCAGAGGCGACGAGCGGGCCACCATGAGTCTCGACGCTCTCGGCGATGCCGCTGTCGACGCTGCGCTCGCGGTCGTCGAGGCTGCGCTGCGCGCCGGATCGTCTCTCGACGAGGCCGTGCTCTCGGGCGCACAGCAGCCCGAGATCGCTGGTCGCTGCCGCCGACGGGCGACGCCGCACGGCATCACCGTGCTCGACGACACCGGCGCGACGACCGCGACCGAGGTGCGCCGCTCGCTCAAGGTGCTGGCCGATGCCACTCGAGGCGTCACGCGCTCCTTCGCCGTCGTCGGCGAGCTCGTGACCGAGCCGACCGACTGGTTCGACGACCACGACCAGCTGGGGCGCCTCGTCGTGCGTCTCGACATCAGCCAGCTCATCGTCGTGGGCCACGGAGCGCGGCACACCGCCACCGCCGCGGGGCTCGAAGGCTCATGGGACGGGGAGTCGCTTCTCGTCGACGATGTCGACGCGGCCTACGATGAGCTTCGAGCCCGACTGCGGCCGGGCGACGCGGTGCTCGTGACCGCGGCAGGAATCAGCCCGCTCGACGCCCTGATCGCCCGACTGACGGAGGACACCGCATGAGAGCCCTGCTCCTCTCCGGCGCCTTCTCGCTCGCATTCACGCTGCTGCTCACTCCGCTCTTCATCCGGCTGTTCCGTCGCCTCGAGTGGGGCCAGTTCATCCGCGACGATGGCCCGCAGACGCACCACACCAAGCGCGGCACCCCCACGATGGGCGGCATCATCGTCATCCTGGGCTCGGTGCTGGGCTACTTCTTCGGGCACCTCGTCGATCAGACGGCGCCGACGCAGAGCGCGATGCTCGTGCTGCTGCTCATGGTCGGTCTCGGCCTCGTGGGCTTCCTCGACGACTTCATGAAGGTGCGCAATCAGCGCAGCCTCGGGCTGACGGGCTGGGCGAAGGTCGCGGGCCAGGTGATCGTCGCCTCGGGTTTCGCGATCCTTGCGATCTCGTTCCCCGACGCCGACGGGCAGACGGCCGCGTCGACGATGATCTCGGGAGTCCGTGACATCCCGTGGCTCGATTTCGCGGCGCTGGGCGCGGTCGGCATCGTCCTGTTCGTGCTGTGGATCAACCTCATCGTCGTGAGCACCTCGAACGCGGTGAACGTGGCTGACGGACTCGACGGCCTCGCGACAGGGTCGGCGATCCTGGCGATCGCGTCGTACATCATCATCGCCTTCTGGCAGTTCAACCAGAACTGCTTCAACCCCAACCTCGACCCCGAGCTCGCGTACAAGTGCTACGAGGTGCGCGCCGACTCTCTCGACATCGCGATCGTCTCGGCCGCGATCGCCGCGTCTCTCATCGGCTTCCTGTGGTGGAACACCTCGCCCGCGCAGGTCTTCATGGGCGACACGGGCTCGCTCGGCATCGGCGGCGCGATCGCGGGTCTCGCGATCGTGACGCGCACCGAGCTCCTCCTCGTGCTCATCGGTGGGCTCTTCCTCATCGTGACCGGGTCGGTCATCGTGCAGCGCCTGTACTTCAAGATCACGAAGGGCAAGCGCATCTTCCTGATGAGCCCGCTGCATCATCACTTCGAGCTCAAGGGCTGGGCCGAGGTCACGGTCGTCGTGCGCTTCTGGCTCATCGCGGGGCTGTTCGTGGCGGTCGGCGTGGGCCTCTTCTACCTCGAATGGGTGAGCCAGTAATCGTGAACCGCCTCGACGACCTGACCAGCTGGCACTCCGACTGGTCGGGGCTCCGCGTCCTCGTGCTCGGCCTCGGCGTCTCGGGCTTCGCGGCCGCCGACACGCTCGCCGAGCTGGGGGCGCGCGTGACGGTCGCGGCGCGCACCCCCGATGAGGATCGGGCGCGCATCCTGCCCGTGATCGGCGTCGACCTCATCGCGCTCGAGGGCGATGACGAGGATGCTCTGCCGCAGCTCGCCGCCCTCGAGCCCGAGCTGCTCATCGTCTCGCCAGGGTTCCGGCCCGACAACGCGATCCTCCGCTGGGCGGCAGGGGCCGGAATCGGCGTGTGGGGCGACGTCGAGCTCGCGTGGCGCGTGCGCGACAAGGTCGCACCGGCGGCCGAGTGGGTGCTCATCACGGGCACGAACGGCAAGACGACCACGACCCAACTGACGGCGACCCTGCTGCACGAGTCGGGCCTGCGGGCGGCGCCGTGCGGCAACATCGGCGTGCCGGTGCTCGACGCGGTGCGCGACCCGGCGGGCTTCGACGTGCTCGTCGTCGAGCTCTCGAGCTTCCAGCTGCACCAGCTGCCGACCGAGGGCCCCGGGGCCCTGCGGCCCCTCGCGAGCACGTGCCTGAACCTCGCCGAGGATCACTACGACTGGCACGGCGGGGCCCAGGCGTATCGCGACGCGAAGGCGAAGGTCTACGCGAACACGCGCTACGCGTGCGTCTACAACCGCGCTGACGACGCGACGATGCGCATGGTCGAGGAGGCCGACGTCGAGGAGGGCGCGCGAGCGATCGGCTTCGGCGCCGACACTCCGGGCCCGAGCGACGTCGGCGTGGTCGACGACATCATCGTCGACCGCGCGTTCCTCGACGACCGGCACCGCTCGGCGCTCGAGCTCGGCACGCTCGACGACGTGCGCCTCGCGGGGCTCGCGACGCCGCACGGGCTCGCGAACGTGCTCGCCGCGGCAGCACTCGCCCGTGCGGCCGGTGCGACGCCGCTCGCGGTGCGCGACGGCCTGCGCCGCTTCCGGGTCGACCACCACCGCACCGAGATCGTGCTCGAGTCGGCGGGCATCATGTGGGTCGACGACTCGAAGGCCACGAACCCGCACGCCGCGAACTCCGCGCTGAGCGCCTTCCGCTCGGTGGTCTGGATCGTCGGCGGCCTGCTCAAGGGCGTCGAGCTCGACGCGCTCATCGTGGCGCACAAGGACCGCCTTCGCGCGGCCGTCGTGATCGGCGTCGAGCGGCAGGCCGTGCTCGCGGCGTTCGAGCGACACGCGCCCGAACTCCCCGTGTTCGAGGTCGAGGCCGACGACACTGAGCAGGTGATGCGGGCGGCGGTCGAGCGATCGGCAGCCGCGGCGCGCGATGGCGACACCGTGCTCCTGGCTCCGGCCGCCGCATCGATGGATCAGTTCACCGACTACGCCGATCGCGGGCGCCGCTTCCAGGCGGCCGTGCGCGAGAGGCACGGCGACCGCTAGAACGTCGCGCCACGCGAGCACCCGGGGGAGGGGGAGCGCATGACCACGACCCGTCCGCCGCATCGCGGCTCGGGCGCGCCGACGCCTCGGCCGGCCCCTCAGGAGAATGCTCCGGCAGGTCACGGCGCCGCCGCCGTCGTCGCGGTGCGTCGTCTCTTCTCCGCGCAGAGCGCCGACTGGATGCTCGTGCTCGGCACCACGATCTTTCTCGTGCTCTTCGGCCTCGTGATGGTGCTGTCGAGCTCGTTCGTGCAGTCGGGCAAGGGCGGCGGCGACTTCTTCGGCATCTTCCTGCGCCAGGGTCTCTTCGCACTCATCGGCATCCCGGTCATGCTGCTGGTGTCGAGGCTGCCCGCCGTCTTCTGGCGACGCTGGGCGCGCAACGCGGTGCTGCTCGGGCTGGGGCTGCAGCTCCTGGTGTTCGTGCCCGGCATCGGTTGGGGCTACGGCGGCAATCAGAACTGGATCAACATCGGCGGCGTGAGCGCTCAGCCGAGCGAGTTCCTGAAGCTCGCCCTCGTCGTCTGGCTCGCGACGGTGCTGGCTCCGCGCGCCGACGCCTTCACCGACTGGCGCAGCGTCGCCGTGCCCGCCCTTCCCGTGTCGGCGGTCGCCGTCGGGCTCGTGCTGCTCGGGCAGGACCTCGGCACGGTCACGATCATGGCCTCGATCGTGCTCGCGGCTCTCTTCTTCTCCGGGGCGCCCATGCGTCACCTTCTCGGCCTCGTGGCGCTCGGCGTCGGCGGCGCGGTGCTCTTCGCCCTCTCGGGTGCGTCTCGCTCCGATCGCATCAGTGCGTGGCTCAACGGCTGCACGCCCGAGCAGCTCGAAGACGTATGCTGGCAGCCCATGCACGGCATGTGGGCTCTCGGCTCGGGCGGCGTGTTCGGCGTCGGCCTCGGCAATTCGGCCCTCAAGTGGTCGTGGCTGCCGCACGCCGAGAGCGACTACATCTTCGCGATCGTCGGCGAAGAGCTCGGTCTCATCGGCGCGATGCTCGTCCTCGTGCTCTTCGCCGTTCTCGC
Organism: Microcella sp.; assembly: GCA_030158585.1. Classification (GTDB taxonomy): domain Bacteria; phylum Actinomycetota; class Actinomycetes; order Actinomycetales; family Microbacteriaceae; genus Microcella. The sequence continues at coordinate 15,414 of JAOASR010000015.1, forward strand.
GATCGGCATGGTGCGGCTCATGCGCGCCCACACCGATCCCTTCCGTCGTATCGCGACGGGCGCGGTGCTCGTCTGGATCGTCGGGCAGGCGTTCGTCAACGTCGCGGTCGTCCTCGGTCTGCTCCCGGTGCTCGGCGTGCCTCTTCCGCTCATGTCGGCGGGCGGCACGGCCCTCGTGGCGACTCTCGTGGCGATCGGCGTGGTGCTTTCGCTCGCTCGCGACGTGCATCCGGAGACTCGATCGTGACGACGGCGCTGCTCGCCGGCGGGGGCACCGCCGGCCACGTGAACCCCCTGCTCGCTCTCGCCGACCACTGGCGGGCGGTCGAGCCCGAGGTGAGCATCCTCGCCCTGGGCACGGCGGGTGGTCTTGAGGAACGGCTCGTGCCCGAGCGCGGTTACGAGCTGCTGACCATTCCGCGCGTGCCGTTCCCGCGGCGCCCGAACGGGGCCGCGCTGCGCTTCCCGTCCGCCTTCCGCGGCGCGGTCGAGGCGACGCGCGCGATCATCCGCGATCGGGGGGTGGATGTCGTGGTCGGCTTCGGCGGGTACGCCTCGGCCCCCGCGTACGTCGCCGCACGCCTCGAGCGCGTGCCGATCGTGGCCCACGAGGCGAACGCCCGGCCCGGCATCGCCAACCGGCTCGCCGGCTGGCTCGGCGGGCGCGTCGGCACGACGTTCCCGGGCACTCCGCTGCGCGGCGCGCGCGTCGTCGGCATGCCGCTGCGCCGCGAGATCGTCGAGCTCGACCGCGTCGCCGCGCGCGCCGAGGCCTTCGCCGCCTTCGACCTCGACCCCGAGCGACCCGTGCTGCTCGTGACGGGCGGCTCGACGGGGGCGAAGCGACTGAACGAGACGATCTCCGAGTCGATCGCGCACCTCCTCGGCTCGGGCTGGAGCGTGCTGCACATCACCGGCCGCGATCGCGGGGGAGCCGACCCCGGCCTGCCCGGCTACCGCGTGCTCGAGTACTGCGACCGCATGGATCTCGCGTTCGCCGCCGCCGACCTCGTCGTGTGCCGCTCGGGCTCGGCGACGGTGAGCGAGCTCGCCGCGCTCGGCCTGCCGTCGATCCTCGTGCCGTACCCGGTCGGCAACGGCGAGCAGCGCCTCAACGCGCGCGAGCTCGTCGACGCCGAGGGCGCTCGTCTCGTCGACGACGCGGCCTTCACGCCCGCGTTCGTCACGGCCGAGCTCGTGCCGCTGCTGACCGGCCGCGCTGAGATCGCACGCATGGCCGCAGCGGCCCAGTCGGTCGGCCGCCGCGACGGCAGCGGCGCTCTGCTGGCTCTCGTGCGCGAGGCGCTCGACGCGGCCGACCGCGTAGGGTGATCGGCGATGACGATCAAGCCCGACCCCTCCCTCGTCCTGCCCGATGACCTCGGGCGCCTCCACTTCGTCGGCATCGGCGGCTCGGGCATGAGCGGCATCGCGCGCCTCTTCCACGAGCGAGGCTTCGCCGTGACCGGCAGCGATCGATCCGACTCCGCGACGGTCCAGTCGCTGCGCGAGCTGGGCATCCCCGTCGCGATCGGGCACGGCGCCGCCCACGTGGGCGACGCCGACACGCTCGTCGTGACCGGAGCGCTCTGGGTCGAGAACCCCGAGTATCAAGAGGCGCTGCGCCGCGGCTTGCCCGTGCTGCACCGCTCGCAGGCCCTCGCCTGGCTCGTGCGCGGCGAGCGCCTGCTGGCGGTCGCGGGCGCGCACGGCAAGTCGACCTCGACGGGGATGCTCGTCACGGCCTTGCGCGCGCTCGACCGCGACCCCTCCTTCGTCAACGGCGCCGTGATCCAGGGCGCCAACACCTCCTCGGCCTGGGGAGAGGGCGACCTGTTCGTGGTGGAGGCCGACGAGTCCGACGGCTCGTTCCTCCTCTACGACACGGCGATCGCCCTCGTCACCAACATCGACACCGATCACCTCGACCACTACGGCTCGGCCGAGGCGATCGCCGAGGCCTTCGTCGACTTCGCGCACGCGGCGAGCGAGCTCGTCGTGCTCTCGGCCGACGACGCCGGCACGCGCGAGCTGCGCGATGCGCTCGTCGCGCGCGGGTCGGCGCCGCGCATCCTCACCTTCGGCGAAGCCGCCGACGCCGACGTGCGCCTCACGGCCGTGAGCGAGACCGGCCCGATCGCCTTCACCATCGTCGCCGATGGCGTCGAGGCCCACGGCCAGCTCGGCGTGCCGGGCCGGCACAACGCGCTCAATGCGGCGGGTTCCGTCGCCGTGCTGCTCGGCATCGGCGTTCCTCTCGCCGAGGCCGTCGCGGCTCTCGACGGCTTCGCGGGCACGCTGCGCCGCTTCGAGTCGCACGGCGAGGCGGCGGGCGTGCGCCTCTACGACGACTACGCGCACCATCCGACCGAGGTCGCCGCGGCCCTGCAGACCGCGCGGTCGGTCGTCGGCGATCACCGCGTGATCGCGATCCACCAGCCGCACCTGTTCAGCCGCACGCAGCAGATGGCGGGAGAGTTCGCCGCCGTCTACGAGCGCCTCGCCGACCGCACGGTCGTGCTCGATGTCTACGGAGCCCGCGAAGACCCCATCCCCGGTGTCACGGGCGCCCTCGTCTCCGAGGCCTTCACCGACGGCTCGGTCGTCGACTACCGCCCTGACTGGAGCGAGGCGGCGGCGCGGGTCGCCGAGATCGCGCGCCCCGGCGACATCGTCATGACGCTCTCGTGCGGCGACGTGTACCGCATCCTGCCCTCGGTGCGCGAGGCGATCCTCGCCGCCGCGGGCGAGAATGCGGCGGATGCTCCCGACACCGCCGAGGAGCCGCTGCGGTGAAGCGCCCCGAGGGCTTCGATCGCGGCCGAGGCCCCGGGTCGGGTTCACCCTCGGGCTCCGGCTCCGCGGCGTCGCGCCCCGCGGGTCGCGGCGGTGCGACGGGCCCCGCCGCTCCGCCGAGCCCGGCGTCGGGCGCGGGCCCGCGCGGGCCGCGCGGCCCCCGCACGACCGAGCCCACGCGCCCCTCGACGCCCCCCGGCGCGCCTCGCGCCCCGCACGCGGTCCCCGGCTCCGAGCCCGGCTCCGCCTCCGGCGCGCGCGCGAGCGAGCGCTCCACCGATTCCCCGCAGCCGCAGAAGGGCGCCCGCCGCCTGCTCCCCACCCGCTCCGTCGATCCCGCCGACGCCGCCCGCCGCCGTGCCGATCGCCTCGAGCAGTCGGCCGCACGCGCTGCGCGTCGCGCCGAGCGCGCCGAGGCCCGCCGCTTCACGCGCCGCTCGCGCCGTCGCCGCATCATCACCTGGAGCGCGGTCGGCACCCTCACGGCGCTGCTCGTCACGGTCGTCGTCGTGACCCTGTCGCCGCTCATGGCCCTCACCGACATCCGCGTCACGGGCACCGTGCGTCTCGACCCGGCCGCGATCTCCGACGCGCTCGAGCGACACCGAGATACGCCCCTCGCCCTGCTCGACGAGGGCGGGGTGCGCTCCGATCTGGAGGACTTCGCGCTCATCCGCTCGTACTCGCTCGAGATCCTGCCTCCGCACACGCTCGTGGTGCGGGTCGTCGAGCGCGCGCCGATCGGCGCGGTCGAGAACGGGTCGATGTTCGACCTCGTCGACGCCGCGGGCGTCGTCGTCGAGTCGACGCCCGAGCGCCCGACGGGCGTGCCGCTCCTCCGTGCCGGCGAGGCCTCGCCCGACGAGGCGGCGTTCCGCTCGGTCGCCGAGGTGCTCGACGCGCTGCCCGACGAGCTCGCGACGCGCGTCGACGTCGTGACGGCGACGACGCGCGATGACGTCGCGTTCACGATCCGCGACGCCGGGCACCGTGTGGTGTGGGGGAGCGCCGAACGCTCGGCCTACAAGACGCGCGTCCTCGAGGCCGCCATCGCGGTGAACGACCCCGCGGTCGCCTGGCAGTTCGACGTGTCGGCGCCCGACAGCGTCATCGTCCGTCGACTCTGATCGAGCATCCGCCCGCGCAGAGCGAGCATTCGCTCGATCGGCACGTGCAATAGGGCCGACACGCGGCCGCCTTGCCGCGGTGCCGCGCCTCGCCCCCCTACCGTCATCTCAGGAATACATACTGAGCATAACTTTAGACCTCAACTGAAGGTTTAAGGTTTGACGCGGAGGCCGGACGTGACCAGCAACCAGAACTACCTCGCCGTGATCAAGGTCGTCGGCATCGGCGGCGGCGGAGTCAATGCGGTCAACCGCATGATCGAGCTCGGACTGCGGGGCGTCGAGTTCATCGCGATCAACACCGATGCCCAGGCGCTGCTCATGAGCGACGCCGACGTCAAGCTCGACGTGGGCCGTGAGCTCACGCGCGGCCTCGGTGCTGGCGCCGACCCCGAGGTCGGCCGTCGCGCCGCCGAAGACCACGCGGAGGAGATCGAAGAGGCACTCGCGGGCGCCGACATGGTCTTCGTCACCGCGGGCGAGGGCGGCGGCACGGGCACCGGCGGCGCTCCCGTCGTCGCGCGCATCGCCAAGTCGATCGGCGCGCTCACGATCGGTGTCGTCACAAAGCCCTTTAGCTTCGAGGGCAAGCGCCGCCAGGCGCAGGCGGAGGACGGCGTCGCAGCCCTCAAGAACGAGGTCGACACGCTCATCGTCGTGCCCAACGACCGTCTGCTCGAGATCAGCGACCGCGGCATCAGCATGCTCGAGGCCTTCGCGACCGCTGACCAGGTGCTGCTCGCCGGTGTGCAGGGCATCACCGACCTCATCACGACCCCCGGCCTCATCAACCTCGACTTCGCCGACGTCAAGAGCGTCATGCAGGG
>JAOASR010000016.1 GCA_030158585.1 Microcella sp.
GCGGCCCGATGCAGGTGAAGTTCACGCCGCTCGAGCTGCGCGAGCTCGGCGAGCTCAACGACGTCGACATCGTCGTGCACGACGAGGACTTCGACTACGACGACGCCGCCCGCGCGGCGATCTCGTCGAACAAGCAGCTCTTCGTGATCGACAAGGTCTTCACGCAGTGGCGGGCCCGAGAGACGGGGTCGGCGTCACGACGCCTGCATCTGCACTTCTACGCGAAGCCCGTCGAGGTGCTGGGGGAGGACGGCCGCGTGGTCGGCTTCCGGTATGAGCGCACGCGCCCGGATGGCGCGGGCGGCGTCGTCGGCACGGGCGAGTTCCGCGAGGTCGCGGTGCAGGCGGTCTATCGGGCGGTCGGCTACTTCGGCTCGCCGCTCGATGGCATCCCGTTCGATGACCGCCACGGCGTGATCCCGAACCACGAGGGTCGCGTGCTCGGCGACGACAACGCCGTGGTGCCGGGCGTCTACGCGACGGGATGGATCAAGCGCGGCCCCGTCGGCCTCATCGGCCACACGAAGAGCGACGCGATGGAGACGATCCAGCACGTGCTCAACGGCCAGGCCGGCTGGTGGAGCCCGGCCGAGCCCGACGAGCAGGCGGTCGTCGACCTGCTCGACGCGCGGGGCGTGCTCTACACGAACCTCGACGGATGGCACCGCCTCGACGCCCACGAGCAGGAGCTCGGCGCCGCCCGCGGCCGCGCCCGCGTCAAGGTCGTGCCGCGCGACGAGATGGTCCGCATCTCGCGCGACTAGCCCCGCTGGTTCCGCACCTCGCGGAGCATCGGATCTCGGCAGTGCGCGAGCTGCTGCCGCGCGACCATCGGATCGACGGCGTGACGACGGCGGTCGTCGAGTTCGGCGTAGTGCCAGACGACCGAGAAGCCCTGTGCGTCCCGGCCGACCGTCCGCGGCGGCTTCGCGTGTCGCGTGAGCGCCACGTGCAGCACCGCCGGGTCGTGCGCCGGATGGCGTTCATCTGCTTCTCCGAAGTGGATCAGAGCGCTGATGCAGGCCAACGGTCCGCCCGCTGCCCATGCGCTTCTCACCGCTGCCGGCAGGTCGGGTGAGCCGTACCATCCACGGCGCAGCGCGACGATCGAGCGGCGGCCGCTCGCGAATCGAAGATCGTCCTCAGTCCAGCCGGCCGAGATGATGTCGCCGTAGGAGGCGATTCCTCCCCGATCGCCCACGTAGTCCGCGATCCGGCCTCCTTTGCCCATGACGTCGAGAGTGCCGCGGGCGAGTCGGCTGGCGCGCACCTGCACCGTGTATGTGGGCACGGCCGTCGTGACCCTCAGCTGGGGAGGAGCAATTCAGCCGGGACGAGGTCGCCTGATCCCGGCGTCCGGGCCCGGCGGTGGTGCCCGACCAGTGACCACCAAGCTGGGATCCTTCGACAAGTACGGACGGCATGAATCCGCCTCAACGCATCCGTACTTGTCGAAGGCGCGGAGAGGTGCGATGGATCCGGGGGCCACGGTAGCGGCGGCGCTCACCGGCACCGAGAGGCGACGACCGACGCTCAGACCGCGCGATCCGCCGTCGTCTCCCACGACAGCCGCACGAGCTCGCGCAGCACGTCGAGGTCGATCGCGTCGAGCCGCGTCACATAGACGCAGTCGACCGCGGCGGTGAACCTCCCGAGCCGGGGCAGCAGCTCCGCCGCCGCGGGGTGCGACTGCAGCCCGTACAGCGACAGCCTCGCCTTCCGCGGCGAGAACGCCGCGCGCGGCCAGACGCCCGTGTGCCCGCTCGCGTATCGGTACTCGTACGTGCCGAATCCGATCATCGACGGCCCCCACATGACGGGCTCGGCTCCCGTCACCGACGAGAACAGCTCCGCGAGCTCGGCGCCCTCGGCACTGCGCCGAGCGTCGAGCGTCGCGAGAAACGCCGGCACCGGCACCTCGGTCGGCAGCGTCTTCTGGCTCATGAGCGCCACCCTACGACCGCGCCGACCGCGCGAGAAGCGCCGCTCAGAGCTCGCGCGTCATGAACACGCTGAGCGGGTCGAGCGAGTAGTCGGCGAACGGCCCGCACTCCACGAATCCGTGCCGCGCGTAGAGCCGACGCGCGGGTGCGAAGAACTCCTCGGCGCCCGTCTCGAGGCTCACCCGGCGGTAGCCGCGGCTGCGGGCCGACGCGAGCACGTGCGAGAGCATCCGCCCCGCCACGCCGCGACCCCGAGCGGCCGGCGCCGTCCGCATCGACTTGATCTCGCCCTCGGTCGGAGTGAGCTCCGAAAGCGCCGCGCAGCCGAGAAGATCCGCGCCCGACCACGCCGTCCACACCGTCACCGACGGCGACGACAGCCCCGTCAGGTCGAGCGCGTGCACGCTCTCGGCCGGCGTGGTCGCGTGCATGTCGGCGAGGTGCTCGGCGAGCAGAGCCCGAACCGACGACCGCGTGAGGTCGTCGACCTCGATGCGCAGCTCGTCCACGCCCTACTGAACGGTCGCGGTCACCCGCGCCAGGTCGTCGAACGCGCGCATGTGCGCCGCGCGGTTGAGCCACATCTCGAGCGTCAGCTCGGTCGAGTTGTCGCGGTACGACTGCTCGACCTCGCGCAGCTTTCGAATGATGGATGCTCCGCGCACCATGACCGAGATCTCGAGGTTGAGGCTGAACGAGCGCATGTCCATGTTGCTCGAGCCGATGACGGCGACCTGGTCGTCGATCGTGAAGTGCTTGGCGTGCAGCACCGTCGGCGCGCGGTAGAGCCAGATGCGCACGCCCGCGCGCAGCAGCTCCTCGTAGTACGAGCGCTGGGCGTGGAAGACGAGAGTCTGGTCGCCGATCTCCGACACGAAGAGCTGCACGTCGAGCCCGCTCTGCGCGGCCGTCGTGATGGCGTACAGCATCGACTCGTCGGGCACGAAGTAGGGCGAGCAGATCTGAATCTGCTCCTGCGCGGCGTACATGAGCGAGTTGAACAGGCGCAGGTTGTTCTCGCCCTCGAACGCCGGACCGCTCGGCACGACCTGCGCGTCGAGCCCCTGCTCGGGGTCGACCTCGGGCGGCACGAAGCTCTCGCGCAGCAGCAGCTCGTCGGTCTCGGCGTACCAGTCGGTCGCGAAGAGCGCCTCGATGCCGGCCGCGATCGGGCCGTCGAAGCGCACGACGAGCTCCTTCCACGCGAGCCGGTCGCCATTGCGCAGCGGCTTGCGGTGGTAGCCGCGGTCGACCATGTTCTGCGAGCCCGTGAACGCCGTCGTGCCGTCGATGATGAGGAACTTGCGGTGGTTGCGCAGATCGGGCCGCTGCCACTGCCCGCGCCACGGCCGGACCGGCAGCATGGCCCGGAAGTCGGCGCCCATCGACTGCAGGCGCCGCTTCGTCGCGCGGTACCCGGGCACTCGCACCGAGGCGACGTGGTCGTAGAGCACCCGCACGGTGAGGCCGCGCGCGATCGCGTCCTCGAGAGCGTCGAAGAAGTCGGCCGTCGAGTCGTCGAGGGCGAGGATGTAGAACTCGACGTGCACGATGCGCTCGGCCTCGCGCACCGCCGCCGTCATGGCCGCGATCGACTCGGCGTAGTCGGTGTAGATCTCTGCCGTGTTGCCGCCCACGAGCGGCATCGCGCCGAGCGTGCGGTTGAGCTCGACGATCGGCTCGAGCCACGACGGCCAGGGCGGATCCTTCCGCACCCGATCCATGCCGACGGTCGTCTCGAGGATGTACTGGTTGATCTCGGTCTGCTTCTCACGACGGCGCTTCGGCAGCCAGCGCGAGCCGAGCATGAGGAAGAGCAGGAAGCCCAGGATCGGCACGACGTAGATGAGCAGCAGCCAGGCGAGCGCGGTCTGCGGGCGGCGATTGCGCGGCACCACGAAGAGCGCGGTGATCGAGAACGCCACCTGCGCGATCACGGCGGCGACACCGATGATGAACACGACCCACGCGCTGGCGGTGTCGAGCTCGATCGTGGTCATGGCCGGAGTCTAGTGACGCCGCCCATGCCCAGACGCGACTAGCGGAAGTTCACGAACTGCAGCGCGACGTCGAGGTCTTTGCCCTTGAGCAGCGCCATCGTCGCCTGCAGGTCGTCGCGGCTCTTCGACTGCACGCGCAGCTCGTCGCCCTGGA
>JAOASR010000017.1 GCA_030158585.1 Microcella sp.
GCGCGACTGCTCGCTCGAGTGGCTGCAGGCCTACGCGATCGCCGTCAACGAGGAGAACGCCGCGGGCGGCCGCGTCGTCACGGCGCCGACGAACGGGGCGGCGGGCATCATCCCGGCCGTGCTGCGGCACGCGCTCGACGTGCTTCCGATCGCCGACAAGGATGCCGCGGCCGAGGACTTCCTGCTCGTCGCGGGAGCCATGGGCGCCCTCATCAAGAACAACGCGAGCATCTCGGGCGCCGAGGCCGGCTGCCAGGGCGAGGTCGGCTCGGCCGCCTCGATGGCCGCCGCCGGCTTCACCCACCTGCTCGGCGGCACCAACGAGCAGATCGAGAACGCCGCCGAGATCGCCATGGAGCACTCGCTCGGCCTCACGTGCGACCCCGTCGCAGGCCTCGTGCAGCTGCCGTGCATCGAGCGCAACGCGATCGGCGCCGGCAAGGCCGTGGCCGCGGCGCGCATGGCGATGCACGGCGACGGCACGCACCTCATCAGCTTCGACACCGTCGTCGCGACCATGCGGCAGACGGGCGACGACATGTCGCGCAAGTACAAGGAGACTTCCGAGGGCGGCCTCGCTGTGAACTACGTGGAGTGCTGAGCGCCCCCGGCCTCGCCCGAACGACAGACTGACCCCATGTTCAGAGCCCGGCACGTCAGCGAGTCGATCGACCGTCCGCCCTCGATCGTCATGGCCATCGCTCGCGACCCGCTGAGCCTGCCCGAGTGGGCGGCGGGGCTCGCCGAGGGCATCCGCCGCGAGGGCGACGCCTGGATCGCGACGTCACCCATGGGCGAGGTGCGGGTCGAGTTCCGCACCGATCTCGAGCGGGGCATCCTCGATCACGAGGTCACGCTGCCCGACGGCACCGTCGTCACGAACGCGATGCGCGTGCTGCCGAACGACGGCGGCAGCGAGGTCGTGTTCACGCTCTTCCAGCGCGACGGGATGTCTGACGACGAGTTCGAGGCCGATGCGGCGGCCGTCGCGGCCGACCTGCAATCACTGCGCGCGCTGTGCGAGAAGATGGCTTCGTGACCGATTCGCAGCTCGCCGTCGTCGTCCTCGCCGCAGGCCAGGGCACCCGCATGAAGTCGCGCACCCCCAAGGTGCTGCACCGGCTCGCGGGGGTGCCGCTCATCGGGCACGTGCTCGCCACGGCGCGCGCGCTCGAGCCCGCCCACGTCGTCGCCGTCGTGCGGCACGAGCGCGACACGGTCGCCGCCGCGATCCTCGAGCTCGATGCCGACACGCTCATCGCCGATCAGGACGACATTCCTGGCACCGGCCGGGCCGTCGAAGCGGCGCTGGATGCTCTTCCCGCCGATTTCGCCGGCGACGTGCTCGTCGTCTCGGGCGACGTGCCCCTGCTCGACGCCGACACCCTCGCCGGCCTCATCGCCGAGCACCGGAATCGCGCCGCCGCCGCGACCGTGCTCAGCGCCGTCCTCGACGACGCGACCGGGTACGGCCGCATCGTGCGGGGCGCGTCGGGAGACCTCGACCGCATCGTCGAGCAGAAGGATGCTACCGACGACGAGCGCGCCCTCACCGAGATCAACTCGGGCACCTACGTCTTCAGCGTCGCGCCGCTGCGCTCGTCGCTCGCGCTCGTCTCGACCGACAACGCGGCGCAAGAGAAGTACCTCACCGACGTCATCGGCCTGCTGCACGGCGACGGTCACGGCGTCGCGGCGCTGCCCGCCGGCCAGTCGTGGCTCGTCGCGGGCGTCAACGACCGCGTGCAGCTGTCGGACGCCGCGCTGCGCCTCAACCAGATGATCGTGCGCGGCTGGCAGCTCGCGGGCGTCACGATCAGCGACCCCGCCTCGGTCTGGATCGACCGCACCGTCACGCTCGAAGCCGACAGCGAGGTGCTGCCCGGCACGCAGCTCAAGGGTGCGACGACGATCGCGGCCGGCGCGGTCGTGGGGCCCGACTCGACCCTCGTCGACACCGAGGTCGGGCAGGATGCGCGCGTGAGCCGCACCGACGCGACGCTCGCGGTGATCGGGGCGGGAGCATCCGTCGGCCCCTTCGCCTACCTGCGCCCCGGCACCGTCGTGGGGGAGAAGGGCAAGATCGGCACGTTCGTCGAGACGAAGAACACGACGCTCGGCGCGGGCTCGAAGGTGCCGCACCTGTCGTACATCGGCGACACGACCGTCGGCGAGGGCTCGAACATCGGCGCCGGCACGATCACCGCCAACTACGACGGGGTCAACAAGCACCGCACCGAGGTGGGGTCGCACGTGCGCACCGGGTCTCACAACGTGTTCGTCGCCCCCGTTAGGATTGCTGACGGAGCGTACTCCGGCGCCGGAACGGTCATCCGCAAGGATGTCGGGCCGGGCGAGCTGGCCGTGAACGTCGCTCCGCAGCGCAACATCGCCGGCTGGGTGGAGAAGAACCGGCCGGGAACAGCGGCGGCCGAGGCGGCTGCCGCGGCCTCCTCGGTCGACTAGCCTCACCCTGCCGCCACCGCAGAACCACACCGATCGCAACGTCGCCGCGGCGGCAGAAACTGGGGACTCGTGGCCAGCATCAAGATCACCGGCCAGAAGCGTCTCGTCATCATCTCGGGGCGCGCCTACCCCGAGCTGGCCGAGCAGGTCGCCGCCGAGCTCGAGACCGAGGTGCTGCCCACCGACGCGCGCACCTTCGCCAACGGCGAGATCTACGCGCGCTTCGACGAGAGCGTGCGCGGCTGCGACGCGTTCGTCATCCAGTCGCACTCGAGCCCCATCAACGAGGCGCTCATGGAGCAGCTCATCATGGTCGACGCCCTCAAGCGCGCCTCGGCCAAGCGCATCACCGTCGTCGCGCCCTTCTACCCGTACTCGCGGCAAGACAAGAAGGGTCGCGGCCGCGAGCCCATCTCGGCCCGTCTCATCGCCGACCTGTTCAAGGCCGCCGGCGCCGACCGCATCATGAGCGTCGACCTGCACGCCGCGCAGATCCAGGGCTTCTTCGACGGGCCGGTGGACCACCTGTTCGCGATGCCCGTGCTGCTCAAGCACTTCCAGGAGCAGCTCGACCCCTCGACCCTCGCGGTCGTCTCGCCCGACATGGGCCGCGTGCGCGTCGCCGACATCTGGAGCGACAAGCTCGGAGCGCCCCTCGCCATCATCCACAAGCGCCGCGACCCGCTCGTGCCCAACCAGGTCTCGGTGCACGAGATCGTCGGCGACGTCGAGGGCAAGGTCTGCCTGCTCGTCGACGACATGATCGACACGGGCCGCACGATCGTGAAGGCCGCCGAGGCGCTCAAGAAGAACGGCGCCATTGGCGTCGTCGTCGCCGCGACCCACGCGATCTTCTCCGACCCGGCCTTCGACATCCTGCAGGCCGAGGCGATCGACCAGGTCGTCGTGACCGACACCCTGCCGATCCCGGCCGAGAAGCGCTGGGATCGCCTCACCGTGCTGCCGATCGCCCCGCTGCTGGCGCGGGCCATCCACGAGGTGTTCGACGACGGGTCGGTCACCTCGATGTTCGACGGGGCCGCGTAACTCCGAGCTGCTCGCAGCGCGCGGCTCGCAGCGCGGCTCGCAGCGCGCGCCCCGCAGCGCGCGGCTCGCGCCCCGCGCACGCTGCCGCGAGATCACGCCTTCGTGGCGAGCCGACGCGAACTTTCGCGTGCTCTCGTCACGAACCCGTGACCTCGCGCAGGGTTGAGCCGAGAAGTGGCGAGTGAGCCCAAAAATTCGGGCTCACTCGCCACTTTCTTGCTCAACCCCCGCTCAGCCGACGCCGAGTCGGGCGCATGCGCCGAGTCGGGCCTTTCGGCGGCCCGACTCGACAGAAACGCCCGACTCGGCGCGCATCGTGTCAGTGGTTCAGGCGCGTGACCGCGGGCCGAGACGGCCCCCGGCGCTGGCTTCGCGGCGACGGCGAGAAATCGCCGTCGCTCCCAGCTCCAGCGCGCTACGCGCCCACGAGCTCGCGGATGCACTCCTCGAACGCCGCGTGGTGCGCATCCACATCGGCGCGTGTCGTCATGGGCGCCATGAGCGCCATGTTGTGGAACGGCGTGAGCATGATGCCGC
>JAOASR010000018.1 GCA_030158585.1 Microcella sp.
CGCCGTTGCCCGCCTCGACGTGCCGGTCGAGGCAGTTGTAGGCGACGTTGAGCTCGCCGTCGTGGAACCAGCGCGCGAAGGGCGGGTTCGACCAGTCGAGGGTCTCGGTGAACGGGGTGTGCCAGTGCAGCGCGCGCGCCTGGTCGGCCCAGAAGCCGAGACGGTCGGCTGCGGCCCGCTCATAGAGCTCCGGGCCGGCGACGGCGTTCGCCGTGAAGTCGGGGTCGGGCGCGAAGCGCCGTTCCTCGTGCAGGAGGCTGTCGATCGAAGTCGTGGACATCGTCATCCTTGGTCGATGTGCGTAACAGGCCTGGACTGCCGCAACGCTGAGGTGGTCGCTGGCCATCCTATTCAGGCGTCGGGGCCGCACCAGGCGTTGTGCGCGCGGTGCGACGAACGCGCGCGATCCGGCGACGAGCGGGCTCATCGGCGCTCCGTCGCGGTCACGTCGGTGCCCCGTGGGCCCCCGGCGAGGCCCCCTCAGACGGGTGTCGGCCTTTCGGGGGACAAATGATGCTCAGAACGCTTGACGAGGAACTCTCCTCACGTAAACTGATCACGTCAGCAGCAAGACTGACTTAAGCAGCGCGAGCACGATTCCCCCCAATCGCGCGCTGCCGAGGCGGCGTCCATGTCCCCCCAAAGTTGGGCGCCGCCCCCCAACATCCGAACGGCTCCTCCCCACGAGGAGCCGTTCGTGTTTTCCCGCCGTCGCGCCGGCATCTCGGTGCCGCGCCCCGGAGGTTCGGTCACTCTGGCGCGATGCCGAGCCCGCAGCCCTTCGTCCCGCTCGATCCGCGGCGCGAGTCGTCGACCGACGCTCCTCCCCGCGGGGCCCGCTCGGTCCCCTCCGATCTGCGTGCGGTGCTCGGCCCGCTCGCCGCCGTCGTCGATGACGACGGCACGACCGATGTGTTCGTCACGGGCGACGGAGCCGTGTGGCGCGACGCCGGCCGCGGTGCCGAGCGCGTGATGGGGCTCGATCTCGAGAGCGTCGTCGCGCGCGAGCTCGCCGTGCGACTGATCGAGTTCGGTGGCCGCCACATCGACGAGGCCACGCCGTGCGCCGACGTGCGCGTCGGCGACGGCATCCGCGTCCATGCGGCGCTGCCGCCGATCGCGTGGGCCGGGCCGGCTCTGTCGATCAGGCTTCCCCGTGCTCGACCGGTGACGCTCGACGACTGCGGTCTTCCCGTCGACGCGGTCGCGACGCTCCGACGAGCGCTCGATCGACGAGAGACCATCCTCCTCACCGGCGCGACCGGCAGCGGCAAGACGACCCTTCTCTCCGCCTGGCTCTCGGCGGCTCCGGTGAGCGATCGCATCGTCGTCATCGAGGATGTCGCAGAGGCCCGCATCGACCACCCGCACGTCGTCGGGCTCGAGTGCCGGCAGGCGAACCTCGAAGGCGCCGGCGAGGTCGCCCTCCCCCGACTCGTCCGCGAGGCGCTGCGCATGCGCCCCGATCGCCTCGTCGTCGGCGAGTGCAGGGGTGCCGAGGTGCGCGAGTTCCTGGCGGCGCTCAACACCGGCCACCGCGGCGGCGCCGGAACGCTGCACGCCAACTCGCTCGACGACGTGCCCAGCAGGCTCGAGGCGGTCGGCATGATCGCCGGGCTCGACCCGTTCGCTCTCGCGAGGCAGGCCATGAGCGGCATCGATCTGGTCGTGCACCTCCACAGCGATGCGCGCGGGGTGCGGCAGGCGGCGCTCGGCCGATTCGTGCTGGATGCTCGCGAGAGGCTCGCGATCGAACGGCTGCTCGAGCCGGGGAGCGCGCGATCCACCGCCGAGGCCCTCGCATGACGCACCCGCCCAGTGCCGAGGGCGCGGCGCCGCTCGCCCGCCATGTGCACCGCGTCGCCGTGCTCATCGGCGCCGGCTCGTCACCGGCGTCGGCCTGGAGGCACACGGCGCACGCCGCATCGCCGCCCGACCGGCATCTCGACGCGCTCGTCGCGGCGCTCGACGACGGCGCATCCCTGTCGGAGGCGCTCGACCGAGGAGGCCGCACGGCCGACTGGTCGGCGCTCGCCGCGGCCTGGCGCGTGGCCGCCGCGACGGGGGCCCCGCTCGCTCCGGCGCTCCGGGCTTTCGCCGGGGCGATGCGCGACCGGGCTGCGGCAGCCCGCGATATCGACGTCGCGCTCGCCGCGCCGCGGGCGACGGCGCGCATCGTGCAGCTGCTGCCCGCGATCGCGGTCGCTCTCGCGCTGCTGACCGGCGCAGACCTCGTGGCGGCACTCCGGCATCCGCTCGGCGTGGGCGCCGCGGGGCTCGGCGTCGTGCTCGCACTTCTCGGTCGTGCGTGGATGCGCCGACTCGTGCGCCGAGCGCAGCCGCCGCCGCCCACGACCGGTCTCGCGCTGCTCGCTCTCGCGGCTGGCGGGGGCGGGTCGCCCGAGAGCGCCCGGGCGCTCGTGCAGGCCGAGCTGCGCGCGAGCGGGGTCGACACCGCGACCGACGACGAGATGCTGGGCGCGCTCGTCGAGCTCTCTCGCCGATCGGGAGCGCCGCTCGGCGAGCTCGCTCGCGCCGAAGCCGACGAGGCGCGGCGCGGCGCCCGCGATGACGCCCGGGCGACCGCCGAGCGGCTCGGGGTGCGACTCATGCTGCCGCTCGGGGCGTGCGTGCTGCCGTCGTTCCTGCTGCTCGGCGTGGTGCCGATGCTCGTGGGGCTCATCTCCTCCACAGCTGTGCCGGTGTGACCGTCACCCTCCGGATCGCCGCGCGCCCGACCACGGTGCGGGCTGGCGAGCCAGACTGCTCCTGTTCGTGCCCCCGATCGCGGCGCTCCTCGAGTTCCGCACTTCACCGAAAGGCCACTCTCATGGCACGGCGTCACTCCTCTCTTATGCAGTTCTCGCGCGCGACGACGACGGGGCGCGAGGGCCTTCTGGCCCCTGCTCGCCAGCGCGCGCGACTGGTCGCCTCCGAGCGGACCGGCCGCTCGTCCTCGCGCCCGTCGCTCCTCTCCGATGACACGGGCGCGGCGACCGCCGAGTACGCGATCGCGACGATGGCCGCCGTGGGGTTCGCGAGCCTGCTCGTCGTCATCATGCGCAGCGACGAGGTGCGGGGCATCCTCACCGAGATGGTGCGCACGGCCCTCACGGTCGGCGGCTGAGATGCTCGCGGCCCGAGGAGGGCGCGAGCGCGACGCGCGGGCCGGCGACGGCGGTGCCGGCGACCGTGGTGCCGGCGACCGTGGTGCTGGCGACCGTGGTGCCGTCACCGCCGAGATCGCGGTGGCGCTTCCGACGATCGTCGTGGTGCTCGCGGCGTGCATCGGGGGCGTGGGCGTCACGACGACCCTCCTCGCCGCGAGCGACGCGGCCGCCGACGCGGCTCGTCTCATCGCTCGGGGTGACGGGCCCGGCGCCGCGAGCGCCCATGTGCGGGCAGTGCTCCCAGGGGCGACCCTGCGCACCGACCGACGCGACACGATCGTGTGCGCGACCGTCGACGCGACGCCGCGCGTGCTCGGCATCGGCATGCCGGTGTCGGCCCGGTCCTGCTCGCTCGCGGCCGGCGTCGACTGATGCCGGGCGCCGCTCTCGCGGTCGGGGTGCTCGGTGCTGTCGCGATCGTCGGGCTCTCGGGCGTCTCGGCCGGCGTCGCCCTCGTGCGGTCGCAGTCGCTCGCGGGGGCGGCCGACGCCGCGGCCCTCGCCGGGGGCGATGCGCTGCTCGGCTGGGTCGGCGGCGAGCCGTGCGCCGTGGCATCCCGCGTCGCCGAGGCCAACGGCGCCCGCATCTCGAGCTGCGCTGTCGAGGGCCTGGAGCTCGTCGTGACAGTCTCGGGAACAGCGCTCGGCGTGCCGATCGAGCGCTCCGCGCGGGCGGGCGCCCGGCGAACGTGACGCCCTTCCGGTGCGGGATGGCCCTGGGGAACCTGTGTATGGTGTGGCTGACCGCGGCACGAGAGCCGCGGCGACCGCCGGGGTGCGGAGTCATCCCCCCGGACGCCCCCGAGATCGAGGAGTACCGTGCCGAGCACGAAGAAGCTGGTCATCGTCGAGTCGCCCGCCAAGGCGAAGACGATCGGCAAGTACCTGGGCGATGGGTACGAGGTGCAGGCCTCGGTCGGTCACGTTCGCGACCTCATCGAGCCGAAGAACCTTCCCGCCGAGCTCAAGAAGGGCCCGCTCGGCAAGTTCTCGATCGACGTCGACAACGGCTTCGAGCCCTACTACGTCGTCTCGGACGAGAAGAAGCGCGTCATCGCCGACCTCAAGAAGGCGCTCAAGAACGCCGACGAGCTCTACCTCGCCACCGATGAAGACCGCGAGGGCGAGGCCATCGCGTGGCACCTGCTGCAGGTGCTCAAGCCCACCGTGCCGGTCAAGCGCATGGTCTTCCACGAGATCACCCCCGAGGCGATCGCCCGGGCCACCGAGTCGACGCGCGAGCTCGACACCGCGCTCGTCGATGCGCAGGAGACCCGGCGCATCCTCGACCGCCTGTACGGCTACGAGGTCAGCCCCGTGCTGTGGCGCAAGGTCGGCCCCGGCCTGAGCGCCGGCCGCGTGCAGTCGGCGGCGACGCGACTCGTCGTCGACCGCGAGCGCGAGCGACTCGCGTTCGTCGCCGCCTCGTACTGGGATTTGGACACCACCCTGCGTCCGACCGACGCCGAGACCGCCTTCACCGCGCGCCTCACTCGCCTCGCCGGCAAGAAGGTCGCGAGCGGCCGAGACTTCGACGACCGGGGCCAGCTCAAGGGCGCCGACACGATCGCGCTCGACGAAGCGACCACATCGGCGCTCGCCGAGGCCCTGCGCGCTCCCGACGTCGCCGTCACCGTGACGAAGGTCGAGTCGAAGCCCTACACGCGACGCCCGGCAGCCCCGTTCACGACGTCGACGCTGCAGCAGGAGGCGGCGCGCAAGCTGCGCTTCACCGCGCGTCAGACCATGTCGGTCGCCCAGTCGCTCTACGAGAACGGCTACATCACCTACATGCGCACCGACTCCTCGTCGCTGTCGCAGCAGGCGATCACCGCCGCCCGCTCGCAGGCCGCGACGCTGTACGGCGCCGACAGCGTGCCCGACAAGCCCCGCGTCTACGCGAGCAAATCGAAGAACGCGCAAGAGGCGCACGAAGCGATTCGCCCCGCGGGCGACACCTTCCGCACCCCCAGCGCGCTCGAGGGCACGCTGCGCGGCAACGACTGGAAGCTCTACGACCTCATCTGGAAGCGCACGATCGCGAGCCAGATGGCGGATGCCCGTGGCCAGACCGCGTCCGTTTCCATTCAGGCGGGCCCCCTCTCCGCTCCCGCTGACGCCGGCGTCATCGCCGAGTTCGCCGCGAGCGGTACCGTCATCACCTTCCGCGGCTTCCTCTCGGCGTACGAGGAGGGGCAGGACGAGGATCGCGACGCCGAGGCGACTGCCGAGACCGCGGAGGCAAAGCTGCCGCCGCTGACCGAGGGCCAGCGGCTCGCCGTCAAGGATGTCGAGGCGAAGGGTCACGAGACGAGCCCGCCGCCGCGCTACACCGAGGCGAGCCTCGTCAAGGCTCTCGAGGAGCGCGGCATCGGCCGCCCCTCGACCTACGCGGCGATCATCTCGACGATCGTCGACCGCGGCTACGTCACGCCCCGCGGCACGGCCCTCGTGCCCAACTGGATCGCCTTCAGCGTCGTGCGCCTGCTGGAGGAGAACTTCGCCGACCTGGTCGAGTACGACTTCACCGCCGAGATGGAGGCCGACCTCGACCGCATCGCCGACGGCGAGGCCGACCGCACCGAGTGGCTCACGGGGTTCTACTTCGGCGACGCGCACCAGCCCGGCCTCCGCCCCGTCATCGACAACCTGGGCGACATCGACGCGAAGACTCTCAACTCGATGGTCATCACCGACGAGATCACGCTGCGCATCGGCAAGTACGGCCCCTACCTCGAGGTCGCCGAGGCCGGCTCGGAGACGCCGCGTCGCGTGAACCTGCCGCAGGACCTCGCGCCCGACGAGCTCACTCCCGCGAAGGCGCAGGAGCTCATCGATGCCCCGGTCGTCGGCGACCGCGTGCTCGGCACCAACCCCGAGACCGGCAAACTTGTCGTCGCGAAAGACGGCCGCTTCGGCCCGTACGTGACCGAGATCGACCCCGAGCCCGAGGCTCCCGCCGAGCAGCCCGCGGCTGCCGAGCCCGTCGTCGACCCCGCCACCGGCGAGGTCGTCGAGCCGCCCAAGAAGCGCGCCCCCGCGAAGAAGAAAGCCGCCGCCGAAAAGCCGCGCACGGCATCCCTGTTCAAGAGCATGGACCCGGCGACGGTCGACTTCGAGACGGCGCTCAAGCTGCTCGACCTGCCCCGCACCGTCGGGCCCGACCCGGAGTCGGGTGAGCCGATCACGGCGCAGAACGGCCGCTACGGCCCGTATCTGAAGAAGGGCACCGACACGCGCTCGCTCGACAGCGAGGACCAGATCTTCGAGATCGACCTCGACGGCGCCCTGGCGAAGTTCGCCGAGCCCAAGTACGGCGCCCGCCGCGCGTCGAGCGCCCTCAAGGAGTTCGAGGCCGACCCCGTGAGCGGGAAGCCGATCAAGATCAAGGACGGCCGCTTCGGCCCGTACGTGACCGACGGCGAGACCAACGCGACGATCCCGCGCGGTGAGGAGGTCGACGCCGTCGACTTCGACCGCGCCGTGCAGCTGCTCGCCGACAAGCGCGCCAAGGGCCCCGCCAAGAAGCCCGTCAAGCGCGCCGCGGCGAAGAAGCCCGCCGCCAAGCGCACCGCCGCGCCCAAGAAGAAGTAGCCGCGTGACCGGGCTCTTCCTCACGCTCGAGGGCGGCGACGGCTCGGGCAAGTCGACGCAGTCGGCACTGCTTACCGAGTGGCTCACCGCGCGCGGCGAGACCGTCGTGCACGCCCGCGAGCCCGGCGGCACCGAGCTCGGGCTCGAGCTGCGCGAGATCATCCTGCACCGCCGCGGGTACATGGCTCCGCGCGCCGAGGCGCTGCTCTACGCCGCCGACCGCGCGCACAACATCGCGACCGTCGTGCGGCCGGCGCTCGAGCGCGGCGAGGTCGTCATCCAGGACCGCTACCTCGATTCCTCCGTCGCCTATCAGGGCGCCGGGCGCGTGCTGTCGACGACCGAGGTGCGCGACCTGTCGCTGTGGGCGACCGAGGGGCTGCTGCCGCATCTGACGATCCTGCTCGACCTCGACCCCTCGGTCGGTCGCGAGCGCCTCGACGCGAGCCGCACCCGCTATGACCGGCTCGAGGCCGAGGCCGCCGTCTTTCACGAGCGCGTGCGCGATGCGTACCTCGAGCTGGCCGCCGCCGAGCCCGAGCGATTCCTCGTGCTCGACGCGACCCGGCCGGTCGACGAGCTGCAGCGGAGCATCCGCGATCGGGTGTCGGCGCTGCTCGATACTCTGACCGCATGACCGGCTGGGACGACCTCACGGGTCAGGAGGCGGCGATCGCCCTCCTGCGCGAGGCCGCGAGCGACCCCGCCGCCATGACGCACGCGTGGCTCATCACGGGCCCTCCCGGGTCGGGCCGCTCGAACCTCGCGTTCGCGTTCGCGACCGAGCTGCTGACTCCGCAGATGCCGGCAGCGGATGCGCCCCATGCCCCCGCCGCCGAGCCCGTCCGCGGGGCGAGCCGCGCCTCGGTCGCCGCGCAGGTGTCGGCGCGCACCCACCCCGACCTCGCCGTGCTCGCCACCGACCGCGTCGTCATCACGATCGACGAGGTGCGGCAGCTCGTCGCCCAGAGCCAGTACTCTCCGAGCGTCGCGCCGTACCGCGTCATCATCGTGGAGGATGCGGATCGCATGAGCGAGCGCACCTCGAACGTGCTGCTCAAGGCGCTCGAAGAGCCGCCGCCGCGCACGGTATGGATCCTGTGCGCGCCGAGCGCCGCCGATCTCATCCCGACCATCCGCTCACGGGTGCGGGCCGTGCGCCTGCGCGTTCCGAGCGTGACCGAGGTCGCCGACCTGCTGACCCGGCGCGACGGCGTGGAGCCGACTCTCGCCGAGCAGGCCGCGCGCGAGGCGCAGAGCCACATCGGCATGGCGCTGCGACTCGCCACCGACGTCGAGGCGCGCGAGCGCCGCACCCGCACGCTCGAGCTCGCGCTCGGTGTGCAGAGCGTGTCGGGCGCCGTGCTCGCGGCCGAGCAGC
Source organism: Microcella sp. (assembly GCA_030158585.1). GTDB lineage: Bacteria > Actinomycetota > Actinomycetes > Actinomycetales > Microbacteriaceae > Microcella. Next base: position 8,145 of record JAOASR010000018.1, read on the forward strand.
TCGTCGCCCTCGCGACCGACGACGCGAAGGCGTTCACGGCCGAGCGCGAGGCGCTCGAGCGCGACGCCGCCCTGCGCTCGCTCGGCATCGAGCCCGGCGGCACCGTGCCCCCCGCGCTGCGCAGCAGTCTCAAGGCGCTCGAGGAGGACCAGAAGCGGCGCGCGACGCGATCGGTGCGCGACGGCGTCGATCGCGTGCTCGTCGATCTGCTGTCGCTCTACCGCGACATCCTGCTCATCCAGCTCGGCACCGACCTCGAGCTCGTCAACGCCTCGCTGCGGGCTCGGCTCGACGAGGCCGCACGGCGCACCACGGCCGAGCAGTCGCTCGCCGCGCTCGATGCGATCGGTCAGGCCCGTCGGCGCGTCGAAGGCAACACCCCACCGGTGCTCGCGATCGAGGCGATGCTCATCACGGCGAGCGGGCGGGTGCCCGCGTTAGGCTCGCCCGCGTGACGACCCGCGCCTCCGACGCCTCCCGCCCGCTCTCGATCCGGGCCTCTGCGCGTCGCTCGGCGATCGGGTTCGCTCTCGTCGCCGTGCTCGCCCTGTCGGGCTGCGTGCCCTCGTGGCTCAGCAGCCTCACGGGGCAAGACACCTCGACGCCCACGGGCGAGGAGGTCGCGGAGGGGCTCGAGCCGTACTACGGGCAGTCGCTCGTCTGGTCGGGGTGCGGCGGCGGCGCGCAGTGCGCGACCGCGATCGCTCCGCTCGACTGGGAGAACCCGGGGGAGGGCGACGATGTCGAGCTCGCCCTCGTGCGTTACCGCGCGACCGAGCAGTCGCAGGGCTCGCTCTTCGTGAACCCCGGCGGGCCCGGGGCCTCGGGCTTCGACTTCGTGCGCGACAGCGTCGACTTCGCGGTGAGCGAGCGACTGCGCGAGAGCTTCGACGTCATCGGGTGGGATCCTCGCGGCGTCGGCCGCTCGAGCGCCGTCTCGTGCTACACCGACGCCGACGACATGGACGAGTTCATCTACGGCGTCCCCGAGGCCGAGTACGGCAGCCAGGCCTGGGTCGACGAGCTCACCGCGAGCGCCGAGCGCTTCGTCGAAGCGTGCGTCGAGAACAGCGGCCCGCTGCTCGAGCACGTCGACACCGACTCGACCGTGCGCGATCTCGACATGCTGCGGGCGGTCGTCGGCGACGAGACCCTCAACTACTTCGGCTACTCGTACGGCACCGACATCGGCGCGCGCTATGCCGACCGCTTCCCCGAGCGCGTCGGCCGACTCGTGCTCGACGGCGCGACCGACCCCACCACGACGCAGTTCGAGGTCGTGCTCGCGCAGTCGATCGGCTTCGAGACCGCCCTCACGACGTACCTGACCGAGTGCGCCGCCGCCGCGACGTGCCCGTTCCCGACCGACGTCGCCGCGGCGCTCTCGATCGTCGAGCAGCTCTACCAGCAGCTCGCCGACGAGCCCATCCCCGCCGACGACGGTCGCCTCTTCAGCGACAGCGTGCTCGACATCGCGATCGCGACCGCACTGTACGACGAGGCGTCGTGGGAGTTCCTGAGCCAGATGTTCACCGAGCTGCGCAGCGGCGTCGTCGAGACCGGGTTCCTGCTCGCCGACTTCTACTACGGGCGCGAGAACGGCGAGTACATCGACAACTCGCTCGAGGCCTTCATCGCCATCAACTGCCTCGACTACCCGGTCGAGCGCGACCCGCAGACGATCATCGAGCAGAACCAGCAGATCGCCGACGCGGCGCCCGTCACCTCCGACCCCAGCCCGCTCGGCGACGTCGTCTGCCAGAACTGGCCGCACGAGTTCGAGGGCGCGCTCGAGCCCGTGCGCGCCGAGGGCGCACCGCCCATCCTCGTCATCGGCACGACCGGAGACCCGGCGACTCCGTACGTGTGGGCGCAGGCGCTCGCCGAGCAACTCGAGAGCGGCGTGCTCCTGACCTACGACGGCGAGGGCCACATCGCCTACGACGAGGGCGACCCGTGCATCAACGACCTCGTCGATGCCTACTTCCTCTCCGGCACCGTTCCGGCGAGCGACCCGGTCTGCGCGGGCTGACCGGCACGCGCGGGCTGACCCGCACGCGCCGACTCCGTCCGTCGACCGCCGGTGCGAAGTGCGCCCGTCGAATGGGCTAGACTCCATAGCCGTGTCCCGGTGAGAACCGAGCACGCCGCCTTAGCTCAGTCGGCAGAGCGATTCACTCGTAATGAATAGGTCGTGGGTTCGATTCCCACAGGCGGCCCCACTCCTTCTTCTGCAGTCGACGCGACCGCGCGTCAGCCGACGGGCGGCACCGCCACCGGCCTCAGCACCGCCGTGTAGCCCTGCGCGTAGCCGGTCGCGTTGGGGTGGAACGCGTCGGCGCTGCGGAAGAGGCTGAAGTCGTTGATCCACGGCGTCGCGCTGCCGATGCCGCGACCCTCGAACGCCGCCTCGACGTCGACGAACACCGCTCCCGCGGCGATCGCGTTCGTCTGGATGATGTCGTTGACCACGACGGTCTCGGCGTTGACCTCGTCGGCCCAGATGTACTTCGCGTTCGTGCCATCGGCCCGCAGGTGGAAGAGCTTGGGGTAGCCGGTCACGATGACCTTCGCGCTGGGTGCGCGCGCCTGCACCGCGTCGACGACCGCCTGGATGCTCGCCGCGAACTCGGGAGAACGCGCGATCGCTCCGCCCGCCGCGATGTCGGCCGCGCACGACGACGACACGAGAACGAAGCAGCTGCGCATGACTGTGCCGAACCCGACGTCGTTGCCGCCGATCGTCACCGTCACGACCCTCACCGTCGTGGGGATCGCCGAGATCTGCGACCCGAGCACCTGCACCGTCGTCGCCCCCGAGCAGGCGGGGAACGCCGCGAGCCGCAGCGTCGCCTCGGCGTCGAGCAGTCGCGGGTAGCTGTTGGTGCTGCGGTAGCACGTCGTGTCGAGGTAGCTGCGCCCGCCCGTTCCGGCGGCGAAGGAGTCTCCGATCGCCGCGTAGGGCGCCTCGCTCGTCGTGCCGCCGCCCCCTCCGCCGGGCTTCGTCGGCTTCGCGGCAGATGCCGCACCCGTCGTGAGCGGCGCGAGCACGAGCGCGAGCGCGGTGATGAGCGTCGCGCCCCCGAGGGCGATGCGCCGCCGTGCTCCAGGTCGTCCGGGTCGTGCGCTTCGGGGTGCGGTCATCATGGTCGGCTCCTTCGCTCGAGCGATGATCCAGCGGGCCGTGGCAGGCGGTGAGCCGGGCATCCACAAGCGGCGCAGGTGACCGAAAGCTAGTCCTCCTCATCGGGTGCCGCAGGCCCCCGAACGGGGGCAGACGCGCCGGGCGGCGAAGGTGCGGTCGCGGCATGCGTCACGATGGGGGAGTGAGAGACGAGAGCGAGGCGACCCGAGGGGGCGAGAGGCGCTCTCCGAGCATCCCGGTCACCACCCTTCGGCGCACGGTGCTGCTCGTCGCCGCGATCAACGCCGCCTACTTCCTTCTCGAGGGCGCGATCGCCCTGGCGATCCGCTCGGTCTCGCTGCTCGCCGACAGCGTCGACTTCCTCGAAGACACCGCCGTGAACCTTCTCATCGCCCTCGCGCTCGGCTGGTCGCTCGCCGCCCGGGCCCGCGTGGGCCGGCTGCTCGCCCTCGTCATCCTCGTCCCCGCGATCGCGGTCGTCGTGCAGCTCGCGCTGAAGATCGGCGAGCCCGAAGCGCCCGCCGTGCTCCCGCTCGTGCTGACCGCTCTCGGCGCCGCCGCGGTCAATCTCGTCGCGGCGCTCCTGCTCGCCCGCATTCGTGCGGGTGCCGGCGCGATGGGCAGCGCAGCCTGGCTCGCCGCCCGCAACGACGTCATCGTGAATCTCGCGATCGTCGTGATGGCGCTCGTCACGCTCGCCGTCGGCACGGGCTGGCCCGACATCGTGCTCGGCGCGCTCATCATCGCGCTCAACGGCCGGGCGGCGCTCGAGGTGTGGCGCCTCGCGGGCGAGGAGAGCCTCGCGGCCCGCGCACTCGCGGGGGAGGACCCCGATGACGACTGACCGTCCAGCCGAGCATCCGCACCGCCACCCGCACCTGCTGACCGCCGGGGCGGTCGTCGCGGCGATCGTCGCGGGCCTCGGTGTCGCCTCGCAGCACCGCGTCAACGGCGAGCTCGGCCAGGTTCTCGGCGACGGCTTCACGGCGGCGCTGCTGTCGTTCTCGATCGGGCTCGTCATCGTGCTCGTCACGGCGCTCGCCCTGCCGAGCGGCCGCGCGGGCCTCCGCCGGGCGCGGCGACAGCTCGGCACCGGGGAGCTTCCGTGGTGGATGCTCCTGGGCGGGCTCGGCGGAGCGTTCCTGGTGCTCGGCCAGGGCCTCGTCGCGGGCATCCTCGGGGTCGCTGTCTACACGGTGGCGACGGTCACGGGCCAGACGATCATGGGCCTCGTGCTCGACGCGATCGGCTTCGCGGGGGCTGCGCGCAAGCCCGTGACGGCGCCGCGCGTGATCGGTGCGGCTCTCACGGTCGTCGCTGTCGTCGTCGCGGTCGCGCCCGAGCTCGGCGCGAGCATCCCCGTTCTCGCTCTGCTGCTGCCGCTCATCGCCGGTCTCGGCATCGGAACCCAGCAGGCGCTCAACGGCCGCGTGCGCGCCGCGACCGGCTCGGCGGCCGCGGCCACGACCATCAACTTCGTCGTCGGCACGAGCGCGCTCGCCGTCGCGACGGGCATCCACCTGCTCATCGTCGGCCTGCCCGACCCGCTGCCGACGAACCCGGCGCTCTACCTCGGCGGGGTGCTCGGCGCGATCTTCATCGCCATCCAGGTCGTCACGGTCGCGCGCATCGGCGTGCTGCTGCTCGGGCTATGCCTCGTCGCGGGCCAGCTGCTCGGGGCGCTCGTGTTCGATGCGGTGATCCCGATCGGCGTGCCGACGTCGAGCTACACGGCCGTCGCGGTCGCGCTCACCCTGCTCGGCGTGGTGATCGCCTCGCAGCGCGGTCGAGGCTCGCGCCCGAGCATCCGCCCCTAGAAGTACGCCGACCGCACCTCGGGCGCGACGCGCGCGACCACCGGCAGCGCGCGAGCGACGGCGGTCTCGATGCGCTCGTGCAGCTCGTCGTTCGAAATGCGGTAGTCGGTGAAGTCGGCGTCTGAGGCGTAGATGCCGTTCGGCAGCGTGAGCGACTGGAAGAACCCGAACAGCGGCCGCAGCTGATGCTCGATCATGAGCCCGTGCCGCTCGCTGCCGCCTGTCGCCGCGAGCAGCACGGGCGTGCCGACGAGCGCGTACTGCTCGACGAAGTCGAACAGGTGCTTGAACAGGCCCGTGTACGAGGCGCGGTAGACGGGGCTCGCGACGACGAGCAGGTCGGCAGACTCGATGCGGGCGAGCTCGTCCTGCACGTCGGCGGCGAGCTCGGAGCGGCGCACCGTGCCGGCGAGACCCGGCCCGATGCGGTCGACCTCGACGAGGTGGGTCTCGACGTCGCGGTCGCGCGCGACGACGTCGAGGATGCTCGCGACGAGCGCGGTCGTGCGCGAGGGCGAGTGCGTGCTGCCGGAGACTCCGACGACGGAGAGCGGGCGGTCGATCGTGAGCGCGGTCATGCCGAGCACGGTAGGCGCGGTGACGGATGCTCGACCAGCGCGCACGTCACACGCGGTCGCCCGGCGTCACACGGAGTAGCCGCGCGTCATCGAGTGACGTGCGGTGACGGCTCGTGACGACGCGGTGTGCGCGGGGCGGCGGCCGCGCGGCACGATGGCCCGCATGTCTGAGCCCACTGAATCCGCGCCCCGCACACCAGTGCCGACCGCCCCTGCGCAGTCCGCGCGCCGCATCCGCTTCAACGCCTTCGACATGAACTGCGTCGCCCACCAGTCCTCGGGGCTGTGGCGCCACCCCGACGACCAATCGCATCGCTACAAGGAGCTCGGCTACTGGACCGAGCTCGCCCAGCTGCTCGAGCGCGGCACCTTCGACGGCATCTTCATCGCCGATGTGCTCGGCACGTACGACGTCTACGGGGGCTCGAACGAGGCCGCCATCAGGCATGGGGCGCAAGTGCCCGTGAACGACCCGATCCTGCTCGTCTCGGCGATGGCCGCCGCGACCGAGCACCTGGGCTTCGGCGTCACGGCGGGCACGGCGTACGAGCACCCGTACCCCTTCGCGCGCCGCATGACGACGCTCGACCACCTCACGAACGGCCGCGTCGGCTGGAACGTCGTCACCGGCTACCTGCCGAGCGCCGCGCGCAACATGGGCCACGACGACCAGCGCGAGCACGACGACCGCTACGACCACGCCGACGAGTACCTCGAGGTGCTCTACAAGCTGTGGGAGGGCTCGTGGGAGGACGACGCCGTCGTGCGCGACCGCGAGACCGGCGTCTACACCGACCCCACCAAGGTGCACGAGATCAGGCACGAGGGCACGCATTTCACGGTGCCGGGCATCCACATCTCAGAGCCCAGCCCGCAGCGCACGCCCGTCATCTTCCAGGCGGGCGCGAGCGCACGCGGCATCGCCTTCGCCGCGGGCAACGCCGAGGCGATCTTCGTCGCCGCGCCGACGAAGGAGGTGCTGCGCGGCACGGTCGCGAAGATCCGCGACGCGCTCGAGGAGGCCGGTCGCGACCGCTATGCCGCGCGCATTTACACGCTCCTCACGGTCATCACCGATGCGACCCCTGAGAAGGCGCAGGCGAAGTACGTCGACTACCTGAGCTACGCGAGCCCCGAGGGCGCGCTCGTGTTCATGTCGGGGTGGATGGGCATCGACCTCTCGCAGTACGCCCTCGACGAGCCGGTCGGCAACGTGCAGAGCAACGCGATCCAGTCGGTCATCTCGAACTTCGCTGCGGCCGCCGAGCACGGTCAGCAGTTCACGGTCGCCGACATCGGCCGCCACGGCGCGATCGGCGGGCTCGGCCCGCTCATCGTCGGCTCGGGCGAGCAGATCGCCGACCAGCTGCAGGAGTGGGTCGCCGAGACCGACGTCGACGGCTTCAACCTCGCCTACGCCGTCACGCCCGGCACGTTCGCCGACGTCGTCGAGCACGTCATCCCGGTGCTGCGCGAGCGCGGCGTCTACCCCGACACCTACGACGAGGGCACGCTGCGCGAGAAGCTGCACGGTCGCGGCGACCGACTGCCCGACGAGCATCGCGGTGCGCGCTTCCGCATCGGCGAGCGAGTCGCGGTCTGACGCGATCGTTGCTGTCTGACTACTTCTCGTCGGCCTGGAAGTCGAGCGCGAGCGAGTTCATGCAGTAGCGGTCACCCGTAGGCGTGCCGAAGCCGTCGGGGAACACGTGGCCGAGGTGCGAGCCGCAGTTCGCGCAGCGCACCTCGGTGCGGGTCATGCCGAGCGAGGTGTCTTCGAGCAGCTCGACCGCCTCGGGGCGCACCGACTCGTAGAAGCTCGGCCAGCCGCAGCCCGAGTCGAACTTGGTGCCGGCGATGAAGAGCTCGGCGTGGCACGCGCCGCACGTGTAGATGCCCGAACGGCTCTCGTCGAGCAGCTCGCCCGTCCACGCGCGCTCGGTGCCGGCCTGGCGCAGCACCTGGTAGCGCTCCTCGCCGAGCTCCTCGAGCCATTCCTGCTCGGTCTTCTCGACGGCGTACTTGCCGGTCTGCTGCTCGGTCATGATGCCTCTCCTCCTCGCCCCGCGGGGCGATACGTCGCCTCTCATTAAACTCGACGCCGTGGCCGTCTCTTCCCCGATCCAGCGTTCGTGGAGCCAGATGACGCCCGATGACGCGTTCGAGATCTTCGCTCTGCGCACGAGCGTGTTCTACCTCGAGCAGCGCATCGACGAGGAGGAGCTCGACGACCGAGATCGCGACCCCTCGACCCTGCACGTGTGGGTGCGCGACGACCGCGGCGTCGCGAGCTATCTGCGCGTGCTCGAGAACGCCGAGCCGCAGCCCGGTGATGCGGATGCTCGGCGCCTCATCGGCCGCGTCGTCACCCGCGCCGACCGCCGTGGGCAGGGTCTGAGCCGCGGGCTGCTCGAGCACGTCATCCAGCAGTTCGGGCACGAGCCGATCGCGCTGCACAGCCAGACGTACGTGCAGCCGCTGTACGCGGCGGTGGGCTTCGAGCCCTACGGCGACGAGTACCTCGAGGCGGGCATCCCGCACATCGGCATGCGTCGGGCGCCGACCCCTCTGCCATGATGCGAGCGTGAGCTCGACCGCCGAGAGGTTCCGCCGCTTCGCCCGCGAGGCCGCCGCTCGCTCGCCGATCTACGCCGGATGGTCGGCCGCGATCGCCGACGATGACGAGCTGCTCGCCCTCATCGACACGCTTCCGGTGGCCGACCGCCAGCCCGTGCTCGTGCTCACGGCGGCGCGCTTCACGGGGCTGAGCCCGCGCGGCGACGTGCGCACGTGGCTCGAGGGTGAGTGGGACGAGGTCGCCGCCGTCGCCCGCGCCCGCGCGACGCAGACCAACGACCCGCGCCGCACGGGCCCGCTCGTCGCGGCGCTGCAGGGCGTCGACGGCCCGATCGCCCTGCTCGAGGTCGGCGCCTCGGCGGGGCTCGGCCTGTTCGCCGACCGCTACAGCCACGTCTTCACCGGCCCCGACGGAGAGAGTCGGCTCGACCCGATCGACGGCCCCGCTGAGCTCGAGCTGTCGTGCGCGCTCGGCGAGGACGTGCCGCTGCCGAGACGGATGCCCGATATCGTATGGCGCGCCGGTCTCGACCGCAGTCCCCTCCGCCTCGATCGCGTCGACGACGAGCGCTGGCTGCGCACCCTGATCTGGCCGGAGGAGCGAGCGAGAGCCGCGCAGCTCGACGCCGCGATCGGCATCGCGCGCGAGCATCCGCCGCATCTCGTCGCCGGTGACGCGGTCGACGGGGTCGCGGCGCTCGCCGCCCACGCGCCCGCCGACGCGACGCTCATCGTGTGGAGCCCGGTCGTGCTCGTGTCTCTGCCGCCCGCCGAGCGCGAGCGCTTCGCGGCGACCGTCGGAGCGCTTCCGGGGCACTGGCTGTCGCTCGACGGCCGACGCGTGCTGCATGACGGGGGCGAGCGCGCCGACCAGGCCCTGCCCGGTGCCGACGACGACGTCGTGCTGACCGTCGACGGGCATCCTCTCGCGATCGTCAGCCCGCACGGCGAGCGCATCGAGCGGTGGGTCTCACCGGCCTGACGGTCGCACCCGCCGCGCCGTCGATCGCGGACTCGTGAGCGCGTCAGCCCGGGCGAGCGGGGGCGGCGGGCCTAGCATGCGAGCGTGAGCACCGAGATCGATCCCGACGCCGACCGCCTCGAGCGGCTCGCGCGCGTGCTCGAGTTCGAGCGCGGCGCGTGGGGCGCGGCGACCGGGCGCAAGGAGGTGCGGATCCGCCAGGAGTTCGGCTGGAGCCCCGCCCGGTACTATCAGGTGCTCAACGCGCTCCTCGACGAGGAGGCCGCGCTGCGCTACGACCCCGTGCTCGTCGGCCGCCTCCGCGAGGTGCGCGCGACGCGGGCCGAGCTGCGTCGCACGCGCCGACCCGGCGCCGCCTGAGCCGCGCCACTCTCTTCCCACCCGCCCCGGAGGCAGCCGACAGCATGGCCGAGTTCCCGAGCGATCGCTTCGACGACGTGCCCCCCGAGCTGGGTCGCGTCGGAGCCCACCGCGCGCCCGCGCCGCGCGGTCGCGGCTGGGTCATCGTCGCCTGGTGCGCTCTCGCGACGGGCGTGCTCGTGGGCGTCGGTCTGCTGGCTCTCGGCGTCATCGACCGTGGCCTCGATCTCGGCACTCCGCCGCCCGTCGCCGAGGCGCCCGGCGAGGAGCCGGCGCCCGAGGTCACTCCCATCACCGACCCGACGACCGTGCAGCTGCCCGAGGGGTTCACGATCACGGTGCTCAACGGCGCTGGCATCCCCGGTCTCGGCCAGGAGCGCGCCGATGTGCTGTCGGCCGCCGGATGGCCCGTCGGCGCCGTGACGAATGCCGCCGCCGACGACGTCGAGACGACGACCGTGTACTACTCGAACGCTGCCGACGAGGCCATCGCGCTCGGCATGGTCGAGCTGCTCGGCCTCGGCGAGATCGAGCTGTCGGATGCGTTCCCCGGCGCGCCGATCACCGTCGTCGTGGGCGCCGACGCCGCGAGCTGAGCCAGCGGGGCGCCCACGGGCGCGGCTCGCCCCCGCCCCCTGCCGTGTGGGGCCGCTGTCGCGGGTTATCGTGGCGCTCATGAGTCGCAGCGCCGTCCGCCGTTCCACCGTTCTGATCGCGCTCACCGCGACGGCCGCCCTCATCGCCGGATGCACGGCCGAGCCCGCCCCCGTCTCGACGAGTGCGGCTCCCGAGCCGGAGCCTCCCTTCACGCCGACCTACGTGGCGCCGGCCGACTTCGATCTCGCGCCCCTGACGGGCGAGCAGATCGAGGTGGGGGCGCTCGCGTCGCCGTCTCTCGCCGCGAAGATCGACAACCACCCGGCGGCGCGGCCGCAGGTCGGCCTCGACCGCACCGACATCGTCTTCGAAGAGCTCGTCGAGGGCGGGCTCACGCGCTACGTCGCGGTGTGGCACTCGGACGTGCCGGCGGAGATCGGCCCGATCCGCTCGATCCGCCCGATGGATCCCGACATCGTCTCGCCGCTCGGCGGCATCATCGCCTACTCGGGCGGTCAGCAGCGCTTCGTCGACCTCATGCGCAGCACGAACGTGTACAACGCCATCCACGGCCAGGCCGACACCAACGCCGTGATGTACCGCGGCAGCAACGCCCCCGCGCCCCACAACGTCATCGTGCGCGCGCCCGAGCTCATCGGTCAGCACGCCGACCTCGCGGCCCCGCAGCAGCTCTTCCCGTTCGCCACCTCGGCCGCGGCTGCGACCGCCGCCGTCGATGGCAGCCCGGTGGCCGGCGCGTCGATGGTGTTCGGGGCGCTCGCCTCGCCGTCGTGGGCGTGGGATGCCGCCTCGGGCACCTGGCTGCGCACCATGACGGGCGGCGCACCTGACACCGCGGCGAGCGGCGCTCGGCTCTCGGCCGTGAACCTCGTCATCCTGCGCGTGCCCGTGCAGGTCATCCAGGACATTCCGACGACACAGCTCATCGGCTCGGGCGAGGCCTGGGTACTCACAGGTGGCAAGGCGCTCGCCGCCACCTGGAGCAAGGCGTCGCGCGAGGCGCCCGTGCGCATCGTCGACGCCAGCGGCCTCGCAGTGCGCCTGGCGCCGGGCAACACCTGGGTCGAGCTCGTCCCGACCTCGGGCTCCGTCACGATCGGCTGACCTCGAGGGCATCCCTCTCGGCTTGCACTCGCTCTACGAGAGTGCCAGAATCGGTGTTAGCACTCCGGTTCTGCGAGTGCCAGAAGCTACCGTACGTACTGCGTCCGGGAGGGACGAAAGACACACATGGCTAAGATCATCGCTTTCAACGAGGAGGCCCGTCGCGGCCTCGAGCGCGGCCTCAACATCCTGGCCGACGCCGTCAAGGTCACGCTCGGCCCCCGTGGTCGCAACGTCGTGCTGGAGAAGAAGTGGGGCGCCCCCACGATCACCAACGACGGTGTCTCGATCGCCAAGGAGATCGAGCTCGACGACCCGTACGAGAAGATCGGCGCCGAGCTGG
>JAOASR010000019.1 GCA_030158585.1 Microcella sp.
ACGGCGGCGCCGATGTCGCGCAGCAGCTGCACGCGCGCCTTGATGATGTACGCGATGCCGTCGCCGAGCACGCCCGTGTAGCTCGCTCCGTGGTACGAGGGATCGGGCTCGGTGAGGCCCGGGAACTTCTCGGCGTTCTTCGACCAGGCGAACGTGCCGCCGTCGACGATGACGCCGCCGAGCACGGTGCCGTGCCCGCCGAGGAACTTCGTCGCCGAGTGCACGACGATGTCGGCGCCGTGCTCGAAGGGGCGGATGAGGTACGGCGTCGCGATCGTGTTGTCGACGATGAGCGGCAGGCCGTGCTCGTGCGCGACCTCGGCGATGCCGGCGATGTCGAGGATGTTGACCTTCGGGTTGCCGACCGTCTCGCCGAAGAAGAGCTTCGTGTTGGGGCGCACGGCCGCGGCCCACGCGGCGGGGTCGTCCTGGTTCTCGACGAAGGTCGTCTCGATGCCGAGCTTGGCGAGCGTGTACTTGAACAGGTTGTAGGTGCCGCCGTAGATGCTCGACGACGACACGATGTGGTCGCCCGCCTGCGCGATGTTGAGCACCGCGTACGTGGTGGCGGCCTGGCCCGAGGCGAGCAGGAGCGCCGCGGTGCCGCCCTCGAGCGCGGCGACCCGCTGCTCGACGACATCCTGCGTGGGGTTCTGGATGCGCGTGTAGATGTTGCCGAACTCGGCGAGCGCGAAGAGGTTCTTGGCGTGCTGCGCGTCGTTGAACACGTAGGCGGTCGAGCGGTAGATCGGCGTCGCTCGGGCGTTCGTGGTCGGGTCGGGCTGCGCGCCGGCGTGGATCTGCAGCGTCTCGAACTGGTAGTCGCTCATCGAAGTGCTCCTCGTGGGGATGGCTGGCCGAGCGGGCTCTCCCGGCGCATCCTCACGGTACGGAGACGGGCATCCACCGGTCAATGGCGCCGACACACGCCGTAACGCGCTCTCGCCTTCTCGGGCTCAGCGGCGGCGGGCGCCCGTGGGGTCGGTGCGCGAGGGGCCGATCGTGAGCGGCCCCGTGCGGGTGTCTTCGTGGGGGCGGAAGATCCACGCCGGCTTCGGCTCGATGATCGGCCGCGTGAGCCTGCGCACCCAGGGGCTCGCGAGCAGCACGGTGATCGCGACGCTCGCGAACAGCAGCGCCACGAGCCACGCGAGCGACGAGTTCTCGCCGCCGATGACGCCCGATTCACGGATGGGGTAGAGCACGAACGAGTGCAGCAGATACACGTACATCGTCGATTGACCGAAGGCGGTCATCCACGTCTCGTGACGCGGCACGAGCACGAACACCGCGGCGGTCAGGAGCATCGCGAGCGCGATGAGCAGCAGGCGCACCGCGCCCGCCCACCACTGGTCTTCGCCGAGGCCCTCGTACGAGTCGTCGTAGAAGAACCAGAAGCGCAGGTTCATCTCGCGCCATCGCTCGATGAACACGACGAGCACCACAGCCCACGCCGCGAGCACCCCGACCGCGGCGAGCCGCACGGGCACCTTCTGGCGCTCGACCAGGCGCCAGCGGTCGACGAGGCCCCACTCCTTGAGCTTCCAGCCGAGCACGAAGAAGGGCAGGATGCCGATCGCGCGCGAGAGCGAGAAGGTCGAGTCGACGTTCGTCAGGTAGCCGACGCCGACCGAGAAGACGATCGACCACAGCAGCGGCCAGCGCACGAGCGCGAGGTACGGCAGCACGAGCCGGAAGATGCCGAGCGCGAGCAGGAACCACAGCGTCCACGACGGCGTCGTCGGGTTGAGCGTGAGCGTGCCCTCGACGACGAACTGCAGCAGGGTCCAGATCGTCTCCATGATCACGTAGGGCAGCAGGATGTCGGTGATCACGCGCTGCATCTGCTTGGCGTTCGGCGGCCCCGACTTCGAGAAGTAGCCGCTGATGATCGCGAACGCCGGCATGTGGAAGGCGTAGATGAACAGGTACACCACGAGCGCGTTGTCGCTCTCGTAGGTGAGGCGCTGAATGGCGTGGCCGGCGACGACGAGCGCGATGCAGACGAAGCGGGCGTTGTCCCAGAAGGGCACGCGCTCGCGCTGCCCGGGTCGGGGAGCTCGGGGGGTGCTCGTGCTCGCGGTCATCCGCCCAGGCTAGGCGAGGGCCCCGACCGCGGGAGTAGCGTTCTCCCATGCCTCCTGCGACCGATTCCCTCGTCCTGCGCGCTGTCGTCACGGGAGCCAGCTCCGGCATCGGCGCCGCGACCGTGCGCCTGCTCGCCCGCCGCGGCTGGCACGTGACGGCCGTCGCACGCCGCGCCGATCGGCTCGCGGCGCTCGCCGCCGAGACCGGGTGCGCGGTCGTCGTCGCCGACCTGACGACGAGCGAGGGGGCGGATGCTCTCGCCGAGGCCGTGCGCGCCGCCGGCCCCCTGCACGCCCTCGTCGCCAACGCGGGCGGAGCGATCGGCGCCGACTCGGTCGAGAAGGCCTCGGCCGACGATCTCGCGGCGATGTTCGCGCTCAACGTGCTCACCGCGCAGCGCGCGATCGCGGCGCTGCTGCCGTCGCTGCGGCTCGGCGCGGCCGAGCGCGGCTCGGGCGACATCGTGGCGGTCACCTCGACCGCCGGCCAGATCGCGTACGAGGGCGGGGGCGGCTACAACGCGGCGAAGTTCGCCCTGCGCGGCCTGCTGGGGGCGCTGCGGCTCGAGCTCGCGGGCGAGCCTCTGCGCGTCATCCAGGTCGCGCCCGGCATGGTCAAGACCGACGAGTTCGCGGCCAAGAGGTTCGGCGGTGACGCCGCGAAGGTCGAGGCGCTCTATGCCGGGGTCGAGCATCCGCTGCTCGCGGACGACGTCGCCGAGGCGATCGTGCACGCGATCGAGCTGCCGAGCCACGTCAACCTCGATGAGGTGACGATGCGCCCCGTCGCGCAGGCGGCGCAGCACAAGCTCGTGCGCGAGCCGCTGCGCGTGCGCGAGGGCTGACCGCGTGGCGCGGCGCCTCGCCGACCTCGTCGCGCCCGACTGGGCCGAGGCGCTCGCTCCGGTCGAGGGCCGGCTGCTGACTCTGCTCGACGAGCTGCGGGCCGAGGCCGCGGCGGGCGAGCCCTTCCTGCCCGACGAGCGACACGTGCTGCGGGCCTTCTCGACTCCTCTGGCTGACGTGCGCGTGCTCGTGCTCGGCCAGGACCCGTACCCGACCCCCGGTCACTCGATCGGGTTGAGCTTCGCCGTCGAGCGCCATGTGCGGCCGCTGCCGCGCAGCCTCGTCAACATCTATCGCGAGCTGCGCGACGATCTCGGCGTCGAGCCGCCCGAGCACGGCGATCTCACCGCGTGGCAGCAGCAGGGCGTGCTGCTGCTCAACCGCGTGCTGACGGTGCGACCGGGAGCGACGGGCTCGCATCATCGACGGGGCTGGGAGGAGATCACCGGATGCGCGGTGCGCGCGCTCGCCGAGCGCGGCGGGCCGCTCGTCGCCATCCTCTGGGGCCGCGATGCGCAGCAGGCCGAGCCGCTGCTCGCCGGGGTGCCCGTCGTGGCGAGCGCGCACCCCAGCCCCCTGTCGGCGCGCACGGGATTCTTCGGCTCGCGCCCGTTCTCGCGCGCGAACGCCCTGCTTCAGGCGCAGGGCGGCGAACCCGTCGACTGGCGTCTGCCCGCCTAGACTGGCCGGGTGCTGGAGGAGGAGTACCAACCGCGACGCGTGCTGCCGCCGCACCTGCGCAAGCGACCCGAGCCCGAGGCGCCCTTCTCCTTCGAGATCCGCGAGGCGACCGAGGCAGATCTGCCCTGGGTGCGCGAGATCTACAACCACTACGTCGCGAACTCCACCGTGACCTTCGATGAGAAGCCGTGGACCCTGCGGGCGCTCACGACGAAGTACGGCAAGGTGCGCAAGCTCGGCTACCCGTTCCTCGTCGCCGTGTCGCCGGCGGGGGTGATCCTCGGCTTCGCCTACGTGTACCCGTGGAAGGAGAAGGCGGCCTACCGGTTCACGG
>JAOASR010000020.1 GCA_030158585.1 Microcella sp.
GGACGAAGGCGAAGGGGTCGGACGGGGCGTCTGCGGTCGCGAGGGCGCCCGCCCAGAGGGCCGCAGCATCCGGCGCCAGTGGCCCCAGGCCGCCGCCCGCGAGGGCCGGCGCCGTGAGCAGGTTCGACATCAGGGCGCTGCCGAGGAGGGCGAATCCGGCCACGACGAGCCCGCCGCCCGGGAAGAAGTCGGGGCGAGGGCGGGCCGACTGCTCACCGGCGCCGAGAACGGAGTCGCGGGCGATCGCGCGGCGGCGGCGCACCTCGTCGGGCGGCATGCGCAGGGCGTCGATCGCGGCCCAGCCGACCGAGCGGGTGCGCGCGATGCGGCGACGCGCGGCCGGCACGGCGGTGCCGGAGAAGGCGACGCGGAATGCTGCGGCGAACTCGCCGGGCACGAGCGCCGGTCGTTTGCCGAGCAGGTGCCCGAGCGACCGCGTCACGGCGAGCGGAACGAGTGCGAGCCACAGGAAGGGCACGGCCGCAGCAGGCGCGTACGAGAGGCGACGGTGCAGCTGCGCCGCGCGCCGCCAGCGGGCGACCGTGCGGGGGCGCACGCCGGGGCGCTGGAACTCGGCCGTCGACCCGTGCACGAAGACGCGGGCGAGCGGCACGCCGACGATGCGATGGCCCGCGAGTCGGGCGCGCACGCAGAGATCGAGGGCCGCATCGACGGTCGGCAGCGCGGCGTCCATGCCGCCGAGCACCTGCCACACGGAGCGGCGCACGAGCAGGCCCGCCTCGCCCATCGCGAGCACATCCTGCAGGCGGTCGTGCTGGGCCTGGTCGAGCTCGCGCTCGGCGATCGCGATCGTCGCGCCCGTGCGCGTGAGCGTCTCACCGTACTCGGCGATCATCGTCGGGCGGGCGGCGTCCATCTGCTTGGGGCCGGCGATCGCGACCGAGGGCGCGATCTCGACGGCGCCGAGCAGGCGCTCGAGCGCACGGTAGTCGGGCGTCGAGTCGTGTCGAAGCAGCCATAGCCACTCCTCGACGCCGCCGTAGGGCGAGGTCGACGGCTCCTGCTCGGGCAGCGCGGCGACGGCCCGCGCGATGCCCTCGCCGAAGGTGGTCGAGCTCGGGGCGGTGACCGCGTGCGTCGGAGCGAGCTCCATGAGCGCGGCGGTGGCAGCGGCATCCTCAGCGGCGTCGACGACGACGAAGCGGTCGGGCCGACGCGATTGCTCGGCGAGCGCCTGGAGCGTCTGCTGCAGCGCCTCGCCGCCACGGCGGGCGACGAGCACCGCTGTCACTCGGGCTTGCATCAGGCCGAGCCTACGGGGCGGTGGTGCGGGGTCAGGCAGACACGCGCGGGTTCGCCCGGGGCGAGCCTGCTGCGCGCCTGCTCGGGTGCGGGCCGGATCAGCGCGACCGGGTCAGGCGCGGCGGCGGAGCTTGCGGCGCTCGCGCTCGGAGAGGCCGCCCCAGATGCCGAAGCGCTCGTCGTTCTGCAGCGCGTAGTCGAGGCACTCGCCGCGCACCTCGCACGTCGTGCAGATCTTCTTGGCGTCGCGCGTCGATCCGCCCTTCTCGGGGAAGAACGCCTCGGGGTCAGTCTGCGCGCACAGCGCGTCGGCCTGCCAGGCGAGCGTGTCGTCCTCATCGACGCTGCGCACGCGGCGAACGCCGGGCACGCCGAGTCGAACGGGGTCGACGAACCAGTTCTCGGGAACCGAGTTGCGGTACTCGCTCATTCGTGACTCTCCTTCCCCCAGCGGCGGCTTAGCCCCCCGGCCGCCGGGATGCCCCTAATTACACTCGTGTGATTCGCCCGCGTCAAGTCGCGAATCGTAAAAGGGTCGACCCCGGGTTCAGGCTTGCGACGCGCCGCAGGAAGTGCCGAAATACCGACAATTGCGAATGCTGTTCACCAGCCCCCGTTCGGGGGGTCGGCGCAGCCTGGCCCCCCTCCCGCTGCGATCAGGCGTCGGATGCCCGGCGCGCCTCCCACGCCGAGCGCACCATCTCGGCGAGCGAATGGCGCATGCGCCAGTCGAGGTCGCGCGCCGCGAGCTCGCCGCTCGCCACGATGCGCGGCGGATCCCCGGGACGCCGGGGCGCCACCTCGGGGTCGAAGGCGATCCCGGTCTCGGCGGCCATCGCATCCATGATCTGGCGCACCGAGACGCCGTCGCCCGAGCCCAGGTTGTAGGCGGACTCGATCGGATCGCCCGCCTCGAGACGGCGGGCCGCCGCGACGTGCGCGAGGGCGAGGTCGGCGACGTGGATGTAGTCGCGCACGCAGGTGCCGTCGGGCGTCGGGTAGTCGGTGCCGTTGATGCGCGGGGCTCGGCCCTCGAGAAGCGCCTCGAAGACGAGCGGGAAGAGGTTGTGCGGGCTCGTGTCGTAGACGGCGGGGTCGCCCGACCCGACGACGTTGAAGTAGCGCAGGCTCGTGTGCTTCAGACCCGCCGCGACGCCCTGGTCGGCGAGCAGCCACTCGCCGATGAGCTTCGACTCGCCGTAGGGGCTCGCGGGGGCCTTCGCGGTGTCTTCGGTCACGAGCTCGACGTCGACCGCGCCGTAGACCGCCGCCGAGCTCGAGAACACGCAGCGGTCGACGCCGTGGCGCTGCATCGCCTCGAGCAGCGTGATCATGCCCGTGACGTTCTGCTCGTAGGTGTGCAGGGGTCGCTGCACGCTCACGCCCGCGTACTTGAAGCCCGCGACGTGGATCACGCCCGTGATCCTGTGGTCGATGATCGCTCGGTCGACCGCGTCGGCGTCGAGGATGCTCGCCCGCACGAAGGGGACCCCCTCGGGCACGAACCGCTCATGTCCGCTCGAGAGGTCGTCGAGCACGACGGCCTTCAGGTTCGCGTCGTGGAGGGCGCGCACCACGTGCGCGCCGATGTATCCGGCGCCGCCGGTCACCAGCCAGGTCATGCGGTCAACGCTAGTGGGCGGGCGACCTGGCCGGTGCGGTCTCAGTATCGGGTGGCGACGGTGGTGTGGTGGATCCAGTACCACGACCCGTTGAGCTTCACGCGATACCAGACTCGATTGCTCGAATCGGCGATGAGCCTCGTGCCGGTCGGCGCTGTGCCGAGGATGGTGCCGCCGGGGGTTGCTCGGAGATTGGCCGTCACCGTCGTGACGAGATTCGTCGAGCCCCACGAGGCGGGCGCGATGGCCGACCCGCTCAGGTGCTCGTAGACCGTGCGAGACAGTCGCGCGATCGCCCAGTTCGCCGCGTTCTCGTCGCCGAGAACGGCGATCGAGAAGGTGCCCGTGGGCGCCCGCACGATGCCCGCGTCGCCCTCGACCAGACCCGTGGTGATCCAGAGCTGGCCGGTCTTGTTGCCGAACTCGACGCCCGCCGGAATGCCCGAGGGGATCTTCGAGCGCCAGAGCTGCTCGGTCATGAGGTCGGTGAGCAGGGCATCCGATGCGGGCTTCAGAAGCACGTCGCGCTCGAGCCGGTCGAGAAGCTCGGCCAGATCATCGGTCGAGGCCTTCTTCGCAGACTGATACCGGCCGGTGCCGTCATAGCCGACGTAGAAGGTGTCGGTGAACCCGGCCTGGTAGAGCATCTTGTTGATGGTCGAGTTGCCGAGCAGCGCGAGCAGGTCGGCGTGGCACAGGTTGTCGGAGATGTGGATCATGGTGCGCAGACAGTCGCGGACGGCGATGCCTGAGCGGGTCTTCGTGTCGAGGCTCAGCGCGCCCTGGTCGACGCGCGTGAGGATGGCGTACGCCGCGAAGAGTTTGATGACACTCGCGGGCTCTTTGCGAGCCGTGCCGGCGATCGACAC
>JAOASR010000021.1 GCA_030158585.1 Microcella sp.
CGAGTGCACGGTCTCGACGTGTCCGTGGCGGATGCCCCACGCGTCGTCGATGACCTTGAGCACGGGCGTCACGGCGTTGGTCGTGCACGAGGCGGCCGTGACGATGCGGTCGTCGGGCGAGATCGTCTCGTGGTTGATGCCGTGCACGATGTTCTTGAGCGCGCCCTTGCCCGGCGCGGTCAGCAGAACCTTGTCGACGCCTTTCGCCTGGAGGTGCTGCGACAGCCCCTCCTCGTCGCGCCAGCGTCCGGTGTTGTCGACGACGATCGCGTCGTGGATGCCGTACGCCGTGTAGTCCACGCTCGTGGGCGAATCCGAGTAGATGACCTGGATGAGCGTGCCGTTGGCGAGAATCGTGCTCGCCTCCTCGTCGACCGAGATCGAGCCCTCGAAGGGCCCGTGCACCGAGTCGCGGCGCAGCAGGCTCGCGCGCTTGACGATGTCGTTCTCGCTGCCGCGGCGCACGACGATCGCGCGCAGGCGCAGCCCTCCCCCGTTGCCGGCGTGGGCGATGAGGATGCGCGCGAGCAGTCGCCCGATGCGTCCGAAGCCGTAGAGCACGACGTCGCGGCCGGTCTCGGGGTCGGCCGCCGGCCCCGAGTGGCCGAGCTCGTCGCGGATGTACTCCACGAGCGAGCGGCCAGCGCCCGCCTCGGCGAAGCCCGAGATGAGACGCGCGATGTCGAGCGACGCCGGCCGCGGCCCGATCTCGAGCAGGGCGGTCAGCACGCGCTCGGTGTCGTCGAGCGCGAGCGCCTGGCCCGTCACGTGCTCGGCGTACTTGTGCGCTTTGAGAACGCCGATCGCCGACTGATTGATGAGACGGCGACCGTGGATGCTCGTCACGACCCCGTGCTCTCGATACAGCCGCCCGATCAGAGGGATGAGCTGCTCGGCGAGGGTCTCTCGGGCCTTCCAGGCCTCACGGTGGGCGACGACGGCGTCAGTCATGCGATCACTCTCTTCCCCGGCGCGGGTCGCGCGCCGGGCGGGGTGGGGAGGGGGGTCGAGGCGATCGTAGCGAGCGGCCGACGGCCGTCCTGCGAGAACGGGGCGGGCATCCGCCTCAAGAATCAGGATTCTTGCCGATGACGAAAACTGTTCGACTCCCGTCGCGCTGGCGACGTCGCCGGCCCCGAGCACACCGCGCTGTTTCGGGCAATCCGCGCGCCCGGGGGCGTGCGGTGTGCCCGAAACAGCGCGGCGTGCGCAGCGGGGTCAGGAGGACGGCGTGCGGCGGCCATGTGCGGCGCCGCGGTCAAGCTCAGCGGCTGACGGCCTTGCGCGTCGCCGCGACGGCGAGCGCACCCGCGAGCACCCACGGCCCCGCGACGAGGATCGGGTCGATCCACGTGTGCTTGACGTCGACGCGACCCCGGCCGACGCGCGAGCGCCAGCCGTGGTGGGTGAGCTCGCCGCGGACGCCGGTCTGCGTGACGGGCTGGTCGGGCCGCAGCGACCCGAACGACGCGAGGTGGCTCTCGATCGCATCGACCCGATCGCTCGCGACGAGCAGCAGCCAGTGCGCCGCCTTGCCCTCGCTGAACCGCGCGTAGGCGAGCTTCTTGAGCAGCCCCGACGCGCCCTTCACGGGCTGCGCGGTGCCGAAGACGGGCGTGAGCCGCTCGTGCTCGAGCGACCGCTCGCGCGGCGCGAGCTCGGGCTGCTGCTCGGGCAGCACCCAGTGGGCTCCTGAGTCGAGGTCGCGGCGCTCGCGCGGGAAGGCCGGTCGGTCGGCGGGGTCGAGGTCGGCTCCCCAGCCGGGCACGCGAGCGCGCAGCTCGTCGCGCGTGGGCGGGGTGACGGGGGCATCGGCGGTGTAGGGCATGGTCGTTCTCCTTCGCGTCAGTTCGGTCGCGTGAGTTCGGTCGCGTCGATTCGGTGCGGATGCTGGGCTCAGGCCGCGGCCGGGATGATGACGGGCTTGATGATGTCGTCGAGCTTCGACGAGAACACGTGGTACCCCTCGGCGATGTGCTCGAGCGGGAACCGGTGCGTGAGCAGCTCGCTCGGCCGGAAGTGCCCGGCGCGGATGTGCTCCATGAGCCGCGGCCACTGCCGCTTCACGGGCGCCTGGTTCATGCGCAGCGTGAGGCCCTTGTTCATGGCGTCGCCGAACTTCACGGCCGACTGCACGGGCCCGTATGCCCCCAGCACCGAGACCGTGCCGCCCTTGCGGGCGACGTCGATCGCCCAGTTGAGCGCGACGGGCGAGCCGCCCTGCAGCTTGAGCTTCACGCCCGCGATGTGCTGCAGCAGGCTGCCGTCGGCCTCGGCTCCGACGGCCTCGATGACGCGATCGGCGCCGAGTCCGCCGGTGAGCCGCTTGAGGCGCAGCACGACGTCGTCCACCTCGCCGAAGTGCACGGTCTCGGCGAGCGCGAAGTCGCGCGCCCGCTGGAGCCGGTAGTCGAGGTGGTCGACGACGATGACGCGACCGGCGCCCATGAACCACGCCGAGCGCGCGGCGAAGAGCCCGACGGGGCCCGCGCCGAAGACGACGACCGTGTCGCCCTCCTCGATGTCGGCGAGCTGCGCGCCGAAGTACCCGGTCGACAGCGCGTCGGTCATGAGCAGGGCATCCTCGTCGGAGATGTCGTCGGGGATCACGCCGGGGCCGACGTCGGCGAACGGCACGCGCACGAACTCCGACTGGCCGCCGTCGTAGCCGCCGCACGTGTGCGAGTAGCCGTAGATGCCGCCGACGGCCGTCGCATTCGGGTTGACGTTGTGGCAGTTCGAGTAGAGGCCGCGCGCGCAGAAGAAGCACGAGCCGCAGTAGATGTTGAACGGCACCATGACGCGCTGCCCTGGGTGCAGATTCTGCACCGACGACCCGACCTCCTCGACGATGCCGATGAACTCATGCCCGAAGGTCGACCCGACCCGGGTGTCGGGCATCAGGCCGTGGTAGAGGTGCAGGTCGCTGCCGCAGATCGCCGCCATCGTCACGCGGATGATCGCGTCATTCGGGTGCTCGATGCGAGGGATGTCCTTCTCGGTCACGCGCACCTTGTACGGTCCCCGATACTCCATGGCTTTCATTCGCGGCTCCTGCCTGCTCGATCGTCAACGGATCGTGCGACCGTACGGCGGCTGGGAGCCGCCGACCAGGGGCTGGATCGGGGCGCCCGGGCGACCTACCTTCCGGGCGCTGAGACGACCGAGCTACGGGCCCAGCGCGACGGCGAGCACGATCGCGAGATCGCCGAGCACCATGAGCCAGAACAGCGCGGCGAGCGTCACGAGGCGCGGCCGGCGGGCCCGCACGGCGTAGCGCACGATGATCATGATGAGCAGGAGCAGGGCGGTCGCGAGGGCTCCCGCGAGCGCGAGCGGAGCATCCAGCCGCCACCACAGCGTCAGCAGCATGCCGCCGACCAACAGCGCGGCGACGCTCGCCGCGGCGATCCACACGGTGCCCTCGGAGGTCGTCAGCGAGCCCTGGTTGCGCACGAGGGTCGGGTCAACCTCCCAGGGGTCGCGGTCGTCGCGCGGGTCGCGGGGGTCGCTCATGGCGGCCACGGTACTCCGCTCAGCGGGGGATGCCCGGTTCCGTCCACCCGCGGAGAGGGCCATAGTGAGTGGCCTCGGCATCATCGCGACGAAGGAGTCACCATGCCCCAGTTCATGCTCATCATGCGCTCGACCGACGAGGCGCTCGCGGCCTCGAAAGAGGTCGACTTCGACGCCGTCATCACCGCCATGGGCCAGTACAACGAGTCGATGATGGAGGCCGGCGTCATGACGGGCGGAGCAGGGCTGGCCGACGCGCGCCAGGGCGCCGTCGTGCGCTTCGGCGAGAGCGGCGCGGCCGCCTCGGTCGACGAAGGCGCCTACGGGCCCACCGAGTCGCTCTTCAACGGCTACTGGACGATCGAGGTCGCCTCGGTCGACGACGCCGTCGAGTGGGCGAAGAAGTGCCCGCTCGGGCCGGGCAACGCGCTCGAGATCAGGCGCATCACCGACGAGAGCGACTTCACCGACTTCGCCGACAACGAGTACCTGCAGAAAGAGGAGGGCTGGGCGGCCGAGCTCGCCGAGAAGCGGCGGGCAGAAGGCCAGTAGCGCGAGGGCAGCGGGGCCGGGCTCGACTACTCGTCGGCGGCCGCGAGCTGCCCGCAGGCCCCGTCGATCTCTTTGCCGCGCGTGTCGCGCAGCGTCGTCGGGATGCCCGCGTCGTTGAGGCGGCGCACGAACTCGTTCTGCACGTCGCGATCCGAGGCCGTCCAGATCGAGCCGGGCGTCGGATTGAGCGGGATCGGGTTGACGTGCACCCAGCCGCGACCGCGCTCGAGAAGCTTCTGCGCGAGCAGGTCGGCGCGCCAGGCATGGTCGTTCATGTCTTTGATGAGCGCGTACTCGATCGAGACGCGGCGGCCCGTCTTGTCGAAGTACTCGCGGGCGGCGTCGAGGGCCTCGTCGACCTTCCAGCGCGAGTTGACCGGGATCAGCTCGTCGCGCAGCAGATCGTCGGGCGCGTGCAGGCTCAGCGCGAAGGTGACGGGCACGTTCTCTTCGGCGAGCTTGCGGATCGCCGGCGCGAGGCCGACGGTCGAGACGGTGATGTGGCGGGCGCTCATGCCCAGCCCGTTCGGCTGCGGCGCGACCATCGTGCGCACGGCGCTCATGAGGCGCGCGTAGTTGGCGAGCGGCTCGCCCATGCCCATGAAGACGATGTTGCCGACGCGATCGGGCGTCTCGTCGCCCTTCTTGCGACCGCCGAGCCCGCCCTCGACGAGCACCCTGTTGGCGGCGACGACCTGCGCGACGATCTCGGCGGCCGACATGTTGCGCGTGAGGCCCGCCTGGCCGGTCGCGCAGAAGGGGCAGTTCATGCCGCAGCCGGCCTGGCTCGACACGCACAGCGTCACGCGACCCGGGTAGCGCATGAGCACGCTCTCGACGAGGGCGCCGTCGTGCAGCTTCCAGAGGAACTTGATCGTGTCGCCGTTGTCGGTCGTGAGTCGGCGCACCTCCGTCAGCAGCGGAGGCATGAGCTCGGCGACGAGCTCGTCGCGCCCCGCGGCCGGCAGGTCGGTCATCGCCGCGGCGTCGTCGGTGTAGTGCGTGAAGTAGTGCGTCGAGAGCTGCTTCGCGCGGAACGCCGGCAGCCCCCGCTCGACGACGGCGGCCTTGCGCTCATCGACCGAGAGGTCGGCCCAGTGCACAGGAGGCTTGCCGCGCTTCGGCGACGCGAACTGCAGCAGCGGCCGCCCCTCGTCGTCGAGCTTCTGCTGCCAGCCCTCGGTCGCCGGGCGAACCTGGGGGCGAGCATCCGCCGTCGCCGGTCGCGTCGTGCCGTTGTTGCCGATGCCTGCCATGCCCTACAGGGTACGGGGGTCTAGGCGAGCAGCCCGTCGATCTGGTTCATCGCCGCGGTCATTCCCTCGACCATGCCCATGCCCGTGATCTGCTCGAGCTGCTCGACCGAGTCGAAGATCGTGCGGATGCTCATGGTCGTCACGCTGCCGTCGCTGCCTCCCGAGGGCTCGATCTCGACGACCATGCGCATGCTCGGCATCGCCTCGGTCGGCTCGCCGTCGTCGCCCGAGAACCCGTCGTCGAGCTCGATGCGGCGCGGCTCATCGATCTCGATGAACCGGAACCACGCCGCGCTCACCTCGCCCTCGGGGCCGGTCATGCGATAGCGCGCCTCTCCCCCGGGCTCGAACTCGTAGCGCGGGAAGCTCGCCGGCCAGCCGGGAGGGCCCCACCACTGCTCGAGCTGCCGCGGGTCGGACCACATCTGCCAGACGCGCTCGGGGGGCGCGATGAACTCACCCGTGACGGTGAGCTGCAGGTTCTCGCGGTCGGTCTCAGTGTCGATGACGGGCATGGCGGAATCCCCTCGGTCGTCGTGAGTGCTCCGGTCTACGCCCCGTCTGCGGCGCCGTCAAGGGGCGGATGCTCTCCTCGCGTGCGCGCGCGACGCGCCGGGGGCATACCGTTGAGGTATGACTTCTGCCGACGAGACCACCGCGACCGACGGCGAGAACGCCACCCCGAGCATCCCCTTCTCGTCACTCGGCCTGAGCGACGAGGTCATGCAGGCCCTCGACGACGTCGGGTACGAGACCCCCTCGGCCATTCAGGCGGCGACGATTCCGGTGCTGCTCGAGGGCCGTGACGTCGTCGGTCTCGCTCAGACCGGCACGGGCAAGACCGCGGCGTTCGCGCTGCCGATCCTGTCGCGCCTGGATCTGTCGCAGAAGACTCCGCAGGCGCTCGTGCTCGCCCCGACGCGCGAGCTCGCGCTGCAGGTGTGCGAGGCGTTCGAGAAGTACGCCGCCCACCTCAAGGGCGTGCACGTGCTTCCCGTCTACGGCGGCCAGGGCTACGGCGTGCAGCTCTCGGCGCTGCGCCGCGGCGTGCACATCGTCGTCGGCACCCCCGGCCGCATCATGGACCACCTCGAGAAGGGCACGCTCGACCTCACCGAGCTCAAGTACCTCGTGCTCGACGAAGCCGACGAGATGCTCAAGATGGGCTTCGCCGAAGACGTCGAGACGATCCTCGCCGACACCCCCGACGACAAGCAGGTCGCGCTGTTCTCGGCGACGATGCCCGCGTCGATCCGCCGCATCTCGAAGCAGTACCTCCGCGACCCGGAGGAGATCACCGTCAAGACGAAGACGACGACCTCGTCGACGATCACGCAGCGCTACCTCGTGGTGTCGTACCAGCAGAAGGTCGACGCCCTC
The DNA here is from genome assembly GCA_030158585.1 of Microcella sp. Classification (GTDB taxonomy): domain Bacteria; phylum Actinomycetota; class Actinomycetes; order Actinomycetales; family Microbacteriaceae; genus Microcella. Next base: position 6,705 of record JAOASR010000021.1, read on the forward strand.
ACGCGCATCCTCGAGGTCGAGAACTTCGAGGGCATGATCGTGTTCGTCCGCACCAAGAACGAGACCGAGACGCTCGCTGAGAAGCTGCGCGCTCGCGGATACTCGGCGCAGGCCATCAACGGCGACGTCGCCCAGGTGCAGCGCGAGCGCACCGTGGAGCAGCTGAAGTCGGGCGCCCTCGACATCCTCGTCGCGACCGACGTCGCCGCGCGCGGTCTCGATGTCGAGCGCATCAGCCACGTCGTCAACTTCGACATTCCCGTCGACACCGAGTCGTACGTGCACCGCATCGGCCGCACCGGCCGCGCCGGGCGCTCGGGCGCCGCCATCAGCTTCATCACGCCGCGCGAGCGCCGCCTGCTCGACGCGATCGAGAAGGCCACGCGCCAGCCGCTCACGCAGATGCAGCTGCCGAGCGTCGACGACGTCAACGCCACGCGCCTGGCCCGCTTCGACGACGCGATCACGACGGCACTGTCGGATGCTGCGCTCATGGGCGTGTTCCGCGACATCATCGGCCACTACGTCGAGCACCACGACGTCCCCGAGGCCGACGTCGCCGCCGCGCTCGCGGTCGTCGCGCAGGGAGGCGAGTCGCTGCTGCTGACGGAGGAGGACATCCGGCCCCCGAAGTTCTCGCGCGACGCCGACACCCGGGGCGCCGGTTCGGGCGGTGCGGGTTCGAGCTCGTCGGAGCGCGGCGAGCGTCGCCCGCGCCGCGAGGGCGGGCCGGCTCTCGCGCCGTACCGCATCGAGGTCGGCAAGCGTCACCGCGTCGAGCCGCGCCAGATCGTCGGAGCTCTCGCCAACGAGGGAGGTCTCTCGCGCGACGACTTCGGAGCGATCAAGATCATGCCCGACTTCTCGATCGTCGAGCTGCCGGCAGACCTGCCGCCCGCGACGATGCGCAAGCTCGGCGACACGCGCATCAGCGGCCGGCTCATCGAGCTCAAGCCCGACCGCGGGCCGCGGCGCGGAGCCTCGCGCGACGAGCGCGGCGGCGGCGCGGGCGACCGCGGTGACCGGCCCGTGCGCGGCTCGTGGGCTGAGCGCAACGACCGCTCGCCGCGTCGCGACGACGCCGGCGGCGCTCGTGACGGCGGTCGCGACGAGCGCCCGCCGCGCAAGCCGCGCCACTGACACGAGCCCGGCCGTACGTCGGCACGTCTATCGGTCACTCGTTGCGGCTGCTCCTGTCGCGCGGCGCAACAACTGACCGATAGACGCAATCTCTGACCGAGTTCAGAAGCGCGGCGCCGATGCAGTCCGCCGAGTCGGGCCCTACTGCGGGGCCGTCTCGCTGATCTCGCTCCACCACGCGGCGATGATCGCCACGATGCGCTCGTCGATCGGGCGCCGAGCATCCGCTCGATAGGTACGCAGCGTCGGCCGAGGCTGGGAGCGCAGGATGTGGCTGACGCCGTCGAGCGCGAGCGTGCGGGTCGGGCCGCCCGTGCGGGCCGCGATCACGGCGAGATCCTCCGGTGGTGACTGCAGGTCGAACGTTCCGGTGATCGCGAGCACGGGTGCGGGCGCCGCGTCAAGATCGGCGCGCGGGTCGTAGGCCATGAACTCGCGGAACCACCGCGCGTTCACGCGGGCTCCGCCGATGCGCTCGGCATCGCCCGTCGTGCGCAGCAGCCGCTGCCGGTTCTTCTCGGTCTGCTGCTCGACATCGGTGCGCAGCAGGCGCAGCAGCCCGCGCACGACCCCGGGCACATCCGCCGCGATCGCCCGCGACTGCCACCGCAGCACTTCGAGGCCCGAGCGCGCCGAACCGCTCAGCATCACGACTCCGGCGACCGATGGCCGACGGGCGGCCACGCGAGCCGCGACCGAGGCGCCCTCGCTGTGCCCGATGACGATGACGGGCAGCTCGCCGCCGAGCGCCTCGTCGACGATGGCGAGCGCGTCATCGAGGAGGTCGTCGAAGCCTGTCGTGAGGAACTCCCCCTCCGACTCGCCGACGCCCCGCTTGTCCCAGCGCACGCTCTCGATGCCGCGCTCGGCGAGACCCATGGCGAGCTGCCGCTGGATGCCCACCGCGAGTCCGCGCGCATCGCCGTCGCGATCGATCGGCCCGCTGCCGGGCAGCAGCACCGCCAGAGCGACGGGCGCCTCGACGCGTCGTCGCACGCCGACGAGCCGCACGGCACCGCGGTGCTCGACGTGCTCATCGACGGCAGCCGTCATCGCGCGCGCCGCCCCTCGAGAGCTGCCGTGAGCGCAGCAGCGCGTTCCGGGGCATCGGGCGCCGAGAGCACGATCCTGCGCACCGGGCCGTGGGTCGCGGTGATCGTCAGCGCCGGGCCCCGTCCTCGCACGACAGCGACGGTCGCACCCTGTCGACGCCGCCACGTGCCGATCTTGCGAGCTCCGGGAACGCCGAGTCCCGGCGCGCGGATGCCTCCGACGGCTGCCATTCCGTCGGCGACGGCCGTGATCTCGGCGACATCGGCGGCGCGCACCGTGACGTCGCCGCGCAGCGCGAGGAGGCGATCGAGCAGCCCGAGTCGCAGCGTCAGACCTCCTCGGTCGGCGGTGATGGTGGTCGGCATGTGTCCTCCTGAGTCTCGTTTCCGGCGCTGTCGCTCGGTAGAGCCGGTCGCGTGGCGAAGTTCGATGTCCAACGTTATCAATGCTGATAACATTCCTGCAAATGATACTGTTGGCCGCATTCGCCCTCCGCGCCGTCGGAAAGGACACCGTGACGACCTCGACGCTCCTCCTTCATCCGATACGCCTGCGCATCGTTCAGGCGATGCTCGGTCACGCGCAGACCACGACGCGCGAGCTCGCCGATCGGCTGGGCGACGTCGCCCCCGCGACCCTCTATCGGCACGTCGCCGCGCTCGTCGACGGCGGAGTCCTCGAGGTGGTCTCCGAGACGCGGGTGCGCGGGGCGAGCGAGCGCTCGCTGCGACTCAACCTCTCTCGGGCGAGCGTCGACCCCGATGACGAGGGGCTCGTCGACGACGAGCGCGTGCGCGCGGGCTTCCTCGCCTACCTAGCCTCGCTCGCCTCGGCCTTCGACGACTACCTCGCCGCGCCTCGATCGACGCTCGAGGCCGACCTCGTCGGGTTCCGTCAGGTCGCCGTCTTCGCGACCGACGACGAATGGCGCGAGGTCGCGGCGACGATCCGGGATGCCCTGCTCCCGCTCATCGAGCGCTCAGCGCATCCAGAAGGGGCGCGACGGCGCATCCTCGGAACAGTCAGCCTCCCCGTCGACTGAGGCGACGGGCCGGGCGACTCGCGCGGCGACCTAGTCGGTGCCGGAATCGAAGGCCGAGGCCTCGTTCGCTGCGTCGACCGCCTGGGCGAGCGCAGCATCCGCTGATGTCGACGGCGCAGCCGACTCGGTGACCTCATCGGCGTGGCCTGCGGTGATGCGCCCCACGAGCTGGGCGGTCGCTCCCCCGATGATGCCCTGCGCCGCGTACTGCTCGAGGCGAGCGCGCGAGTCGGCGATGTCGAGGTTGCGCATCGTGAGCTGGCCGATGCGGTCGGTGGGGCCGAAGGCGGCGTCGCCGACGCGCTCCATCGAGAGCTTCTCGGGCGAGTACGACAGGCCGGGGCCGGTGGTGTCGAGGATCGTGTAGTCGTCTCCGCGGCGCAGTCGCAGCGTCACCTCGCCGGTCACGGCAGAGCCGACCCACTTCTGGATGCTCTCGCGCAGCATGAGCGACTGCGGGTCGAGCCAGCGCCCCTCGTACATGAGGCGACCGAGGCGGCGGCCCTCGGCGTGGTAGTTCGCGATCGTGTCTTCGTTGTGGATGCCGTTGAGCAGCCGCTCGTAGGCGATGTGCAGCAGCGCCATGCCCGGGGCCTCGTAGATGCCGCGGCTCTTGGCCTCGATGATGCGGTTCTCGATCTGGTCGCTCATGCCGAGGCCGTGACGGCCGCCGATGCGGTTCGCCTCGAGCACGAGCTCGACCGCGTCGGCGAACTCGCGGCCGTTGATCGCGGTGGGGCGGCCCTCGACGAAGCTCACCGTGACGTCTTCCGTCTCGATCTCGACCGAGGAATCCCAGAAGCGCACGCCCATGATGGGCTCGACCGTCTCGAGCGAGACGTTCAGGTGCTCGAGCGTCTTCGCCTCGTGCGTGGCGCCCCAGATGTTGGCGTCGGTCGAGTAGGCCTTCTCAGCCGAGTCGCGATACGGGAAGCCGTGGGCGACGAGCCACTCGCTCATCTCCTGGCGGCCGCCGAGCTCGGTGACGAAGTCGGCGTCGAGCCACGGCTTGTAGATGCGCAGGCGGGGGTTCGCGAGCAGGCCATAGCGGTAGAACCGCTCGATGTCGTTGCCCTTGTAGGTGCTGCCATCGCCCCAGATCTCGACGCCGTCGTCTTTCATGGCGCGCACGAGCAGGGTGCCGGTGACGGCGCGGCCGAGCGGCGTGGTGTTGAAGTACGCCTTGCCGCCGCTGCGGATGTGGAAGGCGCCGCACGCGAGGGCGACGAGCCCCTCTTCGACGAGGGCGGCCTTCGCGTCGACGAGGCGGGCGATCTCGGCGCCGTACTCCTTCGCGCGGCCGGGCACGGCGTCGACGTCGGGCTCGTCGGGCTGGCCGAGGTCGCCCGTGTAGGTGCAGGGAATGGCGCCCTTGTCGCGCATCCACGCGACGGCGACGGAGGTGTCGAGACCTCCGGAGAACGCGATGCCGACTCGTTCGCCGACGGGCAGGGACGTCAAGACCTTGGACACGGTTCCCGAGTCTATCGGCGGCGGGGCGCGGCCCGGCGCCGCCCGGCGACGCGAGCGGGTGGCGGATGCGGGCAAGCGAACACTGCGCGCCGGTGCAGACCGCGGGCGAGCATCCGCACCTCGCGGCTACCGTCTCGGGATGACAACCCTCATCATCGTCCTGCTCGTGCTCTGGGCCGTCTTCGCCGTCGTCGGGTTCGTCGTCGAGGGGCTGCTGTGGCTCGCGTTCATCGGGCTGATCCTGCTCGCCGCCACGATCGTGTGGGGCTGGCTGAAGCGGCGAACCAGGCGCGACTGACGCCTTCGCTCCACGCCGAGTGGTACTCTCGCCCCATGAGTGACACCTTGGCTGTTCAGGTGGGAGAAAAGGGGCGCATCGTCGTCCCCGCCAGCATCCGCGCCCGCCATCGGTGGGAAGTCGGTGCGACGCTTGTGGCCGTCGACACCGAGCTGGGCGTGCTGCTCGCCGACCGCGAGGCCCTCGAAGAATTCGTTCGGGCTCGTCTCTCGGGGCGCGACCTGCTCGGCGAGCTCATCGCCGACCGCCGGCGCGAGGCCACCGACGACTCCGCGACCGTCTGATGGTCGTGCTCGACGCCTCGGCCGCACTCGCCTATCTCCAGGGCGAGCCGGGTGCGCAGCAGGTGCGCGACGCACTCGAGAGCGGCGCGGTGATGGGCGCCGCGAACTGGGCGGAGGTCGCGCAGAAGCTGCGTCGCGCCGACTCGTGGCACGTGGCGCGAGCGCTCCTGCTGAGCTTCCCGCTGCAGATCGCGAGCGTGACGGTCGACGATGCCGAGGCGGCTGCCGCGCTCTGGCAGGAAGGCTCGGCCCTCTCGCTCGGCGACCGGCTCTGCCTCGCCCTCGCGCGGCGGCTCGATCTGCCGGTGCTCACGGCCGACCAGGCCTGGAGCGGTATCGAGCGGGTCGTCCTCGTTCGTTGAGCGCTCAGTAGCCTCGACCCATGACCGCATCGGTGCGCATCCGCCCCGCGAACGAGGCGAGCTGGGAGGAGCTGCAGCTCATCCTCACCGGCACCGCGGGCCGCTGCCAGTGCACGCGGCAGCGCCTCGGCGACCGCGACTGGTACGCCCTGCCCGTCGAGCAGCGCGCCACGGTGCTGCGTGAGGCGGTCGGCTGCGACGACCCCCGGGCGTCGAGCACGGTCGGGCTGGTCGCCTGGGTCGACGACGAGCCGGCCGGGTGGGTCGCGGTGGATGCTCGCTCCGCCTATCGCCGTCTGCGCGGCTCGCCCGTGCCGTGGGCCGGTCGTGCCGAGGAGAAGGACGACGACTCGGTCTGGGCCATCGCATGCCTCGTCGTGCGTCGCGGCTTCCGCGACCGGCGTCTGACCTACCCGCTCGTGGCGGCCGCCTCGGAGCACGCCCGCGCGCAGGGGGCCCGCGCCGTGGAGGGCTACCCGATGATCGCGCACGGCGCCGAGATCACGTGGGATGAGCTGAGCGTCGGGCCGCTCGGGCCTTTCGTGGCGGCCGGCTTCGCCGAGGTGAGCAGGCCGACGAAGCGGCGCGTCGTGATGCGGCTCGACTTCGAGGCCTAGCCCCGAGCGGCCGCTTCGAGCTCGGCGATCACGAGCTTGTGCATCCCCATCATCGTCTGCATGACGCGGGAGGCCGCCGCCGGGTCCTCCTGCTGCAGCATCGCCGCCCACCGCTTGGGCACGATCTGCCATGCGACGCCGTACCGGTCGCGCAGCCAGCCGCAGCGACCCGGTGCTCCCTCGTCGGCGGTCAGGGCATCCCACAGCCGATCGATGTCGTCTTGCGTGTCGACCTCGACCTGCAGCGAGAGAGCGTCGGTGAAGCCCGGCTGGTCGGCGGGGCGGCCGTTGAGGGCGAGCATCCGCTGCCCCTGCAGCTCGAAGTCGACGCTCACCGGCGGCTGACCGGGAGGACCGTCGAAGCGCCCGGTGATGCGCGAGTCGGGGATGAGTCTCACATACAGCTCGACCGCCTCGACGGCTTCGGATGCGAACCACAGGCACGGCACGACGCTCATGGCGGCGACGGTACGCGCAGCGGCCCGCAGCGACAAGGGGGTCGGGTGCGGTCGGGTCGCACTCCCACCCCTCGCTCGGCTGGTCGGCAGGCTGGCCACCACCGGCGGCGCCCGCCCTCCTTTCGCACCCTTCGACAAGTACGGATTGCGTGAGGGCGATTCACCCCGTCCGCACTTGTCGAAGCCCGCGGACCGGCGGGGCGGACGGCGAGGTCGCGTGCACCCAGTGCGCCACCACCCCACCTCCTGAGCACAGGACTTCTGCCCCTGACGCCGCCCGCAGACCCGGGCGTAGCGTGGCGCGAAAGACCGAAGGAGAGCATCATGCGAGCAGTCCGATTCAGCGAGTGGAAGACCTTCCCGACGATCGAAGACGTGCCCACCCCGAGCCCCGGCCCCGGCGAGGTGCTGCTCAAGGTGGCGGGTGCGGGCGCGTGCCACAGCGACGTCGCGATCTTCGAGGACTTCGGCCCTGAGATGGCCGCCGCGGGCCTGCTGAAGCCGACGTACACGCTCGGGCACGAGAACTCCGGCTGGGTCGAAGAGCTCGGCGAGGGCGTCACCGGCATCGAGAAGGGCGCGGCGTACCTCGTCTACGGCCCCATCGGCTGCGGCTACTGCGACATGTGCTCGCGCGGGCAGGACACCTACTGCCGCAACGTCGGCAGCAAGCCGTACCTCGCGATGGGCCTCGGCCGCGACGGCGGCATGGCCGAGTACCTCGTCGCCCCGGCGCGCAACCTCGTCGCCCTCGGCGACGCCGACCCCGTGGCCGCCGCACCGCTCAGCGATGCGGGCCTCACGCCGTACCACGCGATCAAGAACTCGCTGCACAAGCTCAACGGCGGCGGCAAGACCGCCCTCGTCATCGGCCTGGGCGGTCTCGGTCAGCTTGCCGTGCAGATGCTGCTCGCTATGACCGGTGCGACCGTCATCGCGACCGACCAGAAGCAGGACGCGATGGATCGCGCCGCCGCCCGCGGCGCGAAGGTCGTCCCGGGCGGCGAGGGGCAGGCCGCGGCGATCCGCGAGCTCACCGGCGGCCGCGGCGTCGACGCCGTGTTCGACTTCGTCGGCGTCGCGCCGACCGTCAAGCTCGCGATGGACTCGGTCGCCGTGCTCGGCCGCGTCACGATCGTCGGCATCGCCGGCGGCACCTACGAGTGGGGCTTCTACGGCGTGCCGTACGAGGCCGAGCTGCTCAGCACCTACTGGGGCACGATCGAAGACCTGCACGACGTCGTCGCGCTCTACAAGGCGGGCCAGATCGAGCCCGAGGTCGAGATCTTCAGCCTCGACGACGCGCTCGAGGCCTACCGCAGGCTCGCCGCGGGCGAGCTCTCGGCTCGCGCCGTCATCGCTCCGCACGGGCGGGGCTGACCGGCCCTGCGCACGTGATCTGAGAGGGGCCCGCGGCGGGCCAGAATGAACCCATGACCCGCCGCGGCCTCATCCTGTTCGCCTCGCTCGGCATCATCTGGGGCATCCCGTATCTGTTCATCAAGATCGCGATCGCCGAGCTGACGCCCGAGTTCCTCGTGCTCGCGCGCACCGCCCTCGCCGCCGCACTGCTGCTGCCCATCGCCGCGCGCCATCGCGCGATCATGCCCGTGCTGCGCCGCTGGAAGCCGCTGCTCGCCTTCGCCCTGTTCGAGATCGTGCTCTCGTGGTACTTCATCAACGCCGCCGAGCAGACGCTGCCGAGCTCGACGGTCGGGCTGCTGCTGGCGAGCATCCCGCTCGTGGCGATGGTCGTCGCGTTCGTCATGGGCCGCCGCGACCGGCTGACGGCCGTCAACGGCGTCGGCGTCGTGCTGGGGATGCTCGGCGTCGCCGCGATCGTCGGCCTCGACGTCGGCGGCTCCGACCTCGTGGCGGTCGGCCAGCTCGCGATCGCGGTCGTCGGCTACGCGATCGGCCCCGCGATTCTGGCTCGGCACATGAGCGACCTGCCCGGGGTCGGCGTCATCGCGGTCGCTCTCGGCATCAGTGCTCTCGTCTACGTGCCGATCGTCGCGCTCACCGGCGGCTGGCCGACTGCGGTGCCGTCGACGCTCACGATCATCTCGGTCGTCGTGCTCGCCGTGCTCTGCAGCGCCGTCGCGTTCCTGCTGATGTTCGCGCTCGTCGCCGAGGTCGGCCCCATTCGCATGTCGGCGATCACCTACGTCAACCCGGCCGTCGCCGTCGTCGCGGGTGCGCTGTTCCTCGGCGAGCAGATCACCATCTGGACCCTCGTCGGCTTCGTCACGATCCTTGTCGGCTGCGCGCTCGTCACGCGGCCCGACCCGAAGGCGCGAGTGGCTGCCGGCAGCAGTGATCAGGCGGTGGATGCTGATGCCGAGGCCGCCCGCGAGACCCAGCCCGAGCATCCGTCACTCGATGAGGTGCTTGACGAGCCGATGCCGCCGACCGAGCCGATCGTGCGTTGAGCGCGCGGGATTCCGTTCTCCACCGATGGGGGGCCCCGACGCGCATCGCAGGCTGAGAACCAGGACCCGCCGTCCGTGGTGCGCCGTCAGCGCAATGGCACCGCGCCGTCGTCTCGGGCGAAGGCACGAGTGCGCACCGCGACGAGCAGAGCCCCCACCGCCATGAGCGCTGTCGCGATGCCGACGAGCCCCTCGGTGGCGCCGCCGGTGGTCGCGAGCTCGTCAGCGGCGGGAGCCGGGGTGACCGGGGCCACCTCCTCGACAGGCGCCACATTCTCGCCCGGCGGCGCTTGTTCACCCGGGGGCGGTTGGTCCACGGGCTCCTCGACGTCGACAGGCGGCGCTGAGACGGTGCCCGAGAGCTCGGCGGCGACCGACTCCTCGCCCGACGTGGCGGTGATCGTGGCCGACCACGCACCGAGAGCGGTCGGCGTGCCCGTGAGCTCGCCTGTCACCGGGTCGAGCTCGATGCCCGCTGGCAGCGCTCCGGTAGTCACCGAGAAGACCGTGGCCTCGAACCCTCCGAGCGCGGCAACCGCGTCGGCGTAGGGCACACCGAGCACGAACGGACTGAGCACCGCGTCAGTGAAGGCGAGCCGCAGGAACAGGTGCAGCGTCGACTCCTTCTGGATGTTGTAGTCCGACAGCGTGCGCCCCTCTTCGAGCCGCTTTCCGGCGAAGACGAGACTCTGCTCGGCGGGCGGAATGTCTTCTCTGTCTTGAATCTTCTGCTTGACGTTGTCGATCGTGTCGCTCGGCTCGACCTCGAGCGTGATGACGCGGTCGGTGGGCTCGACCACGATGAAGATCTGCATCGCCGACGCGGCAGTGGCACCGACGAGGGTGAAGACCACCGCCAGGGCAAGAGAGGCGACCCCTCGGGCGGTCAGGCGACCAAGACGCTGGTACATCGATGCGACCTTTCTTCAGCGGGTGCCAGTATGACACCGACCGGGGAGCTCACGACAGCACCCACTGCCGCACGAGCCACTGCACCGCGACTGCGCGCTCGCGCACGGCGCGCTCGTCGGCGAGAGTCATGAGCGCCCGGTCGACGCCGCGCCACTCGAGCAGAGCATCCGGATCATCGATCTCGGGCCGTTGCGCGCCCGGGGCGGCCTTCGCAGCGCCCCGGTGCAGAACGAGGCGGATGCTCCCATCGCGATTCACGCCGGTCGTCACCACGTCACGGCCCTCGAGCGTGAAGCTCGGGGCGTTCCACTTGATCTCGGCCTCGAGCCGGGGCTCGGCCGAGACGACGACCTCGCACAGTGCCCGAAGTGCCGCCGCAGCGTGAGGGTCGGGCACGGCCTCGATGAGCCGCTCGATCGGCTCGGGCAGGAGCGCCGCATCCGTCATCGCATCGCCCTTCTCGTCGTCGACCGGTGCCGCCATCATGACGCACGACCGACAGCGCCTGTGAAGCCGCCGCGCGGCGGGAACGCAGGAGCGCCAGACAGTGTTGACCCTGGTGACGCCGCACCCAGCGGCGCCCCTCCACGCCGGAAGGACGTGCCATGACCGCCAGCAAGTACCGCGCCACCCCCGAGGCGATCGCCCGCCTCACCCCGATGCAGCGCAAGGTGACCCAGAACGACGGCACCGAGCCCGCGTTCCGCAACGAGTACCACGACAACAAGGCTGAGGGCCTCTACGTCGACATCGTCTCGGGCCAGCCGCTGTTCTCGAGCCGTGACAAGTTCGACAGCGGAACCGGCTGGCCGAGCTTCACGAAGCCGATCAGCCCCGACGCCGTCACCGAGCACGTCGACCGCACGCTCTGGATGAAGCGCACCGAGGTGCGCTCCTCGGGCGCCGACAGCCACCTCGGGCACGTCTTCGACGACGGGCCTCGCAAAGCGGGCGGCCTGCGCTACTGCATGAACTCGGCGTCGCTGCGGTTCATCCCGGTCGCCGAGCTCGAGGCCGAGGGGTACGCCGAATTCCTGCCCCACTTCACGAACACCGCCACGAACGGAGCCGCCTCATGACCATCGACCTCAGCATCGGCGAGATCACCCAGACCCCCGGCACCGAGACGGCCGTGCTCGCCGGCGGCTGCTTCTGGGGCATGGAGGATCTGATCCGCAAGCAGCCCGGCGTCCTCAGCACGCGCGTCGGCTACACCGGCGGGGCGAACGCGAACGCCACGTACCGCAACCACCCGGGCCACGCCGAGGCGGTCGAGATCGTCTTCGACCCGACCG
>JAOASR010000022.1 GCA_030158585.1 Microcella sp.
GACGACACCGACGACAAGATCATGGGTCTCACCGTCGGCGGCGACGACTACGTCACCAAGCCGTTCAGCCTCGACGAGATCGTCGCGCGCATCAAGGCGATCCTCCGCCGCACCATGCAGGAGGAGGACGACGCGATCATTCGCACCGGTGAGCTCACGATGGACCAGGACACGCACGAGGTCACCGTCGGCGACGCCGTCATCGAGCTCAGCCCCACCGAGTTCAAGCTGCTGCGCTACCTCATGCTCAACCCCAACCGCGTGCTGTCGAAGGCGCAGATCCTCGACCACGTGTGGGAGTACGACTTCAACGGCGACGCCGGCATCGTCGAGAGCTACATCTCGTACCTGCGCCGCAAGCTCGACCAGCACACCGACGAGCCGCTCATCCAGACCAAGCGCGGCTTCGGCTACATGCTGAAGGCCGCGAAGGCGTAGGGGTGTCGACGGGCGCCGACGTGCGCGATGCATGAGCAGCTGAGCCAGTGGTGGGAGGGCATCTCCCTCCGATCGAAGATCACGGGCGTCACCGTGCTCGTCGTCACGTTCGGCCTGCTCGTCGTCGGCATGGGCACCCTCACGGTGCTGCAGCAGACGCTCGTCGGCGAGGTCGACCGGCAGCTGCGGCAGGCCGCGACCGAGCTGCCCCAGGCGCCCGATCAGCTGTCGACCGACGACTTCGACGACTTCAGCGACCTCACCGGCTCGGTCTTCTCGAGCCCGTTCTACTTCGGCGCGGTCGATCACGACGGCGAGGTGATCGTCGACAACGTCGATGCGACCCAGTCGGGGCAGGCGCCCGACGTCAGCCGCCTCACCTTCGACGAGATCGGCGACCGCTACGGCGAGGGAGTCACGGTCGCGAGCGAGAACCGCACGACCCAGTGGCGCCTCGCCCCGTTCTCGCTCACGCTGAGAGACGAGGCGGGCGGCGAGCCCATGCGCGCCACCCTCGTGATCGGCGCCAACCTCGCCGAGTCGAACGGCATCATCGGCTCGTTCGCCTCGATCTTCCTCGGTTTCGGCCTCGTCGCGGTCATCGTGAGCGCCGCGCTCACGCGCCTGCTCGTCACCTCCACGTTCCGCCCCCTGCGCGACGTCGAGGCGACCGCGGCCCGCTTCGCCGGCGGAGACTTCAGCCAGCGTCTCGGCGGAGCGACACCCAACACCGAGGTGGGGCGCCTCAGCCGCTCGCTCAACACGATGCTCTCGCGCATCGACCGCGCCTTCGCCGATCGCGCCGCGACGATCGACCAGATGCGCCGCTTCGTCGGCGACGCGAGCCACGAGCTGCGCACGCCCCTCGTCTCGCTGCGCGGCTACGCCGAGCTCTACCGCATGGGCGCGATCCAGAAGCCGGAGGACGTCGCCCAGGCCATGGAGCGCATCGAGAAGGAGGCGATCCGCATGGGCGCCCTCGTCTCCGACCTCCTGGCCCTCGCGCGCCTCGACGACACCAAGCCGCTCGAGGCCGGCCCCGTCGATCTCGTGCCGCTCGCGCGCGACGCGGCCCTCGACGCGATGGCGGGCGCCCCCGATCGCGAGGTGACCGTCGATCTCGACCACGGCGCCGCAACCATCGAGGCGAAGGCGGATGCTCCCGCCGAGGCCGATCCGTCGCCCGAGCCGACCACCTCGAGCCTGAGCCTCGCCGCGATCGCGCGACTGGCCCGTCGCCGCTCGCGCCGCGCGCGCTCGGCCGCGGCGGAGGAGCCCGTGCTCGAGCTGGCCGTCCCCGGCCTGCCCGGTGCCCACGCGGTCGTGCTCGGCGACGAGAACAAGATTCGCCAGGTCGTCACCAACCTCGTGGGCAACGCGATGCGCTTCACGCCTGACGGCTCGCCCATCGAGATCGTCGTCGGCGTCGACCGCGCGCGCGGCATGGGCACCCTCTCGGTCGTCGACCACGGCGAGGGAATCCCCGCCGCGCTCAAGGAGAAGATCTTCCAGCGGTTCTTCCGCGCCGACTCGTCGCGCACGCGCGACACCGGCGGCTCAGGGCTGGGCCTCGCCATCGTCGCGTCGATCGTCGCGCAGCACGGCGGGCGGGTCGACGTGCTCGATACCCCCGGCGGCGGCGCGACCTTCCAGGTGTCGCTGCCGCTCCTCCCCAGCGGTGCGCGCGGAGCGGTCTCCGCGAGCGCGCCGAGCGCCCCCGGCGGACCGCGCTCGGCCTCCTAACCTGCTCGCGACGGCGGGGGCTCGCCCCGCTCTCGAGAGCCAGGGAGGCACCCTCATGACCCGGTACCAGGTCGACAGCGACGCCATCATCAGCGCGACGGGCGCGGCCCGCGCCTCGATCGGGCGCCTGCAGGCGGAGGTGGCCTCGCTCAGCGGCCAGCTCGGCGCCCTGCAGGGCTCGTGGCAGGGCTCGGCGGCGACGGCGTTCCAGAGCCTCGTCGGCGAGTGGACGGCGACCCAGCAGCGCATCGAGCAGACGCTCGCCGCCCTCACCGAGGCGCTCGGCAGCGCCGGCCAGCACTACGCCGAGATCGAGCACGCGAACGCGCGGCTCTTCTCGCGCTGATCGTTCGAGGTCGACGCGCGACCCGACGCGCGACCCCCGCGACCTCGATCGCGAGCGCGACCGGAAGAATCCACCCGGCCCGCGCCCGCACACACGGAACGGGGCGGCTCCCCGAAGGGAACCGCCCCGTTCTCGTGTCTCGCGAGAGGCTGGGACCTAGAAGTCCATGCCGCCCGAGGGGTCGCCCATGGGGGCGGCGTTCTTCTCGGGCTTGTCGGCGACGACGGCCTCCGTGGTGAGGAACAGACCGGCGATCGACGCGGCGTTGAGCAGCGCCGAGCGCGTGACCTTCACCGGGTCGGCGATGCCGGCGCCGAGCATGTCGACGTACTCGCCCGTGGCGGCGTTGAGGCCGTGGCCCACGGGGAGGTGGCGCACCTTGTCGGCGACGACGCCCGGCTCGAGACCGGCGTTGAGCGCGATCTGCTTGAGCGGCGCGTCGATCGCGACGCGGACGATGTTCGCACCGGTCGCCTCGTCGCCGAGCAGACCCGTGAGGGCGTCGGACTCGAAGGCGAGCTTGCCGGCCTGGATGAGCGCGACGCCACCACCGGCGACGATGCCCTCCTCGACGGCGGCCTTCGCGTTGCGCACGGCGTCTTCGATGCGGTGCTTGCGCTCCTTGAGCTCGACCTCGGTCGCGGCACCCGCCTTGATGACGGCGACGCCACCGGCGAGCTTCGCGAGGCGCTCCTGGAGCTTCTCGCGGTCGTAGTCGGAGTCGGTGTTGTCGATCTCGGCACGGATCTGCTTCACGCGACCGGCGATGGCGTCGGCGTCGCCGGCACCCTCGACGATCGTGGTCTCGTCCTTGGTGATGACGACCTTGCGGGCGCGGCCGAGCAGGTCGAGAGTCGCGTTCTCGAGCTTGAGACCGACCTCCTCGCTGATGACCTGACCACCGGTGAGGATGGCGATGTCCTGGAGCATCGCCTTGCGGCGGTCGCCGAAGCCGGGAGCCTTGACGGCGACCGACTTGAAGATGCCGCGGATCTTGTTGACGACGAGCGT
>JAOASR010000023.1 GCA_030158585.1 Microcella sp.
CCGCTGTACGTGATCGATGAGGCGGATGCTCGGGGCCGAGCCGCCCGCACGCGCGACGCCTTCGCCACCGCGTTCGGCCCGCACGGCGCCGACTCGGTCGTCTACTACGCCGGCAAGGCCTTCCTCTCGACCGAGGTCGTGCGCTGGATGCTTGCGGCGGGCCTCAATATCGACGTCGCGAGCGGCGGCGAGCTCGCCGTCGCGCTCGCCGCCGGCGCGGATCCCGCGCGACTGGGTCTGCACGGCAACAACAAGTCGCTCGCCGAGATCGACCGCGCCGTGCGTGTCGGCGTCGGCGCGATCGTCATCGATTCGCTCGTCGAGGTCGAGCGCGTCGCCGAGGCGGCCGCGCGTCACGGTCGTGAGCAGGCGGTGCGCGTGCGGATCAACTCGGGCGTGCACGCCCACACGCACGAGTACTTGGCGACGGCGCGCGAGGACCAGAAGTTCGGCATCCCGCTCGCCGAGGCCGCCGACGTCGTCGCGCGCATCCGGGCGCACGCCCCGCACCTGCGCCTGCTCGGTCTGCACTCGCACATCGGCTCGCAGATCTTCGTCGTCGACGGCTTCCTCGAGGCCGCGCGCCGCCTGCTCGCCGTGCACGCCGAGCTGCTCGCCGGCGGCCCCGTGCCCGAGCTCAACCTCGGCGGAGGCTTCGGCATCGCCTACCTCGAGACCGACGAGGCGCCGCCGATCGAGACCATCGCGGCGGGGCTCGCCGAGGCGATCGCCTCCGTGTGCGGCGAGCTGGGCATCCCGGTGCCGCGCATCGCGGTCGAGCCGGGTCGCAGCATCATCGGGCCCGCGGGCGTCACGCTCTACACGGTCGGCACGACGAAAGACGTGCTCGTCACGCGCGACGACGGATCGACCGCGGCGCGCCGCTACGTGAGCGTCGACGGCGGCATGAGCGACAACGCGCGCCCCGCGCTCTACGGCGCCGACTACGGCGTGCGCCTCGCCGACCGCATCTCGACCGTCGACCCCGCGCTCGTGCGCGTCGCCGGCAAGCACTGCGAGAGCGGCGACATCGTCGTGCAGGCCGACTACCTGCCTGGCGATGTCGCTCCGGGCGATCTCGTCGCCGTGCCCGCGACGGGCGCCTACTGCTTCTCGCTCGCGAGCAACTACAACTACCTCGCCCGCCCCGCCGTCGTCGCCGTGCGCGACGGCGCCGCCCGCGTCATCGTGCGCGGCGAGACCGAGGCCGACCTGCTGCGCCGCGATGCCGGCATCGACGCCACCTCGCTCGACGACTCCACCGCCCGACCCGAGAGGATCACCCGCCCGTGATCGAGTACCGCAACCTCCGCATCGCCCTCCTCGGAGCCGGCAGCGTCGGCGCCCAGGTCGCCGACCAGCTCATCGCCCACGCCGACGAGCTCGCCGCCCGTGTGGGCGCGCGCCTCGAGCTCGTCGGGGTCGCCGTGCGCGATGTGGATGCTCCGCGCACGGCCGACATCCCGCGCGAGCTGCTCACCGCCGATGCCGAGGAGCTCATCCTGGGCGCCGACATCGTCGTCGAGCTCATGGGTGGCCTCGAGCCCGCCCGCACGCTCATCCTGCAGGCGCTCAACTCGGGTGCCGACGTCATCACGGCCAACAAGGCGCTGCTCGCCACGCACGGCCCCGAGCTGTTCGAGGCGGCCGAGCAGGTCGGTGCTCAGCTCTACTACGAGGCCGCGGTCGGCGGGGCGATCCCGATCATCCGCCCGCTGCGAGATTCGCTCGCGGGCGACCGAGTCACGCGCATCCTCGGCATCGTCAACGGCACGACGAACTTCATCCTCGATCGCATGGACAAGCACGGCGAGACCATGGAGCAGGCGCTCGCGACCGCGACCGAGCTCGGCTACGCGGAGGCCGACCCGACCGCCGACGTCGGGGGCTACGACGCGGCGCAGAAGGCGGGCATCCTCGCGAGCCTCGCCTTCCACACTCTCGTGCCCGCAGACGCTGTCTATCGCGAAGGCATCACCGAGGTGACGCTCGACGACGTGCGGGCCGCGCGCAAGGCCGGCTACGTCGTCAAGCTGCTCGCGATCTGCGAGAAGATCGTCGACCGCGAGACGCTCGCTGAGGGCGTCTCGGCGCGTGTCTACCCGGCGCTCGTGCCGCTCGAGCACCCGCTCGCGGCCGTGCACGGCGCGAACAACGCCGTCTTCGTCGAGGCCGAGGCCGCGGGCCCGCTCATGTTCTACGGCGCGGGCGCGGGCGGCATCCAGACCGCGTCGGCCGTGCTCGGCGACGTCGTCTCGGCGGCCCGCCGCCACGTCGTCGGCGGGCCGGGAGTGGCCGAGTCGACGCACGCGAACCTTCCGGTGCTGCCGATCAGCGCCGTCACCACCCGCTACCAGATCACCCTCCAGGTGGCGGATCAGCCCGGCGTGCTCGCCGCGATCGCGACGCTCTTCAACGAGCACGGGGTGTCGGTCGAGACGCTCGAGCAGTCGATCGTGTCGACGGGCGACGGCCACGGAGCCACCGTTCCCGCCGCTACGCTGGTGATCGGCACCCACGAAGCGTCGGAGGCCGATCTCGCCGCAACGGTCGCGGCACTGACCACCAGCACGGTCGTCCACAGCGTGACCGGCGTGCTGCGAGTAGAAGGACTCTGAGATGGCGAACCAGTGGCGCGGCGTTCTGCACGAGTACGCCGACCGACTCGACATCAGCGCCGCGACCCCGGTCGTGACGCTCGGTGAGGGCGGCACCCCCCTCATCCCCGCCCGCTACCTCTCCGAGCGCACCGGCGCTGACGTGTGGGTGAAGTACGAGGGCATGAACCCGACCGGTTCGTTCAAAGACCGCGGCATGACGATGGCCATCTCGAAGGCCGTCGAGCACGGCGCGAAGGCCGTCATCTGCGCCTCGACCGGCAACACCTCGGCCTCGGCTGCGGCCTACGCCACGCACGCGGGCATCACGGCCGCCGTGCTCGTGCCCGAGGGCAAGATCGCGATGGGCAAGCTCAGCCAGGCTGTCGCGCACAAGGCGCAGATCATCCAGGTGCAGGGCAACTTCGACGACTGCCTCGACATCGCGCGCGAGCTCGCCGTCGGCTACCCCGTGCACCTCGTCAACTCGGTCAACCCCGACCGCATCGAGGGCCAGAAGACGGCGGCCTTCGAGGTCGTCGAGGTGCTGGGCGACGCCCCCGACTTCCACATCCTGCCCGTCGGCAACGCCGGCAACTACACGGCCTATCACCGCGGCTACCGCGAGGAGATCTCGCGCGGCGCCGCCCAGACGCTGCCGCGCATGTTCGGCTTCCAGGCGGCCGGATCGGCGCCGCTCGTCACGGGCTCCGTCGTCAAGAAGCCCGAGACGATCGCGAGCGCGATCCGCATCGGCAACCCCGCCTCGTGGGAGCTCGCGATCGCCGCGCACGCCGACAGCGACGGCTACTTCGGCGCGATCGACGACGCCGGCATTCTCGAGGCGCACCGCATCCTCTCGCAGGAGGTCGGCATCTTCGTCGAGCCCGCCTCGGCCATCTCGGTCGCCGGTCTGCTCGAGCGCGCCGAGGCCGGCG
>JAOASR010000024.1 GCA_030158585.1 Microcella sp.
ACTGAGCCTCGTAGAACGAAGCCTGGTGGTGCAGCGAGCAGTTGCCGTCGAGGATCTCGAGGCCAGCATCCTGGAACGTCGTCGTGACGATGGAGTTCACGCCACCGAAGCCGCCGTTGACGTAGTCAGGGTTGAGGAGGATCTCGCCGACCTGGTCGAACGCCTCCTGGATCTCGGGGCTCGCGAAGTCGAGCTCACCGGCGACCCACGCGTCGTAGGCCTCGGGGCCCGCGCCACGGAGGACGAGGTCTTCGACCCAGTCGGTGCCGACCCAGCCGGTCGCGTCACCCGAGCCGAAGCCGACGCACCAGGGGCGGTAGGGGCCCTCGTTGCGCTCGGTCATCTGGTCGGTCAGCTCGAGCAGCTCGTCGTACGTGGCCGGAACCTCGTAGCCGTTCTCCTCGAAGTCGGACGGCGAGTACCAGACGTAGCCCTTGACGCTCGCCATGAGGGGCGCGGCGTAGAACTCGCCGTCGACGGTGCCGTAGCCCTTCCACGACTCGCTCCAGAACTCGTCCACGTTCGCCTCGACCGCGTCGGGCGCCGGCACGACGTAGCCGTCGGCGATGAGGCGCTGAAGCAGACCGGGCTGCGGGATGATCATGAGATCGGGGGCGTCGCCGGCCTGAGCGCGCACGTTGATCTGCGTCTCGGCCTCCTGCGTGCCGTTGTAGTCGATCGTGATGCCGGTGCAGGCCTCGAAGTCAGACCACGAGGTGACGAGGTTGTCGGCCTCGACGTCGATGATCGTCGCGTAGATCTCGACGGACTCGCCCTCGAACTGACCGTACTGCTCGTACTCGGCGCAGTCAGCGTTGCCGCCGCCGCCGTTGCCGCCTGCGTTGGGCTCGTCGGCCGCACAGCCCGCGAGTACGAGGCTGAGGGCGCCAACTGCCGCTGCCGGTGCAATGAACCGGCGTCGGAGGGTGGAACTCATGTGTTTCCTCCTCATTGAGGGTCAAACAGCGCACCGGGGGCGGGGCGCCGCAGTGGGTGGTAGTTCTGCGTGATGCAGGTGATGCAGGTGATGCAGGTGGTGCTGGAACGTGGGGCGCCGGGTGAGCTGATTCGCCACATCGGGAACCGGTTCCAGGGGCCACCGTATGTCACCTTCCCGCGCGGCGCAACGGGTATTCCCGCGGCTGTTATCGGAACGTTGCGGAACACTCGGGAAACATGCGGGGTCTGAACGCCTGCTGAACGGAGGAAGAACCGATTCCACATGGCATCGGTTCCACAACGCGCATCCGACCGCTATGCTGACGCTTCGACGGTCCTGCACCGCCTGAGATCCGCGCGATCGCTCCCGATCCCGCGGTGGAAGCTCGGGCGCCGACCGGTCCAATGGAGGGCGGAGCAGCATGAGCATCCTGGCCGATGTCGCGCGCATCGCAGGCGTGTCGAAGTCGACCGCCTCGCGGGCGCTCTCCGGCCGCGGCTACGTCTCGGACGACACGCGTCGCAAGGTCGAGCAGGCCGCCACCGAGCTCGGCTACGTCGTCTCGACGGCTGCGGCAAGCCTTGTCACCGGCCGCACGCGCAACGTCGGCGTGGTCATCCCGTACATCAACCGCTGGTACTTCGGCGAGGTGCTCGAGGGCATCGAGGCCTCGCTCATCCAGGCCGGCTACGACCTCACTCTCTACCGCCTCTCGAGCGACGCCGACCTGCGGCGCCGCGTCTTCGACTACTTCCTCGTGCGCAAGCGCGTCGACGCCGTCATCTCGGTCGCCATCGCGCTGAGCCCTCACGAGGTGCACATGCTGCAGGCGCTCGGCAAGCCGCTCGTCGGCATCGGCGGGCAGATCCCCGGCATCCCCTCGCTGTCGATCGACGACGTCGAGGCGGCGCGCCTCGCGACCGAGCACCTCATCAGCCTCGGGCACCGCCGCATCATGCACATCGGCGGCGACCAGCACGAGCAGATGGACTTCCGCGTGCACTCGCAGCGCTACATCGGCTTCGAGCGCGCACTGCAGGAGGCGGGCATCACGGTCGAGGACGACTTCCGTGACGCCGAGTTCTCGATCCAGGGCGGGCACGCCGCCGGGCTCGCCGTGCTCGGCGACCCGCGCACGCGACCCACGGCCATCTTCGCCGGATGCGACGAGATCGCCATCGGCATCATGGTCGCCGCTCGGCAGCTCGGCATCTCGATCCCGCAGGAGCTGTCGGTCATCGGCATCGACGGGCACCCTCTCGCCGAGACGTTCGGGCTCACGACGGTCGTGCAGCACCCGGGCGACCAGGGCGCGCGCGCTGTCGAGCTTCTGCTCGGTCAGCTCGACGCGACGCCCGAAGCGCCGCCGAGCGAGCACATCGTGCTGCCGACGACGCTGAGCGTGCGCTCGAGCACGGCCGTGCGGCGCGAGACCCCGGTCGCCTCGGCGTAGGCCTTCGCGCGGCTTCGCGTCGAGCATCCGCCGGAAAGCGGCCGCACCCTCGTGAGGCCGCAGCGCTTCGAGCGGTTTCGGGCAAACGGAGTGGAATCGGGCACGCCGGTCGCCCGCAACGGCACCGGTAGAGAGTGTTGGCGGCGAGAGCGGGCGTCGCCGTGCATCCCGGCGAACGCGAACGAGGCGCCGCCCCCGGTGGGGAGCGACGCCTCGTGAACCCGGCGAGCCGGGCGGGAACTACTTGAGGGTGACGGTGGCGCCAGCCTCTTCGAGCTGAGCCTTGGCCTTCTCGGCCGTCTCCTTGTTGGCGCCCTCGATGACGGTCGCCGGGGCGCCGTCCACGAGCGCCTTGGCCTCGCCGAGGCCGAGGCTCGTGAGCGCGCGGACCTCCTTGATGACCTGGATCTTCTTCTCGCCGGCGGCCTCGAGAACGACGTCGAACGAGTCCTTCTCCTCGACCTCTTCGGCGGCGGCGGCGGGGCCGGCGGCAGCGGCGACCGCGACGGGCGCGGCAGCGGTGACCTCGAAGACCTCTTCGAACTTCTTGACGAACTCGCTGAGCTCGATGAGCGAAAGCTCCTTGAACGCCTCGATGAGCTCGTCGGTGGTGAGCTTGGCCATGATTTTCTCCTTAGTGGTTGGTACTCGTCGTGAACCGGCGGGCTGAGATCAGCTGCCGGACTCCTGCTTCTGCCGCAGCGCGTCAACGGCGCGGGCGGCCTGCGCCAGCGGCGCGTTGAACATGTACGCGGCGCCGAACAGCGAAGCCTTGACGGCACCGGCGAGCTTCGCCAGCACCACCTCACGGCTCTCGAGCTCAGCGAGCTTCATGACCTCGGAGGCGTCGAGCGGTCGACCGTCGAAGTAGCCGCCCTTCACCACGAGGTTGGGATGTGCCTTGGCAAAGTCGCGCAGAGCCTTCGCGACGGTGACGGGGTCACCGCTCACGAACGCGATCGCGGAGGGGCCGGCGAGCATGTCATCGAGCGAGTCGATGCCTGCCTGCTTGGCCGCGATCTTGGTCAGCGTGTTCTTCACCACGGCGTACGACGCGTCTGCAGCGATGTTCGTGCGCAGCGTCTTCAGCTGCGCCACCGTGAGACCGCGGTACTCGGTCAGCAGAACGGCGGTCGAGC
>JAOASR010000025.1 GCA_030158585.1 Microcella sp.
ATGGTCGCGACGATCGCCTTCGGCATGGGCATCGACAAGCCCGACGTGCGCTTCGTCGCGCACCTCGATCTGCCGAAGAGCGTCGAGGGCTACTACCAAGAGACGGGGCGTGCCGGCCGTGACGGCCTGCCGTCGACCGCGTGGCTCGCCTACGGACTGCAAGACGTCGTGCAGCAGCGCCAGATGATCGACCGCTCCGAGGGCAACGCGGCCTACAAGCGCCGCATGGGGCAGCTGCTCGACGCGATGCTCGCGCTGTGCGAGACGGTCGAGTGCCGGCGCGTGCAGCTGCTCGCCTACTTCGGCCAGCAGTCCACCCCCTGCGGCAACTGCGACACGTGCCTCGCCCCGCCCGAGAGCTTCGACGGCACCGTCCCCGCGCAGAAGCTGCTCTCGACGATCGTGCGGCTCGAGCGCGAGCGCCGTCAGCGCTACGGAGCCGGCCAGCTCATCGACATCCTGCTGGGCAAGCGCACGCCGCGCGTCGAGCAGCTCGGCCACGCCGACCTCGCGACCTTCGGCATCGGCACCGAGCTCGGCGAGCAGGAGTGGCGTGGCGTCGTGCGTCAGCTGCTCGCCCAGAGCCTGCTCGCGGTGCACGGCGACGGCTACGGCACGCTCGTCATCACCGAAGGCAGCGCCGAGGTGCTCGCCGGCCGCCGCGAGGTGCGCCTGCGGCGCGAGGTCGCTCGACCGACGCGGTCGTCGAAGCGCAGCGCGCCCTCCGACCTGCCGACCGCGGCCGCACCGCTGTTCGAGCGGCTGCGCTCGTGGCGCGCCGCGACGGCCCGCGCGCTCAACTCGCCCGCCTACATCGTCTTCGGCGACGCGACCCTGCGTGGCATCGCGCTGACCGAGCCGTCGACGCTCGAGCAGCTCGGCGAGATCAGCGGAGTCGGCGCCAAGAAGCTCGACCAGTACGGCGAGGCCGTGCTCGCGATCGTGCGCGGCGAAGAGCCGGCGCCGTTCGCGCCGGCTGAGGGCTCGACCACGTCGGTGTCCGCTGGAACGGCGCCGGGTGCTCCGTCGGCGGATGCTCCCGGCCGGTCGCGCGCCGCCTCGACCCGCGCTCCCCGCGCCGCCGGCTCCTCGGCCGCGGGCCGCGCGTCGGGCCCGCGTTTCGCGTCGGCCCCTCGGGCCGCCGCGGCCGAGCCCGACTACTCCGACATCCCGTTCGACGAGCTGCCGCCCGACGACGAGTTCTTCCCACCGCCGCCCGACGACTACTGAGTCACCGCGCTGACCCGGCATGTCTCTATCGACACCGCATGCCGAGAACGGAATGACTCGACTGCCAGGATGAGCGCGTGCTGAACCTGCTCGCCCGCGTCGTGCTGACCCCGATCGCGCGACTCGTGTTCCGCCCCGTCGTCATCGGCCGTCGCAAGATGCCGGCGACCGGCGGCGTGGTCGTCGCGAGCAATCACCTGTCGTTCATCGACAGCGTCGTCATCAGCCTCCTCGCGCGCCGCCCGGTGAGCTTCCTCGCCAAGGCCGACTACTTCACCGGACGCGGAGCGAAGGGCGCCCTGTCACGCGCGTTCTTCACCGGCGTCGGCGCCATTCCGGTCGAGCGCGGAGCCGGGCAGGCCGCGCAGGATGCGCTCAACGCCGGACTCGCCCGCATCCAGGCCGGGCAGCCCTTCTCGATCTACCCCGAGGGCACCCGCTCGCGCGACGGCCGCCTCTACCGGGGCAAGACCGGCGTCGCCTGGCTCGCCCTCACTGCCGGGGTACCGGTCGTCCCCGTCGCGCTCACCGGCACGCAGAACCTGCAGCCGGTCGGCTCGAAGCGCATCCGACTCGCGCGCATCCGCGTCGAGTTCGGCGACCCGATCGACCTCAGCGGCTTCGGGCCGGCGAGCTCGGGCCGTGCGCGCCGACAGGCGACCGACGCCATCATGGCCGAGATCCAGCGCATGTCGGGTCAGGAATACGCGGGCGTCTACAACGAGCCGCCCGCCCACGGCGTCGTCGAGAAGGTCAAGCGCGCCTTCCGCTCGCGCGCCGAGCTCTAGGCCGGCTCGGCCTCGCGCACGCCGTCGGCGCTGTCCTGGCCCGGTCGTTCCTGGCCCGGTAGACCCGCACCCGCTCGCCCCGCACCCGCGCCGGCAGGCGCACCGGCGGGCGCGACCGCGCTCAGCCGCATCGTCGCGAGCAGCCCGAGCGCGAGGAACCCCGCCGCAGCGAACGCCGAGTACCGCGTCGCATCGCTGAACGCCGCGCGCGCCGCGTCGGCGACCTCGGCTGACTGCGCCTCGAGCCCCGGGATCGCCGCCCCTGCGCTGCCCACGACCACATCGACGATGCTGTTGCGCGCGTCGACGGGCAACCCGTCGGCCTCGAGGCGCGAGTCGAGCGCGCCGCCGAGCGAGGTGAAGAGCACCGTTCCGAGCACGGCGATGCCGAGCGCTGAGCCGAGCTGCCTGGCTGTCGACTGCGTGCCCGACGCCTGCCCGCTCGCCGCGACCGGAACATCCTGCAGCACCACGCCCGTGAGCTGGGCCGTCGCGAGTCCAACGCCCATGCCGTAGACGAGCAGCCCGACGGCGATCGCCCACCAGGGCGTGTCGACGGTGATCACCATGCCGATGATGACGAGCCCGACGATCTCGAGCGCGATGCCGACGCGCACGATGACGACCGCGGGCACGCGGCCGCTGAGCGACCCGCCGGCGCCGCTCGCGAGGAACGATCCGCCCGCGAGCGCGAGCAGAACCGTTCCGGTCTGCAGCGCGTCGTAGCCGAGCACGTTCTGCAGCCACAGCGGCAGCGACAGGATGATGCCGAACTCGCCCATCGACACGATGAGCGCGGCGATGTTGCCGTTGCGGAACGAGGGGATGCGCAGCAGCCCGAACGCGAGCATCGTCGACTTCCCGGCCCGCTCGCGACGCAGCCCCCAGGCCACGAACGCGGCGCCCGCAGCAAGCGCGACCGCGAACGCGAACGGAATCGGGCTGACGTCGAGCGGCCACGCCCAGTCGCCGAGCGTCAGACCCTCCTCGGTGAACCACCAGCCGTACGTGCGGCCCTCGATGAGCCCAAACACAAGAGAGCCGCTCGCGACGATCGACAGCAGCGCGCCCACGATGTCGATGGTGGGCGGATGCTCGGCGCGCGTCGCCGGAACGAACAGCATGAGCCCCACGAGGATGAGGATGCCGAGCGGCACGTTGATGCCGAACGCCCACCGCCACGAGTAGTCGGTCGTGAGCCATCCGCCGAGAAGCGGCCCGACGGCGGCCATGCCGCCGATGGTCGATCCCCAGACCGCGAAGGCGATGCCGCGCTCGCGCCCCTGGAAGGTCGCGTTGAGGGTCGAGAGCGTCGAGGGCAGGATCATCGCCCCACCCACCCCCTGCACGACGCGCGCGAGGATCAGCGTCGAGCCCGAGTCGGCGAACGCCGCCCAGACGGAGGCGAGCATGAAAATGACCGTGCCGATGACGAGCATCCGCCGTCGCCCGAAGCGGTCGCCGAGCGTGCCGAAGACGAGGAGCAGGGCGGCGAAGACGAGCG
>JAOASR010000026.1 GCA_030158585.1 Microcella sp.
AGCGCTGAGGATGCCGCCTAGCGCCTCGCCGCGGGCGAGACGCTCGTGCAGGTCTACACGGCGTTCCTCTATCGCGGGCCGCTGTGGGCGCGGCAAATCACGCGTGGGCTCGCCCGGCGCCGCGCGACGGCGGGCGCGACCCTCTAGGAGGGTGCTCGCAGCGGGCCGATCGCGTGCGGGCCACCTGTCGACGCCTTGAGCCGACGGCTCAGGCGGGGAACTGCCCGCGCTTGACCTGCGGCTTCGGCAGGCGCAGGATGCGCAGCTGCAGCGAGCGCATCGCGGCGTACCAGCGCACGCCCTTCTCGACCTTCGTCGCGCCGAACTTCTCGGCGAGGCGGCGCTTGACGAGGAAGCCGAGGATCGTGGCGTCCATGATCGCGATGAGGAAGAACGCCCAGAGGGCGAGGATCGCATAGACGTCGAGCGTCGGGATGAAGCTCAGGATGATGACGATGAACATCACCGGGATCATGAACTCGCCGACGCCGTAGCGGGCGTCGACGTAGTCGCGGATGAACTTCTTCTGCGGGCCCTTGTCGCGGGTCGGGAGGTAGCGCTCCTCGCCGTTGGCCATGCCGATGCGGGCGCGGTCGCGCGCCTCGTTCATCTTCGCGCGGGCGGCCTTCTGCGCCTCCTTGCGATCGTTGGGCACGAGCGGGCGCTTGCGGGCGGCCTCGCGCTCTCGGCGACTCGGCGTGGGGCGGCCCTTGCCCGAGGCGATCGTCGCGGCCTCGTCGCTCGAGGCGGCGACGGCCGCGGGGGTGCTCGCGCTCGAACGGGCGGAGCCCGGGTCTGCGGTGTCTCGGGGGGCCACGGCGGCACATCCTTCCGGTGAAGTCGCGCACTAGATTACCGGCATGACGCTCCACGAACGGCCCACGAGGCCTGCGACCCCGACCGATCTCCTCGAGCAGCTGCGGGGGAGCGTGAGAGACGGGCTGCCTGCGGCGATCGCCGACCTGTCGACGCTCGTGCGCATCCCCTCCGTCTCGTGGGACGGCTTCGATCCGGCGCACGTCCATGCCTCGGCCGATGAGGTCGCGCGACTCGTGCGCGAGCTCGGCGTCTTCGACGAGGTCGTCGTCGATCGCGTCGAGATCCCCGGCTCGGGCGTGCTCGGCCAGCCCGCCGTGCTCGCGCGCCGAGAGCCCCGCGGCGGTCGACCGACCGTGCTGCTCTACGCGCACCACGACGTGCAGCCTCCCGGGCGCGATGAGGACTGGGAGACCTCGCCGTTCGAGCCGACCGTCATCGGCGATCGCCTCTACGGGCGCGGCGCGGCCGACGACAAGGCGGGTGTGATCGCGCACGTCGCCGCCATCCGCGCGCTGCTCGAGACCGTGCCCGACCCCGATCTCGGCATCGTGCTGTTCATCGAGGGCGAGGAGGAGTTCGGCTCGCGCTCGTTCACCGCGCTGCTCGAGAAGCACCGCGCGCTGCTCGCGGCCGATGTCATCGTCGTGGCCGACTCCGACAACTGGGATGTCAGCACGCCGTCGCTCACGGTCGGACTCCGCGGCAATGCGGCCTTCACGCTCACCATCTCGACGCTCGGTCACGCGTCGCACTCCGGCATGTTCGGCGGAGCCGCGCCCGATGCGATGCTCGCCGCCATCCAGCTGCTCGCGACCCTGCACGACGCCGACGGCTCGGTCGCGGTCGAGGGCCTGCGCGCTCACGACCAGGAGGTGCCCGAGTACACGGAGGACCGCCTGCGCGACGAGGCCGCCCTGCTTGACGGCGTCACGCCCATCGGCCGCGGCCCCGTGCTCCACCGCCTCTGGGCGCAGCCGACGGTCACCGTCACCGGCATCGACGCGCCGAGCGTGCAGAACGCCTCGAACACCCTTCTGCCGAGTGTCTCGGTGAAGATCAGCGCCCGCGTCGCCCCCGGTCAGTCGGCCGAGGAGGCCTTCGCCGCGATCCGTGCGCACCTCGAGGCGCACGTTCCGTTCGGGGCGCACCTGAGCTTCGGCGCCGTCGACCTCGGCAACCCGTTCCTCGTCGACACGCGCGCCTGGGCGGTCGACGAGGCGCTCACGGCGATGGCCGAGGCGTGGGGCGCCGACCCCGTCATGGTCGGTGTGGGCGGTTCGATCCCGTTCATCGCCGAGCTTAAGGAGACGTTCCCCGACGCGCACGTGCTCGTCACGGGCGTCGAAGACCCCGACACGCGCGCGCACAGCCCGAACGAATCGCTGCACCTCGGCGTGCTGCACCGCGCGATCCTCACCGAGGCCGTTCTGCTGGCGCGCCTCGGGGGAGCGGTCTAGCTCTCGGCAGAGAGACGTACACTGGCAGAAGTCCCATCGACTCCGGGAGGAACCCCATGACCGACACTGCTCTCGAGACGCACGGCGTCGCCCTGACCGACGCGGCCGCCGCGAAGGTCAAGTCGCTCCTCGAGCAGGAGGGCCGCGACGACCTGCGCCTCCGTCTCGCCGTCCAGCCCGGCGGCTGCTCGGGTCTCATCTACCAGCTCTACTTCGACGAGCGCCTCCTCGATGGCGACGTCACGCGCGACTACGAGGGGGTCGAGGTCGTCGTCGACAAGATGAGCGTGCCCTACCTCGATGGCGCCTCGATCGACTTCGAAGACACGATCCAGAAGCAGGGCTTCACGATCGACAATCCCCAGGCGCAGGGCTCCTGCGCGTGCGGCGACAGCTTCCACTGACGCCGTCTCGCGCCGTGGGGGCAGGCAGCCGCCTGTCTCGCGCGGCTCGGTGACCGACCGGCGCGGGCATCCGATTCATGCGGATGCCCGCGCCGCTGTCATGAGTGCCGGAATTCGTCGCGCTGCACCCCCGAAACCGCCCTTTCCGGAGCCCTTTCGGAGCGTCGCCGGGCATTTCGAGGAGTACCGGTGACGTAGACTGACACTCGATCCACGTCCTTCATTCACTCCCTCGAGAGGCCACCGGTGCGTTCCAACCGACGTCTTCGATTGGCGGCGATTCCCCTCGCCGTCGTCACCTCGCTCGTCCTCGCGGCGTGCACGCCCCAGCAGCAGCTGGGCTGGCTCCCGACGGAGCCGGGAACGACCAACCAGGTCGACCGCGTCATCGGCCTCTGGGTCACCTCGTGGATCGTGCTCCTCGGCGTCGGCATCATCACGTGGGGCCTCATCATCTGGGCCGCCGTCGTGTACCGCCGCCGCAAGGGCCAGACCGGCCTCCCGGTGCAGCTGCGCTACAACATGCCGATCGAGATCCTCTACACCGTCGTGCCGCTCATCCTCATCATCGGGTTCTTCGCCTTCACGGCGCGCGACCAGGCCGCGATCGAGGAGCCCCTCGCCGATCCCGACGTCACGATCGAGGTCTACGGCAAGCGCTGGGCATGGGACTTCAACTACGTCAACGAGGACGTCTACTACCAGGGCATCCAGGCCCAGAAGACCGACGAGGGCCAGATCGACGCCTCGAGCCTCCCGACTCTCTACCTCCCCGTCGGGCAGAAGGTCGAGATCAAGATCGAGTCGCGTGACGTCATCCACTCCTTCTGGATCGTCGACTTCCTCTACAAGAAGGACATGATCCCCGCGAAGTCCAACTACTGGTACTTCATCCCGGAGAAGGAGGGTTCGTACGTCGGCAAGTGCGCCGAGCTCTGCGGTGAATACCACTCGCTCATGCTCTTCAACGTCGAGGTCGTCCCGCAGGACGAGTACGACGCGTACATCGAGTCGCTCCGCGCGGCCGGCTTCGAGGGCCAGGTCGACGAGTCCTTCAACACGAACTCCAACCTGCCGGGCACGACCGGCTCCAGCGAAGAGGAGTAAGCGGCATCATGACGACGACCGCACCGCGTCCCTCCATCGGCACCGCCGAGCCCGGCTACAGCAACCCCGGAATCGCCCGCAAGGGCAATGTCTTCGTCGGCTGGGTCACCTCGACCGACCACAAGACGATCGGGTACATGTACCTGATCACGTCGTTCATCTACTTCCTCGTCGGCGGCGTCATGGCTCTCGTCATCCGCGCCCAGCTCTTCGCCCCGGGCCTCGAGGTGGTCTCGACGAGCGAGCAGTACAATCAGTTGTTCACGATGCACGGCACGATCATGCTGCTGATGTTCGCCACTCCGCTGTTCGCCGGTTTCGCTAATGTGCTCATGCCTCTGCAGATCGGCGCTCCCGACGTGGCGTTCCCGCGCCTGAACGCGTTCGCCTACTGGCTCTACTCGTTCGGCTCGCTCATGGCGGTCGCCGGTTTCTTCACGCCTCAGGGCGCGGCTTCGTTCGGCTGGTTCGCGTACGCGCCGCTGTCGAGCCAGACCTTCTCACCCGGCGTCGGCGGCAACCTCTGGGTCTTCGGCCTCGCCATGAGCGGCTTCGGCACCATCCTCGGCGCGGTGAACTTCATCACGACGATCATCACGATGCGCGCGCCGGGCATGACCATGTGGCGCATGCCGATCTTCACGTGGAACACTCTCGTGACCTCGCTGCTCGTGCTCATGGCCTTCCCGGTCCTCGCCGCAGCGCTCTTCGCCCTCGGCTCCGACCGGGTGTTCGGGTCGCACTTCTTCGATGCGGCCACCGGTGGAGCGATCCTGTGGCAACACATGTTCTGGTTCTTCGGCCATCCAGAGGTCTATATCATTGCGCTGCCCTTCTTCGGCATCGTCTCCGAGATCCTGCCCGTGTTCAGCCGCAAGCCGATCTTCGGTTACAAGACCCTCATCTATGCGACGATCGCGATCGCAGCGCTTTCTGTGACGGTGTGGGCGCACCACATGTACGTCACGGGCTCGGTGCTTCTGCCGTTCTTCGCGCTCATGACGATGCTCATCGCCGTGCCGACGGGCGTGAAGATCTTCAACTGGGTCGGTACGATGTGGCGCGGTTCGGTGACCTTCGAGACGCCCATGCTCTGGAGCATCGGCTTCCTCATCACGTTCGTCTTCGGCGGGCTCACCGGCGTCATCCTGGCCTCACCGCCCTTGGACTTCGCGGTGTCGGACTCGTACTTCGTCGTGGCGCACTTCCACTACGTGGTCTTCGGCACGGTCGTGTTCGCGATGTTTGCCGGGTTCTACTTCTGGTGGCCGAAGTGGACGGGCAAGATGCTCAACGAGCGTCTGGGAAAGATCCACTTTTGGGTTCTCTTCATCGGGTTCCACACCACCTTTCTCGTGCAGCACTGGCTCGGCGTCGTGGGCATGCCCCGCCGCTACGCGACGTACCTCGTCGAGGACGGCTTCACATGGATGAACCAGCTCTCGACCTTTGGCTCGTTCCTCCTCGCGGCGTCGATGATCCCCTTCCTGCTGAACGTGTACATCACGGCGCGTCGGGCTCCCAAGGTGACCGTGAACGACCCGTGGGGCTACGGCCGCTCGCTCGAGTGGGCGACGTCGTGCCCGCCGCCGCGCCACAACTTCACCTCGATTCCGCGCATCCGCTCGGAGTCGCCGGCGTTCGACCTCAACCACCCCGAGGCCGGCATCCCCGTCGGCATCGGTCCGGCGAAGGATGCCCCCGACGCCCCCACGTACGACCTCGGCGACGAGAAGGTGAAGTAGTCAGAGCATGAAGACCAACATCGTTCTCTTTTGGATCCTGCTCGTCTTCTTCGTCCTTCTGACGGCGATGTACACGATCTGGGCTCTCATCGACACGGGCCGCGTGGAATGGGTCGGCACCGTCGGCCTCGGCCTGTGCGCCGTGCTGTCGGCCTTCATCGCCTTCTACCTGCAGCTCGTCAACAAGTCGTCGGGTGGCCTTCTGCCGGAGGACCGTCTCGACGCCGACATCGACGACGGAGACCCCGAGCTCGGGCACTTCTCGCCGTGGAGCTGGTGGCCGATCTTCCTCGCCGCCGCTGCGGGTCTCGCCTTCCTCGGTCTCGCCGCGGGCATCTGGATCGTGTACTACGCGGTTCCGCTCGCCCTCGTCGGCATCGTGGGCTGGGTCTACGAGTACTACCGCGGCAACTTCGGGCGCTGACGTGACGGTGCGGCGTGCGCGGGCGGAGGACGCTGACGCGGTCTTCGATCTCGTGCAGCAGCTGGGTGCGGCGTTCATCCCCGTGCGGGCCGCTTTCGACGTGAGCTTCGCCGAGGCCGTGGAGGCCGGCGACGATGCCGACACGCTCCTGCTCGTCGCTGAAGATGCTGACGGTGCCGTGCGCGGTTACGCGTTCACGACCGTTGCTCGCCTGCTCTCGACCAACGGCGCTTCGGCCCAGCTGCAAGAGATCGCGGTCGATGAGGCCGCCCGTGGGCTCGATCTCGGCACAGAGCTCGTGCACGCCGTCGAGAAGGAGTGCATCCGTCGCGGAGTGCGGCAGATCACGGTCGCCAGCCGTCGTGCGGGCGGGTTCTACGACCGCCTCGGCTACACGCAGAACGCCGAGTACATGCGCCGGGTGTTCTGACCCGACGCATGTCAGCAGCCGTGCGCCTCGAGACCGAGCGGCTCGTCGTCGAGCCTCTCCTCGAGACCGACATCCCGGAGTTCGTGGCCTATCGCCGCGACCCGGAGGTCGCGCGCTACCAGTCGTGGAGCTCTGACTTCTCGACCGACCACGGAGTCGCCCTCGCTGCGTCGCAGCCGGTCGGGTTCCCGTTACCGGGGGAGTGGGTGCAGCTCGCTCTGCGGGCGCTGCCGGCCGTGGCTGACGCACGCCGGGTGCTCGTCGGAGACATCGCCGTCGGCGTCGACGCGGCGCAGCCGGCGACGTTCGAGCTCGGCGTCACGATCGCTCCTGCGCACCAGGGCGCGGGCTACGCCTCGGAGGCCCTGCGGGCGACGATCGACCTGCTCTTCTCGCAGCACGAGGCCCATCGGGTGGTCATGCAGGGCGACGCGCGCAATGAGCCCGTTCTGACGCTCATGCGCCGACTGGGGCTCCGCCACGAGGGCACGATCCTCGAGGGCGACTGGTTCAAGGGCGAGTGGACGACCCTCGAGCGTTTCGCGCTGCTGCGCCGGGAGTGGCTCGAGCGCTGAAGTGTTGTGCTGTCGCAGGTGTCGCCGGGGTCAGCCGTCGAAAGTCTCGGCGAGGTGCTCGAGCGAGTCGATGGTGATGTTCGGCTCGGCATAGCCCTCGGGCCATGAGCGGCCGCGCGGCACCCACACACCGAGCAGTCCGGCCTTCTGCGCACCGATGATGTCCCACGGGTGGCAGGCGACGAGGGCGGCCTGCTCGGGCATCACGCCGAGCCGGTCGCACGCGCCGAGGTAGGCCTCGGTGTGGGGCTTCCAGGTGCGAGTGCCGTCGACGCTGAGTGTGCCGATGCCCTCGTGGTCGAGCCCCAGGCGAGTGAGGAGCGCCTGCGCCACGCCAAGACCGCCATTGGTGAGAGTCGCGATGCCGCGGCCGCTGTCAATGAGGCGGCGGATGCCCGGCGCGACGTCGTCGTGGGCGGGCAGCCCCGCGACCACCGCTGGCAGCTGCTCAGCGAGGGCCGCAATGCCCTCGGCGTCGACCTCGCCTCCCCGGCGGTCGGCGAGGAGCTGCCGCAGTGCGGAGCGGCCCAGAGCGCCGAAGCTCGCCGGCGCACCCGTCAGGGTCGCGGCGAGGCCATCGCGCAGCACGGCGGCGAGCCACGCGCTGGCCGAACCGTCGGGCAGCCCCTGATCGAGCATCCACGCCTCGAGCGGAGCGAGGTCGGTGAGCGTCTCGTTGACGTCGAGCAGAACGGTCGTGATCGGTGCGTGGCTCATGCGCACACGCTACGCCGTCGCGGGCCGCAACGCCGACGGCCCGCCCTCCACGGAGGAGGACGGGCCGTCGAGGTCGCGGGCGACTAGTGGCGCTGCGACTCCAGCTCCTTCTGCGTGACCGGCGAGATGCGGTCTTCGAAGAACCAGCGCGAGAGGCCGGCGCGCACGCGCTGGCGGGCGGTGATGCGTCCGCGCGCGTCGGGGCGCACCATGAGCGGCTGGTACTCCTCGTAGCTCACGAGCCTCCAGCGTTCGTAGTCGTCGAGCTGCTCGTGCACCTCGATGTACTCGCCACCGGGCAGGCGCACGATGCGGCCCGACTCATAGCCGTGCAACGCGATCTCGCGGTCTTTGCGCATGAGCGCGAGGCACACGCGCTTCGTCACGAAGTAGGCGATGAATGGGCCGACGACCGTGACGAACTGTAGAGCGTGGATGACGCCCTCGATCGAGAGGCGGAAGTGCGTCGCGATGAGGTCGGAGCTCGCCGCGGCCCACAGGCCCGCGTAGAACGTCACGCCGGCCGCGCCGATCGCGGTGCGGGTCGGGTTGTTGCGCGGACGCTCGGCGATGTGGTGCTCGCGCTTGTCGCCGGTCACCCACGCCTCGAGGAACGGGTAGACCGCGGCCGCGGCGAGGAACACCAGGAGCCCGACGAGCGGGATCAGGACGTTCCACGACCAGGTGTAGCCGAAGATGACCGTCTCGAGGTGCGGCGGGATCAGTCGGAGCGCACCGTCGGCGAAGCCGATGTACCAGTCGGGCTGCGTGCCCGCTGACACCGGGGAGGGGTCGTACGGGCCGTAGTTCCAGATCGGGTTGATCGTGAAGAGCGAGGCGATGAGCACGATGACGCCGAAGACGAGGAAGAAGAATCCACCGGCCTTCGCGGCGAACACCGGCATGACCGGGGCGCCCACGACGTTGTCGTTCGTGCGGCCGGGGCCGGCGAACTGCGTGTGCTTGTTGACGATGAGCAGCACCATGTGCGCGCCGATGAGAGCGACGAGGATCGCGGGCAGCAGCAGGATGTGCAGCACGTAGAGGCGCGGGATGATGTCGGTTCCGGGGAACTCGTCACCGAAGAGCAGGTACGAGATCCAGGCGCCGGCGACCGGGACGGCCTTGATCATGCCGTCGATGATGCGGAGGCCGTTGCCCGAGAGCAGGTCGTCGGGGAGCGAGTAGCCCGTGAAGCCGAGCGCCATAGCGAGCACGAACAGCAGGAAGCCGATGACCCAGTTGAGCTCGCGCGGCTTGCGGAACGCACCCGTGAAGAACACGCGGAGCATGTGCAGCGCGATCGAGGCCACGAACAGCAGCGCTGCCCAGTGGTGCACCTGGCGCATGAGCAGGCCGCCGCGGATCTCGAACGAGATGTCGAGCGACGAGTGGTACGCGACCGACATCGGGATGCCCTGGAGGGGGACGTACGAGCCCTCGTACTCGACCTCGGTCATGGACGGGTCGAAGAAGAAGGTCAGGAACGTGCCGCTCAGCAGGATGACGACGAAGCTGTAGAGCGCGACCTCGCCGAGCATGAACGACCAGTGGTCGGGGAAGATCTTGCGACCCAGTGTCTTGACGGCCGTCGAAGCGCTCGTGCGCTCGTCGATGTAGTTCGCCGCCCACCCGGTGAAACGCATCCCGCGCGACGGCGCGGCTGCGACAGCGGCCGGTGCGGCGGGCTCAGTTGCGGTACTCACAGTGCACGCTCCCAGAAGCTCGGACCCACAGGTTCGGTGAAGTCGCTCTTCGCGACGAGGTAACCCTCTTCATCCACAGTGATCGGGAGCTGGGGAAGGGGGCGCGCCGCCGGTCCGAAGATGACTTCGGCGTGGTTGGCCACGTCGAACTCGGACTGGTGGCAGGGGCACAGCAGGTGGTGGGTCTGCTGCTCGTACAGCGCGACGGGGCACCCGACGTGCGTACAGATCTTGGAGTAGGCGACGATGCCGTCGTAGGACCAGTCCTTGCGGTCCTCGCGCTCGTTGAGCCGGTCGAGGGGGAGGCGCATGAGGAGTACGGCAGCCTTGGCCTTCTCCTCGAGCTTGTGCGACTCGAGCTCGGTGAGCCCCTCGGGGATGACGTGGAAGGCGGAACCGATGGTGACCTCGGAGGCCTTGATCGGCGTGCCCGAGGGGTCGCGCGTGAGGCGCACGCCCTCGTCCCACATCGTGTGCTTGAGCAGCGCGACCGGGTCCTCCGCAGGGGCGAGGTCGCGGAAGATCGCGATCGCGGGGATCGGCGTCGCGACGAGCGCGCCGATGAGCGTGTTGCGCACGAGGCTGCGGCGCGTGAAGCCCGACTCCTTGTTGCCGGCCTGGAAGACCTCGACGGCCTTCGCGCGGGTCTCATCGGAGCCGCGCGTGGGGTGCCGCTGCTCGACGAGCTCGTGCCCGTGCATGAGCGCCTTCGACCAGTGGACGGCACCGATGCCGATGCCGAGCAGGCCGAGGGTGATGCCGAGGCCGAGGAAGAGGTTGTTCAGGCGGATCGTCTCGGGCTGGCCCTCGACGATCGGGAAGGCGACGTACGCGACGACGGCGAGGATGCTGCCGACGACCGACATGAGGAACAGGCCGGAGACGGTGCGCTCGGCGGCCTTCTCCTTGGCGGGGTCGGTGTCGGTGACGCGCAGGCGCTCCGGCGGGAAGCCGGGGTTCGCGATGCGATCAGCGCGCTCGACGGCGACTCCGGGGGAGGCGCTCGAGTGCTTCTCGACAGCCGTCTCCGCGGCCTCGCCGCTGGTAGCGCCGTCGTGAACGTCCGCCATTATCGTCCTTTCCTAAGCTGCTGCACGGGCCGTCAGTTGGACTTCGCGGTGAGCCAGATGGTCACTGCGATGAGTCCGCCGAGGCCGAAGATCCAGATGAAGAGGCCCTCAGACACCGGACCGAGCGAGCCGAGGTCGAAGCCGCCGACGGACGGGTTCTCCTCGACGTACTTCAGGTACGTGATGATGTCGTTCTTCTCTTCGGGCGTGAGGTTGAGGTCGCTGAACACGGGCATGTTCTGCGGGCCGGTCGCCATGGCGCCGTAGACGTGCACGGGGTCGACGCCCGCGAGGCCCGGGGCGTACTTGCCCTCGGTCAGGGCGCCACCGGCACCGGCGACGTTGTGGCACATGGCGCAGTTGATGCGGAAGAGCTCGGCGCCGATCGCGGCGTCGCCGTCACCGGCGATGTAGCGCTCCGGCGGCACGGCGGGGCCGGGGGCGAGCGAGGCGACCCAGGCGCCCATCGCGTCGATCTGCTCTTGCGTGAACTGCACGGGCTTGACCTCGGCCTGCGGGCCGGAGGCCGCCATCGGCATGCGGCCGGTGCCGACCTGGAAGTCGACGGCGAGAGCGCCGACACCGATCACGGAGGGGCCGGCGTCGGTGCCCGCACCCTGCAGGCCGTGGCAGCTGGCGCAGTTGGCGGCGAAGAGCTTGCCGCCCTCCTCGACGAGCTGCTCGCTCGCAGCGGTGGTCTCGGCGGTCGCGGTCGTCGTCGCGAGCGCGTACGCACCACCCGTCGCGAGGAGTCCGACGACCAGCAGGGCGGCCGTCGCCAGCGGATGCCGGCGGCCGGAGCGACGTGAGGAGGCAGGAGAGATGGGTGCCATGGTGTGCTGCGTCTCGATTCGGTTTCTCATTGAAGGACGTAGATGACGAGGAAGAGGCCGATCCACACGACGTCGACGAAGTGCCAGTAGTACGAGACGACGATGGCGCTCGTCGCGTCGCGGTGCGTGAAGACCTTGACCGCGTAGGCGCGGCCGATGACGAGGAGGAAGGCGATGAGACCGCCCGTGACGTGCAGGCCGTGGAAGCCCGTCGTCAGGTAGAAGGCCGAGCCGAAGGCGTCGGACGTCAGCGTGACGTACTCGCTCGTGAGGATCGCGTACTCGTAGACCTGACCGACGACGAAGATCGCGCCCATCACGTAGGTCAGGAAGAACCACTCGACCATGCCCCACTGCGTGGGCTTCCAGCCGGTGCGGCGAGCCTGCAGGCGCTCGGCCGCGAACACGCCGAACTGAGCCGTGACGCTCGACAGCACGAGGATCGTCGTGTTGACCGCGGCGAAGGGAACGTTGAAGACCTCGGTGCCCGCCTCCCACAGCTCAGGCGACGTCGACCGCAGCGTGAAGTAGATGGCGAAGAGGCCTGCGAAGAACATGACCTCGCTGCCGAGCCAGACGATCGTTCCAACGGCCACGGTGTTGGGCCTGTTGATCGTGGGTGCGGTGAGAGATCTCGACAGAGAGGTGCTGGTCACCTGTTCATTATGACGGATGCCGGGGGCACTTCTTGCCCGCCGACATGCCTTCTCGCGGCGATTCACTAGCCTTTACCCATGTCCGCCGCTCAGACCTGGCCCTCTCTTCTCACTCGACTGCTGAACGGGGACAACCTCAGCATCGCCGAGGCCGCGTGGGCGATGGAGCAGGTTATGGCCGGAAGTGCCACACCTGCCCAGCTCGCCGGCTTCCTCGTCGCGCTGCGGGCCAAGGGCGAGACGGTCGACGAGTTCGTCGGCTTCCGCGACGCAGCCCTCGCGCACGCGCTCCCCGTCGACATCGATCCGATGGCGCTCGACATCGTCGGCACCGGCGGCGATCCCTTCGGGGCGGTGGTGAACGTCTCGTCGATCGCCTCGATCGTGGTGTCGGCGGCGGGGGTGCCGGTCGCGAAGCACGGCAATCGCGGCGCGAGCAGTGCATCCGGTGCCTCTGACGTGCTGAGCGCCCTCGGAATCGATCTCGACCTGACGCCCGAGGCCGTCGGCCAGGTCTTCGCCGAGGTCGGCCTGACCTTCCTGCACGCGCAGGCCTTCCACCCCGGCTTCCGCCACGCGGGCCCGGTGCGCCGCGAGCTCGGCATCTCGACGCTCTTCAACATCCTTGGGCCGCTCGTGAACCCCGCTCGCCCCGAGGCCTCGGCGGTCGGCGTCGCCCACCTCGATCGCGTGCCGCTCGTCGTCGGCGTGTTCCGCACGCGCGGCGCGACGGCGCTCGTCTACCGCGGCGACGACGGCATCGACAAGCTCACGACGACGGGCCACAGCCACATGTGGGAGGTCTCGCGGGGCTCGGTCACCGAGCACGACATCGACCCGCGCGAGCTCGGCATCGCCTACAGCGCGATCGACGAGATCCTCGGCGCCGACCCCGAGCACAATGCGGTGATCGCGCGCCGCGTGCTCGCTGGCGAGCCGAGTGCCGTGCGCGACATCGTGCTCCTGAACGCGGCAGCGGGGCTCGTGTCGTTCCGCCTCGCTCAGGACCCCGCGCAGATCACGCGCCCGATCGTCGAGCGACTCGGCGAGCAGCTGCAGGTCGCCGCCGATCTCATCGACTCGGGCCGCGCCGCGCGCAAGCTCGAGGAGTGGGCCGCGGCGACGCAGGCCGCCGCCGGTCGCACCTGACGGCCGAGTCTCAGCGGGAGGTCAGGCCCGGGGGAGCAGGCCTGCCCCGTCGATGACCTCGAAGATCAGCTGCGTCTCGGTGTGCCGCACCCCCGGGTGCACCTGCAGGTGCTCGAGCACGAGGTCGCGCAGGGCAGCGGCCGACTCGACGGCGACGTGCAGGAGGTAGTCGTCGGCCCCGGCGACGTGGAAGATGCGCACGACGTTCGGGATGTCGCGCAGGCGCGACTGGAACGCCTGCACCTGGTCGCGCGAGTGGCTCGCGAGGCGGACCGTGATGACGGCCTCGAGGCCCAGGCCCAGAGCGGCCGGATCGATCTCGGCACGGAAGCGGCGGATGACGCCCGACTCGCGCAGGGCGCGCAGGCGCTGGCTGCAGGTCGACTCGGCGACCCCGACGCGCTCGGCGAGCGCGGCGTTCGTGAGGCGCCCGTTCGCATCGAGCTCGGCGAGCATCGCGAGGTCGATCGCATCGAGCGGCGCGGCTCGCGGGAACTTCGGCGCGGGAGGAGCATCCATGCCCCCATCATGCAGGAGATTCGACAGATCGCGGATGCTCCGCGGAAGATTCGGGCGACCTTGCTTCTCGCCGCAGAAGAGGGAACGCTGAGGCCATGGACGATGCTGTCGCCTTCGAGACCCTTGCCGTGCACGCCGGGCGGGAGGACCTCGCCGCGATGGGCGTCCACGCCCTGCCGATCGACCTCTCGACCACGAACCCGCTGCCCGATGTCGAGCTCGGCGGCGGATCGTACGAGTCGATGGCGACGGGCCACCACCCAACGGAGGGCGGCAACGTCTACGCGCGGCTCTGGAACCCCACCGTCGCGCGCTTCGAGGAGGCGCTCGCGCAGCTCGAGCGGACGGACGCCTCCGTCGCGTTCGCCTCGGGCATGGCGGCGTTCAACGCGGCCGTCATGGCCGCGGCGAACCGCGGGCGCGGTCGGCACGTCGTCGCCGTGCGGCCCCTCTACGGCGGCACCGACCACCTGCTCGCCTCGGGCCTGCTGAGCGTCGAGACGACGTTCACGACCGCCGACGGGGTCGCCGCCGCGATGCGCCCCGACACGTGCCTCGTGGTCGTCGAGACCCCCGCGAACCCGACCCTCGAGCTCGTCGACATCGCCGCGGTCGTCGCGGCCGCGGGCGAGGCTCCCGTGCTCGTCGACAACACCTTCGCGACCCCCGTGCTGCAGAACCCCGCCGACCAGGGCGCCGCGCTCGTGCTGCACAGCGCGACGAAGTACCTCGGCGGGCACGGCGACGTCATCGGCGGCGTCATCGCGTGCTCGGAGGAGTGGGCCACGGCCATCCGGCCCGTGCGCGCGATCACGGGCGGGCTGCTGCACCCGCTCGGCGCGTACCTGCTCCACCGCGGGCTGCCGACCCTCGCGCTGCGCGTGCGCGCGCAGCAGGACTCGGCCCGCATCCTCGCCGATCGCCTCGCCGACCACGGCGCGGTCGCGCGCGTCCACTACCCCGGCCTCGGCGACAGCGACCCGACCGGCCTCATCGGCCGTCAGATGCGCGGCCCCGGCGCGATGCTCGCGATCGAGCTCGCCGGCGGGCTCGCCGCGGCGGAGTCGACCATCGCGGGCCTCGGGCTCTTCACCCACGCCGTCTCGCTCGGCGGCGTCGACTCGCTCGTGCAGCACCCGGCCTCGCTCACCCACCGGCCCGTCGCGCCGGAGGCCCGACCGGGCGCGGGCATCCTGCGCCTCTCGATCGGGCTCGAGAACGTCGAGGATCTCTGGCTCGACCTCGACCGCGCGCTCTCGACGGCGCACGGGGCGGGGTCGGCGGCCTCGGGCATCCGCGTCGACGGCGCCTCGGTGGGGGCCGGCGCCCGCTGACCGCTGCGCTCCGACGCGCGGCCTGACCCCGCGCCCGGACACGACGACGCCCCGACCACCGGATGGTCGGGGCGTCGTTCCGCTCTGCGCCGGTCGTCGAGGCCGCGCGAGCAGTCGGTGCCGCTAGCGGTTCGAGGACCGCTCGGACGGGTTGCCGGCCGTCTCGAGGCAGTTCGACGCGCCGGAGGTGCCCATGTGCGGGCCGGCCTTGCTGCCCTCGGCGTCGGTCGTGGCGCGGGCGTGGTCGCCGAACCACGAGAAGCCGGGCGAGGTGCCGGTCGAGTCGACGCAGTGAGCGGCGGATGCGGCGCTCGCGCCGCCGAGGACGAGCCCGGTCGCGACGAGGGCCGTCGCGAACGCGGTGGAGAGTGCCTTCTTCATTGAAACCTCCGAGAGTGGGGGAGCGGATGGTGCTGGCTCCTTCTCTTCGGAGCGCTCGGGCCCCCGGATGGGGGTCAGTTCTCGGCGACGTAGAACCAGCGACCGTCATCGCGGCGGAAGACGCTCACCTCGTGCTGGACGCCGGCGCCGTCGGGGGAGCGGTAGTGGGCGTCGAAGGCGACGACGCCGTCGCGATCGAGCGGGCCACCGCGCTCGGTGCGCAGGACGTCGAGGCGGTACCAGCGCGTCGACGCGTCGAGCTCGAGCGACACGGGCCTCGTCGAGGGATGCCACGTCGCGAGGAGGTACGCGGCGTCGCCGGTCGCGAATGCCGAGAATCGCGAGCGCATGAGCTGCTCGGCAGTGGGAGCGACGCGCTCGCTCCGGTGGAGCGGGCCGCAGCACTCGTCGTAGGGGAGGCCGGAGGTGCAGGGGCAGCGGCGCGGGGGGTTTGAGTCGGCGGGCACGCTTCGAGCCTAGAAGCTCATCCGGATGTCGCCGCCGGGGGAGCGGCGCGAGCTGGGGCTTGACTGATCTATCGAAAAACAATAGATTACGGATGTTGATCGATAGGAGCACTCATGAGCCCGGCACTGATCGTCGTGACCCGCGTGATCATCGTGCTGTCCCTGCTCGGGTCCGTCCTCGTGCAGGTCGTCATCCTGCCGCTCGTCTGGATCGATCTCGAGGGGGAGGCGCTGTGGGGGAGGATCCTGCTCGTCGCGATCGCCGCGCTGAGCATCCTGTGCCTGCAGGTCGGTGCGATAGCGGTCTGGCGACTGCTGGGCCTCGTGCGCCGGGGCTCCGTCTTCAGCGACGCGGCCTTCCGGTGGGTGGACCTGATCATCGGCGCGATCGT
The DNA here is from genome assembly GCA_030158585.1 of Microcella sp. Classification (GTDB taxonomy): domain Bacteria; phylum Actinomycetota; class Actinomycetes; order Actinomycetales; family Microbacteriaceae; genus Microcella. The sequence continues at coordinate 16,186 of JAOASR010000026.1, forward strand.
CATGCTCTCGGCGCTCGTGCTCGTACTCGCGGTCGCTCTCGCCCCGGGGGAGGTCGCGCCGGGCGTCGTCGCGCTGCTGTGCGGGGCGTCGCTCGTGATCGCGGGCGTCGCGCTCGTCGTCGTCGTCATGCGAGCCCTGCTCGCGCAGGCGATCGCGCGGGAGCGGGAGGCGCGCGAGCTGCGCTCCGAGCTCGACGAGGTGATCTGATGGCGATCATCGTCGACATCGATGTCATGCTCGCGCGACGCAAGATGCCCGTCGGAGTGCTCGCGGAGCGCGTCGGGATCACGCCCGCCAACCTCGCGGTGCTCAAGAACGGACGTGCCAAGGCCGTGCGGTTCAGCACGCTCGACGCCCTGTGCGCGGTGCTCGGCTGCCAGCCGGGGGACCTGCTCCGCTGGGTGCCCGACGAGCGCGACGACGAACGAGTCTGACGTGCACTTCCTGATCTCGGTCATCGAGGACAGGAGCGAATCGGCCACCGGCGACGAGGCCGCGGCGATCGATAGCGTCAACAACGCGTCGAGGGTGGGTGGCCAATGGGTCGTCGCGGGCGGCATCGCCGTACCCGCGGAGCGGTTCGTGATCCACGCGCGGGGGAGACATCGTCACGCGGCCCGGCCCTCTGCACGACACGCGCGTCTACACCGCCACTCCCGACAAGTACCCAGTCCACGTGAGAGTAGTCACTCGCCCAATGCAGGCGACTGTGCTTTTGGCTGCGCTCGAGACAGTGGATCACGGTCCCTTTCCCTGACTCCGCAAGCTTCACTGGGCAAGGTGGGGAGTGCACCCCTGACAAGCAGTCGTTAGTGTCGCAAGGCTTTGACGGGGAGGACGCCAAGATACTCGACAGCACTTCCCGCTTGTCTCACTCCGTGCCAACAATGGCCCCGCACCTCCCTCGGCGAGTCCCCGCCCATCACAGGCATCGACGACGTGCCTGGCGACCATGCGCGTACTCACTCCGCCGTGGGCGCGGGCTTCTTGCGAGGAGGGGAATCCTCGTGCTGAATACCCTGGTGCTCCTTGTTGCGATCGAAATTCAGCAAGCGCAACGCATTGGCGACCACGATGAGGGTCGAGCCCTCGTGGATGAGCACAACGGCGCCG